>NZ_JAGIOD010000002.1:1200000-1500000 GCF_017876545.1 Brachybacterium sacelli | reverse complement strand
TGGCCGGGCTCTCCGGCTTCCACGGCAAGTTCGTCAAGACCTTCGCGGACCTGCGCCGTGACCTCACCCATGCGGCCGAGCAGTACCGGGCCGAGGTCGGTGAGCGCTCCTATCCCGGTGAGGAGCACTCCTTCGAGTGAACCTGCCCCGACGTCAGCTCTCGTCGTCGGCAGCCGTGCTGTCCCATTCGGCGTCGTCCTCGTCCCACTGCTCATTGCGGCCCGCCGCGGTCGTCAGCGCCCGCTGCGCCTCCGCGCGGGAGGAATAGGGACCCATCAGATCGGTGCCCGAGGACTGGCGGCCCTCCTCGACGGCGCCGGTGGTGAGGTTGTAGAAGAACTCCGTGCCCTGCGTCATGTCGGATACCTTCCCCTGTCGGTGAGAGACTGACGAGTATGACTCTAGAGCAGGTGTGGATCCGTCCTGAAGGCCGTGAGCTGCTGGTGCCCGGCACGCTGAGCCCGCGCCGGGCGGTGCCCGCGCGCATCGAGCGCCCCGAGTACGTGGGCAAGCAGGAGGCGGTCTCCGACTCCGGTCCGCGCGTCCAGAGCGCCGACGTCATCGCACGGGTGCGCGAGGCCAGCCGGGTGGCGGCGCTCGCCCTGCAGGCCGCCGGGGAGGCCGCGGTGCCCGGCGTGACCACGGACCGCATCGACGAGGTGGTCCACGAGGTGCTGATCCAGAACGGCGCCTACCCCTCGACGCTGGGCTACCTGGGCTTCGAGAAGTCCTGCTGCACCAGCCTCAACGAGGTCATCTGCCACGGCATCCCGGATTCCACCGTCATGCAGGACGGCGACATCCTCAACGTGGACGTCACCGCCTTCCTCCACGGCGTCCACGGCGACACCAACGCCACCTTCGAGGTGGGCGAGGTCCATCCGGCCGCCCATCAGCTCGTCGAGCGGTCCCACGAGGCGATGATGCGCGGCATCAAGGTCGCCAGGCCCGGCCGCGAGGTCAACGTCATCGGCCGCGTGATCGAGAAGTTCGTGGCACGCCACGGATACGAGTCGGTGCGGGACTACACCGGTCACGGTGTCGCCGAGGGATTCCACAACGGACTGGTCATCCCCCACTACGACTCCGCACCCCTGTTCGACGACGTGATCGAGGAGGGGATGACCTTCACCGTCGAGCCGATGGTCGCGGCCGGATCACAGGACTGGGAGCAGTGGGACGACGGCTGGACCGTGGTGACCAAGGACCGCTCGTTCTCCGCCCAGTTCGAGCACACGATGGTGATCACCGCGGAGGGTGCCGAGCTGCTGACCGTCGTGTGATCGACGGGCGGGGCGGCGCAGCTCCCGGAACGCCTCGCCGCCCCGGTAGGGACCCGGGTATCGTGGCCGCCGTCAGCGCCCCGCAGGCGCGCCGATCCGTCGGGCAGCTCCTCGCTCGACCCTTCGACCAGGAGTAGCGATGAGCACGTCGACGAAGCGGACCGCGTTCGGGATCGACATCGGTGGCAGCGGCATCAAGGGGGCGCCGGTGGATCTGTCCACCGGTGCGCTGAGCGCGGACCGCCTGCGGATCCGCACCCCGCAGCCCTCGCTGCCGGACGCCGTCGCCGACACCGTCGCCGAGCTGCTCTCCTCCTTCGACATCGCCGACGGCATGCCCGTCGGCGTCACCTTCCCCGCCGTGATCCAGCACGGCGTGGCACAGACCGCCGCGAACGTCGACGACTCCTGGATCGGCACCGACGTCGACGCACTGCTGAGCGGGCGCACCGGCCACGACGTGTTCGTGGTCAACGACGCCGACGCCGCCGGCATCGCCGAGATGGAGCAGGGTGCCGGTCGCGGGCAGCAGGGGGTGGTGCTCGTCATCACCCTGGGCACCGGCGTGGGCAGCGCCATGTTCGTCGACGGCAAGCTGGTGCCCAACTCCGAGCTCGGCCACATCCCCCTGAAGGGCGACTCCGCCGAGAAGTACATGGCCTCGTCCGTGCGCGAACGCGAGGACCTCTCGTGGAAGAAGTGGTCCAAACGCCTGCAGAAGTACTTCTCCCTGGTGGAGTTCCTGTTCAGCCCGGACCTCATCATCGTCGGTGGCGGAGTCTCCAAGGAGCACGCGAAGTTCCTGCCGAGGCTCGACCTGAAGACGCCGATCGTGCCCGCCGATCTGCGTAACGAGGCAGGGATCATCGGAGCCGCCGCGATGGCGCAGCGCGAGGTGGAAGCGGCCGGGGAGGCGTCCAAGCCCGCGAAGCCCGCGAAGAAGCCCGCCTCGAGGTGATGATGCGGGGCGGACCAGCCGGCCTGTAAGCCGGGTTCTGTGATCGGCAGTCATCCCTCTCGGATCGCCGTTGCCGACGACCTCCAGCGGTCCACCCGGGAACTCGGGCCGGCGCCCTCGAACGTTCCCTGTCTGACCTTGCTCCCGGTGGGGTTTACCGTGCCGGCCTCGTCACCGAGGCCGCGGTGGTCTCTTGCACCACCCTTTCACCCTTACCTCCGCGCCCCGAGGGACGCGATGGCGGTCTGCTCTCTGTGGCACTGTCCCGCGGATCACTCCGGGTGGGCGTTACCCACCACCGTGCCGGATGGAGCCCGGACTTTCCTCGGCCCCGGGGCGTGAACCCCGAGGACGCGACTGCCCGGCCGACTGGTCCAGGCAGGAGTCTACGCCGAGGTGCGGTGGCGACCGGCCACCGCACCGGGCCCCGCTGCCCGCTGACGTGCGCAACATCTCGCCGCAGCCTCCCGCTGCGGGGCCCGGGCGCGGCCGAGAATGGTCGGGTGCTGATCCTGCTGCCGCCCTCGGAGACCAAGACCCGTCCCGCGGCGGGTGATGCCGCCGCCCTGGACGTCGACGGCCTGGGGCTGCCGCAGCTGGCCGAGTCGCGGCGCACCATGCTGCGGGCGGCCCGGCGCACCGCCGCGGGGAAGGACGCCGCGGCCCGGCTCGGTGTGCCCGCCTCCTCCCCCGAGCTTATCGAGCGCATGGCCCGGATCGAGTCCGAACCGACCGCCGGGGCCCTGGCCGTGTATTCCGGGGTCCTGTACGACCAACTCTCCCCGGCCCACTCCCCCGCGGCCGATCGCCGCGTGCTCGTCCAGAGCGCCCTGTTCGGTCTCGTCGACGCCGGCAGCGACCGGATCCCCGCCTACCGGCTCTCGGCCGGCTCCACCCTCTCCCGCCTCGGCAAGGCGGGCTCCTGGTGGTCGCCACGGCTGAAGCCCGTGGCCGCCCAGCTGCGTCGCGAGCAGGCCGCGGAGGGTGCCGGCGTGGTCGTCGACTGCCGTTCCGGGTCCTACCGCTCGATGATGGCGATGCGCAGCGGCGAGGGTGTGCAGGTGCTCGAGGTGTCCCCGGTCCAGGAGCGGGGCGGGGTGCGCACGGTGATCTCGCACGAGGCGAAGCGCTACCGGGGGCTGGTGACGCGGGCATTGCTGGAGGCCGAGCGGACACCGATCTCGGCCGACGAGGTGGTCGACGTGGTGCGCACCGCCTTCGGCAGCGGTCTGCGGGTAGAGCTCGACGCCGACAGGCTCGTGGTCGTCGACCGGGTCGCCTGAGGCGTCGCGCACCGGTACCTCTCAGCCGAAGCGGCCGCCCCACGGGTCGGTGGTGTGCTCGCTGAGCAGCACCTCCAGCGCCGGCTCGGTCCCGGCGAGCAGATCACGGGCCAGCGGCAGCCAGAGGGCCTCGCTCGCCGCGTGCGGCACGTCGATCAGCGCCGGCACGGAGGCGGGGTCCGCGCTCGCCTCGACATGTTCGAGGGCGGGGTGGTGACGCAGGTCAGAGGTGATATAGCCGTCCACGCCCGCGGCCGTGGCCTGCTCGAGGAAGGAGTCCCCGGCACCGGGCGCCACGGCCACCCGCTGCACCTCGCGGTCCCCGGGACCGGTGTGCAGTATGCCGCGCGCGGTGGACGGGACGATGCCTGCGACGGCTCCTGTGAGGGCGCCGACGGTGGTCGGACCCCGAAGGGCGCCGACGACGCCCAGGCCGAACAGCCGGGAGCCATGGGCGCCGTCCTCGGCCTCCCGAGCGGGCACGAGAGGCCGGGCATGCTGCAGGTCGAGCGCGCGGATCCACGCCCCGACGGTGCCGAGGGTGGATCGGTCGACGTTGGTGTGCCCGCACCACAGCGCGGTGCCGGCACGCAGCAGGTCCGTGACGACCGCACCCTTGCCCTGGTCGGCCGGGAGGAAGCTCGCGCCGCGCAGCAGCAGCGGATGGTGGGTGACCAGCAGCTCGGCACCGCGCTCCACCGCCTCCCGCGCCACCTCCACGGTGGGGTCGACGGCGAGCAGCACCCGCCGCACCGAGGCCGTGCGCTCCCCGAGCACCAGCCCGACGCGGTCCCAGTCCTCCGCCCAGGTAAGCGGGTAGGTCGCCTCGAGGATGCCGGTGACGGAGCCGACGGTCGCCGCCGCGCTCATCGCTGCTCGATCTCGCGGGCCTCGACCAGGGCGGCCCGGTAGGCCTTCCAGGGCATCAGCACGCACTTGACGCGGGCGGGGAACCGGGCGGCGCCGAGCAGGGCGATGCCGTCGCCGATCAGCTCCTCGTCCCCCTCGACGGTGCCGCGGGAGCGCATGGCCTCCTCGAAGTGCACGCGCACGGGTTCGATCTCGGCGACCGTCCGCCCGATCAGGAGATCGGCCATGATCGAGGCGGCTGCCCGGCTCATGGCGCAGCCGATCGCCTCGTACGAGACGTCCTCGATCCGCTCCGCGTCGCACTCTCCGGCCAGCTGCAGGCGCAGGGTGATCTCGTCGCCGCAGGTGGGGTTCACGTGGTGGACCTCGGCGTCGAAGGGTTCACGCAGCCCGGCGTGCAGGGGGCGCTTGTCGTGCTCGATGACGAGCTCGGTGTACAGGGAGTTCAGGCCGCCGTTCATGACAGGGACCGGAAGAAGTCGGCGGTGCGGGCGACGCCGTCGACGAAGGCATCGACCTCGGCGGCGGTGGTGTGCACGGAGAAGCTGGCGCGGGTGGTGCCGTGCAGACCGTAGCGGCGATGCAGGGGCCAGGCGCAGTGGTGACCGACCCGCACCTCGATACCGAGCGAGTCGAGCACCTGGCCGACGTCGTGGGGGTGGCGGCCGGCGAGGTCGAAGGACACCGCTCCGCTCCGCTCGGGGGCGGCCGCGGGGCCGATGATCCGCACGTCCTCGAGGGCGCTCAGGCCGCGCAGCGCGCGCTGGGTCAATCCCTTCTCGTGGCCGGCGATCTGCTCCATCCCCAAGGCGGAGAGATAGTCCGTCGCGGCGGCGAGGCCGACGGCCTGGCTGATCGGCGGGGTCCCGGCCTCGAACCGGGCCGGCGGCTCGGCGAAGGTGGAATGGTCGAGGTGGACCATCTCGATCATGGAACCGCCGGTGAGGAACGGAGGCAGGGAGGCGAGGTGCTCGTAGCGGCCCCAGAGCACACCGATCCCGGTGGGGCCGAGCATCTTGTGCCCGGACAGCGCCACGAAGTCGGCGCCGAGGGCAGAGAGGTCGACGGGCATGTGGGGCGCGGACTGCGCGGCGTCGACGACGGTGAGCGCGCCCACCGCGCGAGCCGCCTCGAGCAGGCGGTCCAGCGGATTGAGGGTGCCCAGCACGTTGGACTGATGGGTCAGCGCCAGGACCTTGGTGCGCTCGGTCAGCAGTGAGCCCAGGTCGGTGAGGTCGAGGGTGAAGTCGTCGGCCATCGGGATCCAGCGCAGCGTCGCCCCGGTACGGCGGGCGAGCTGCTGCCAGGGCACCAGATTCGCGTGGTGCTCCATCTCGGTCACGAGGATCTCGTCGCCCTCGCGCACCCGCAGGTGATCCGGGGTGGAGCTGTCGCCGTCGCCCAGGGAACGGGCGACGAGGTTCAGGGCCTCGGTGGCGTTCTTGGTGAACACGACCTCGTCCGGTGACGGGGCACCGAGGAAGGAGGCGATCCTCTCGCGAGCCCCCTCGTAGGCGTCGGTCGCGGCCGCCGCCATCCGGTGCGCGCCGCGCTTGACCGCCGCATTGTCCCGGGTGAGATAGTCGACCTCGGCGTCGATGACCTGCTGGGGGCGTTGCGACGTGGCTCCGCCGTCGAGGTAGATCATCGGCGTGTCCGGATCCAGCATGCGCCCCAGGATCGGGAAGTCTGCCCGGATCGCCTCGACGTCGAACTCTCTGCTCGGTGCGTTCACCTGCGCGGCTCCTCCTCGGTTCGGTGCCGGTCGCGGTCACTCCGCCCTCCGGGGCGGGCCTCGGGGGCCGGTCGGCTCGGCGGGCTCGTTCGCGACGGTCCATCCAGTATAGGAACCGTCCAGGATGGGCCGGCCGGTCGTGAGATCCTGTCCACACCTGCCCGTCCCCTCGGTGGAGGAGTTCTCATCGACACTCTGATCCTGCTGCTGTTCGGCCTGACGGCTCTCACCTTCCTCGCGGTCGCCGTCATCCGCATGATCGCGCACCGCAACCGGGAGCGGGATCGTGCTCGCGCCGAGGGCTTCGAATCCGGTGAGCGTCCGCGCACGGACGAGCAGAAGTCGCGTGACAAGCAGACGGCGATGATCTGGGGCTGCGCGGCGGTGGCGGTCCCCGCGGTGCTCGCACTCGCCTACTACTTCACGCGCTGAGGCGTCCGGCGCGCTCGAGCACGGACTCGTCGCCGCCGACCTCCCTTTCGGGCACCAGCACGTCGGCAGAGTCAGGTCGAGTGGTCGGTGATCTGTGCGAACAGCGATGAGGTGTCGGTGACGATCCACTCTTCGAGGATGAATACGTCGTCCACGCGGTAGAGCTCGTTGCTCATCGACAAACCACCCAGTGAGGGCGGGGCGCTTTCGTGCGTCCGAGTTCAGTCACGGGGGCCGACGCGGTGGACTCGCGCATCCCTCACATCCATCGCCTCTCCAACGACCATTCGGTCGAGGCACCAGCGGAGGTGCCAGTGAGGCTCCCGGTCTGCGTTCGCGTGCGCCGCGTCGAGGAGGTAGTCGGCCGTCGGCCCGGTCGAGGGGAACTCGACCTCTCCGTCGGGCGTCTCCGCGATGAACGCCATGGCGGCATTCATGCGCAGGAGACTACCGCTCGGGCCGGTTACGTCTGTGGAACGACCTTCACTTCGAAGCGCACCCGATGTGCCTCGCCATCGACCTCGAGCACGAGACTCTGCTCGACTCTCCATCCTTCCCCGTCAGTCGGAGGCTCAGGCGCAGAGACCACATCGACGCCGCCGAGCAGTCCTTCGGCGACCAACTCGTCGCCGTCCCACACACTGACGCGCCCCCCGCACAGGGCCTGAATCTCTTCGATGCTCATGATTCGATCACGCCAACTCCCTTGGATGGGACCGTCTCCGGGGTCATAGAAGCGCAGGACGCCTCCTTCGGCATCGTCCAGACGAGCGTACCCAGGCCGCGATGCATTCACCTCACCGATCGGTCACCTCACTCCCGATGTCAGACTTCGCTGTGACTAGGACGGGTCCGCCCGATTTCAGACCCCGGCGTGACTCGGGTGCTCACGAGCCCAGTGGCGACATCATGCAGCTTGGTGCTGTTCTCCTGGCTGATCCTGGCCAAAACCAGGAAGGCTTGTTCGGCCGTGACGCCGTAACGTTCCATCAGGATGCCCTTGGCCTGGCCAATCACGTCACGGCCGGCCAGTGCTCGATGCATCTGGTCGTGCTTCTGAGTTGCCGCGAACGCAATGGCGGCGTGTGTGGCGAACAGCAACCCCACGTGCTCCGACTCGTCGGTGAAGGCGCTGGCTCTCGTCGAGAACAGGTTCAGCGCACCCAGATTGTCGTTCTCGACGTACAGCTGGAACGCCAACATGCCGCGCACCCCGGCTTCGACGGCCCGCGGTGCGATAGACCGCATCGAGACATGGCCCCTGTCCGATCTCGTTCTGCAGCACATCCACAATTCCCGGCAGGTCCCCCGTCGGGTATTGCGACTGCGCGTGCGTGCGCTTGAGGACAACGCTGAGTGAGCCTTCCTGTGCCCCAGGGATCATTTCGACCGCGGCAGCGGAATGCCCTGGCCGAATGATCCGGCGGGAGCGCACCCCTGAGGCGGTGCACGAGCGCCTGTGACCAGCTCGATTCCGTTCTCAGGCTGCCTTCACACCCGCACCGGTGCTTGCTGCGAGGAACTGTCGCCACGTTCGGCTACCGCGGAGCGCGTCATCGCCAGCGAGGTTGTCTCCCGCGCGGTAGGCGCGGCCGATCTTGCCGGGGATGCGCACCGGCAGACTCACCCGATGACGGCGACGTGTCTCCTCGTAGAAGACATCCGCGAGTTCACGCACGGTCAGTACCTCGGGCCCGACGATGTCGGCGACGCGACCAGCGGGGTCCCCCAGGGTGACCTCGCGCAGACGACGGGCTACCTCGTCGACGGCCACGGGCTCGAAGCGCAGTCCACCCGGCTTCGGCAACAACGGCAGCCTGCCCATAGCTCGAATGACGGGCAGCACGAAATCGTGCAGCTGCGCGGCCCTCACGATCGTGTACGGCACCCCGGACCCCGCGATGATCTGCTCGGCTGCGGCTTTGGCACGGAAGTAGCTGATCGGCATCGTGTCGGCTCCGGTGACGGAGACGAGGATCAGGTGCTCCACGCCGGTCGCCTGTGCCGCGTCGACGAGGTTCCGTGCTGCGGCGTCGTCGCCTTTCGCGCCGCCGGCCAGATGCAGGACGACCTCGGTGCCGACCAGCGCCTGGTCCATCCCCTCTCCAGTGACGGTGTTGGCCTGAACGTGGGTGATGCCGGGCCCGCTCTTGCCGGGACGCCGCGTCAGGACCCGCACCTCCTGTCCGGCTGTTCGTAGCATGGGTACTACACGGCTGCCGATAGTGCCGGTTCCTCCGGTCACGAGAACGGGTGCAGTCATGGTGTCGTCCTTTCGTCACGATCGAGCTGTGTCGCTCGTCGGGATCACGACGCACGACACCGAGGAGACGTGACATGACCGAAGAAGAAACCTTGGCCCGCCGCTTCGACGACGAACGACCCCGCTTGCACGCCATCGCTACCCGGCTCCTTGGATCAGCCTCCGATGCCGATGACGCCGTGCAGGAGACCTGGCTGCGTCTGGAACGGAGTGATGCGGCAGCGATCGAGAACCTGCCTGCGTGGCTGACCACCGTCATCTCCCGGATCAGCCTCGACATGCTCAGGGCACCGAGACGTACGCGAGAGCACTCCTGGCAGGTCGAGCCCTGGCGCGATGAGCCCATCACCGTCGAAGTCGACCCTGCTGAGCTGATCGTGCAGAGTGACCGTATCAGCGTTGCACTGCTGACTCTTCTCGAGCTCTTGAGCCCGGCCGAGCGGATCGCCTTCGTGCTCCACGACGTGTTCGGACAGCCCTTCACCGAGGTCGCGACAGTGCTCGATCGCTCTGAGGATGCAGCACGTCAACTCGCTTCCCGAGCAAGACGCCGTCTCCGGGGAGCTGAGGAAGCCGGACGCCCCGGACGCGCTCGGGAACGCCACATCATTGACGCCTGGCTGGCTGCCGCCCGAGACGGCGATCTCACCCAGCTGTTGTCGCTGCTCGATGACGGTGCAGTCCTGCACGCCGACTACGGAAACTCAACCCGATCCATTCACGGAGCCCGAGCCATCGCCGCGCAAGCAGCGATGTCCGGCCGTCTGGCTGAACACTCGACGCCGATCCTCATTGGCGGTCGCCCCGGCGTCGCCGCCGTCATGAATCGTCGAGTCGTGTCGATCATGGCATTCGACACCGACGGCCACCGGATCACCCGACTCAGCGTCCTCGCCGATCAAGAGCGTCTCCCGGACCTTAAGGCTGTCCTGTAGAGCATAGAAATCACGCGATGTCCCACGACCACTGACGAATAGGAGAGGTGCGTGGACTGAATCAACGCCGGGCACCGGCGAGCCGATGGGCACCCACGCAGAACGCGTGACCTACGAAGCGCCCTGGGCGCTTCACCCTCCCCCGAGCACGGGTCTGGTGAGAAAGTCGGTCCTGAAACCACTCTCGTACACAACTCGTATCGCAGCTCGTGTGTTGCGCGTCCCGACGCACGAAGAAACCCCTCCCCGATCTTGCCTCGTGGCTGGCGGGAAGGGATTTCTGTATCCGGTGGGTCGTGAGGGGCTCGAACCCCCGACCTTCTGGGTGTAAACCAGACGCTCTGACCAGCTGAGCTAACGACCCGGGAGGGGCGTTGCCCCTTGCCTCCGCACGGGAGGTGACGTGTCACCCCACACGGGGGCAGCACAACACGCGGGTTCTCAGTTCGTGCGGCTGGCCAGGCGGGTCCCGGTCCAGTCCTTGGCCAGGCTCACCGAGCTCATGACCCGCAGTCCGGCGATCCCGGCGCACTCCTGGATCTCCCCCGGGGCGACGTGACCGTCGCGACCGGCCTTCGGGGTCAGCACCCACACGGGCGCTCCGGGCGCGAGGGTGGTGAGGGTGTCGACCATGGCGTCGGTGAGATCGCCGTCCCCCTCGCGCCACCACATGATGACGCCGTCGACGATCTCCTGGCAGTCCTCGTCCTCGAGGTCCTCGCCGAGGAAGTCCTCGATCGCATCGCGCAGGTCGTGATCGACATCGTCGTCATAGCCGAACTCCTGCACGATCTGGCCCGAGGTGAAGGACAGCACCTCGGCAGGAGAGCTGGACGAAGTGGCGTCGGCCGACGGTGACAAGAAAGGGCTCCTCACAGGAAAGGGAACATGCTGGTTGCGCCAGTCCGGACCGTCCCGAGGGCGCCGGACCGAACTGTGCGCGCATGAGTCTATGTCACCGGCCACCCTCCTGCACTCCGTACGGCGGGAAGGCCGCCCCGAGGGCGTCACGCAGCGGCCGTGGGTGTTCGGGGTCTCACACGTGAGGCGGTCCGGTGAAGGAGTCTGGCACCCCTCGCGACGGTAGGCTGATCCGAACCGAGGCCGACGGAGCCGTGCCCACCGGCGCCCACTGCTCCCGACGCCGGTCCATCGCCTCCCGTAGAGAGAAGGACAGTGTGAGTTCGCACGAGACCCCTCGTCCCATCGGCATCAACCTGCCCAGTCATGCGCAGGATCCGGACCCGGAGGAGACGCGGGAATGGTTGGACTCGTTCGACGGTCTCGTCGAACAGCGGGGCACTGACCGCGCCTCCGAGGTCGTCCAGAGCCTGATCCAGCACGCCCGCGATCAGGACCTGCACCTGCCGGACTCGCTGGCCACGGACTACGTGAACTCGATCCCGGTCGAGGAGCAGGGCGAGTACCCCGGAGACGTGGAGCTCGAGAAGGAGCTGCGCAACATCAACCGCTGGAACGCGGCGATGCTCGTCCACCGCGCCCAGAGCCCCGGCGTCTCCGTCGGCGGTCACCTCTCCAGCTACGCCTCCATCGCCACGATGTACGAGGTCGGCTTCAACCACTTCTTCCGCGGCCGCGACCACTCCGGCGGCGGCGACCACATCTTCTTCCAGGGTCACGCCTCCCCCGGCATCTATGCCCGCGCCTACCTGATGGGCCGCCTCGGCCAGGAGGACCTCGACGGCTTCCGCCAGGAGTTCTCCAGCGAGCACGGCATGCCCTCCTACCCGCACCCGCGTGCGATGCAGGACTTCTGGGAGTTCCCCACGGTGTCCATGGGCATCGGTCCGGTCGCCGCGATCGAGCAGGCCTCCTTCGACCGGTACCTCACCAACCGCGGCCTGAAGGACACCAGCGAGCAGCACACCTGGGCCTTCCTCGGAGACGGCGAGATGGACGAGGTGGAGTCCCGCGGCGCGCTGCACATCGCCGCCAAGGAGCACCTGGACAACCTCACCTTCGTGGTCAACTGCAACCTGCAGCGTCTCGACGGCCCGGTGCGCGGCAACGGCAAGATCATCCAGGAGCTGGAGAGCCAGTTCCGCGGTGCCGGCTGGAACGTCGTCAAGCTGATCTGGGGGTCCGGCTGGGACCCGTTGCTCGAGCAGTCCACCGACGGCGCTCTCATCGACCTGATGAACGCCACTCCCGACGGTGACTACCAGACCTACCGCGCCGAGAACGGCGCCTTCATCCGCGACAACTTCTTCGGCCGGGACCCCCGGACGAAGGCGCTGGTGGAGGACCTCTCCGACGACGACATCTGGTGGAAGCTCAACCGCGGCGGCCACGACGCCAAGAAGATCCACGCCGCCTTCCAGGCCGCGATGGACACCAAGGGCAAGCCCACCGTGATCCTCGCCCACACCATCAAGGGCTACCGCCTGGGCACCAACTTCGCGGGCCGCAATGCGACCCACCAGATGAAGAAGTTCACCCTCGAGGACCTCAAGGCCCTGCGGGACACCCTGCACATCCCGGTCAGCGACGAGCAGCTGGAGTCGGGCAGCGTCTACGACGCCCCGCTGTACATGCCCGAGGACGACGCCCCGGTCATGAAGTACCTCAAGTCCCGTCGTGCCGAACTGGGCGGCCCGATCCCCACCCGGCGGACAGAGCACACGGCGCTCGAGCTGCCCGGGGACAAGGCCTACGAGGTCACCCGGCGCGGCTCGGGCAAGCAGGAGATCGCCACCACGATGGCGCTGGTGCGTCTGCTCAAGGACCTCATGCGGGACAAGCAGACCGGCAAGCGCTGGGTACCGATCGTCCCCGACGAGGCCCGCACCTTCGGCATGGACTCGCTGTTCCCGACGGCGAAGATCTACAACCCGGACGGGCAGAACTACCTCTCGGTGGACCGTGACCTGCTGCTGGCCTACAAGGAGTCCACCTCCGGCCAGATCAAGCACATGGGCATCAACGAGATCAGCTCGACCGCGGCCTTCACCGCGGCCGGCACCTCGTACGCCACCCACGACTTCCCGATGATCCCGTTCTACATCTTCTACTCGATGTTCGGGTTCCAGCGCACCGGCGACTTCTTCTGGGCCGCCGGTGACCAGATGGCCAAGGGCTTCGTGATCGGCGCGACCGCCGGCAAGACCACCCTGGCCGGCGAGGGCCTCCAGCACATGGACGGCCACTCCCCGGTCCTGGCCTACACCAACCCCGGTGCGGTCATCTACGACCCCGCCTACGGGTACGAGCTCGGACACATCATCCGTGACGGCCTCCAGCGCATGTACGGCGAGGACGACCGGCTCCAGGAGGTCTTCTACTACATCACGGTCTACAACGAGCCTCTCGTGCAGCCCGCGGAGCCGGAGGACCTGGACGTCGAGGGCCTGCTCAAGGGCATGTACGTCGTGGAGCCGGCCCCCGAGGGCGACGGGCCCGAGACCCAGCTGCTCGCCTCCGGGGTCGGCGTGCCGTGGGCACGCCACGCCCGCGAGCTCCTGGCCGAGGACTGGGGCGTGCGCGCCACCGTGTGGTCGGTGACCTCCTGGAGCGAGATGCGCAAGGAGGCCCTGGAGGCCGAGAAGCACAACCTCCTGCACCCCGAGGACGAGCGCACCCCGTGGATCACGCAGCGTCTCGAGAAGGTCGACGGCCCGTACGTCGCGACCTCCGACTACGACTTCCTGGTCCCGGACCTGATCCGCGAATGGATCCCCGGCCAGTACGGCGTGCTCGGGGCCGACGGCTGGGGCTTCTCCGACACCCGTCCGGCCGCCCGCCGCCACCTGAAGATCGATGCGCACTCCATGGTCGTCAAGGCCCTGCAGCTGCTCGCCCGTGAGGGCAAGGTCGATCCGTCGCTGGTGCGCCAGGCCCTCGACAAGTACGACCTGGGCAACGTCAACGCGGGCCAGTCCGGCTCCTTCGGCGGCGAGTCCTGATCACCGCTGCGGGGCGCCCGTCCTCGTGACGGGCGCCCCGCAGGCGGTCCGCCACCGGCCCTCGTCCCGTCCGGGCGGGGTCGTTCCCCTCTCTCCCCTTCTCCCTGGAGGTTCCTGTGCTCGCGATCGTCTGCCCCGGCCAAGGGGCCCAGAAGCCCGGCTTCCTGAGCCCGTGGCGTGAGCTGCCCGGTGTCGAGCAGGCGCTGTCCTCCCTCTCCGAGGCCGCCGGAGCGGACCTCCTCCGTCACGGCACCGAGTCCGATGCCGACACCATCCGCGACACCGCCGTGGCCCAGCCGCTGCTGGTCGCCGCCGGGATCATCGCGGCCGCCCAGCTCCACGGCACGGACGAGGCGTGCCCCGCCGATGTGATCGCCGGGCACAGTGTGGGCGAGCTGACCGCCGCCGCTGTAGCGGGCGTGTTCGGCGACGAGGACGCGATGCGTCTGGTCGCCGTCCGCTCCCGGGCGATGGCGCAGTCCGCCGCAGCCGAGCCGACCTCCATGGCCGCGGTCGTCGGCGGCACCCGCGAGGACGTCCTGGCCGCGATCGAGCGGCACGGGCTCCACGCCGCGAACATCAACTCCGCCGCGCAGGTGGTGGCCGCCGGCTCCGTCGAGGCGATCGCCGCCCTCGGGGAGGACGGCCCGGCGAAGGCCCGCGTGCTCCCGCTGCAGGTGGCCGGGGCGTTCCACACGCCGTACATGGTCGGGGCCCGCGAGGAGCTCGCCGCCTTCGTCCCCTCGCTCACCGCGACCGATCCCTCCGTGCCGCTGGTCTCCAACGCCGGCGGCGAGGTCGTCACCAGCGGAGCCCGTTATCTCGACCAGATCGTCACCCAGGTCGCCTCCCCCGTCGACTGGGAGGCCTGCATGGGCACGCTGCGCAAGCGCGGGGTGACCGCGATGCTCGAGGTCGCTCCCGCCGGCACCCTGGTCGGGCTCGCCAAACGCGACCTCAAGGGCATCGCCACCGCGACCCTCAACACCCCCGACGATCTCGAGGCCGCCGGTGCGCTCGTGCGCGAGCACGCCGGCGTCACCGCCTCGACGGATCAGGAGGACTGACCATGGCAGCGCGAGTCTCCCTCCAGCACCAGCCCACCGTCCCGGGCTCCCAGGTCCTGTCCTACGGCGCCGCCCGCGGTGACCTCGTCGTCCCCAACGACGACCTGATCGAGCCGATCAACTCCTCCGACGAGTGGATCCGCCAGCGCACCGGCATCATCACCCGCACCCGGGCGAGCAAGGACGTCGGCGTCAAGGATCTCTCCCTGCAGGCCGCCCGGGAGGCGATCGAACGCTCCGGCATCGAGCTCGAGACCCTCGACGCGATCATCGTCTCGACGATCTCGTTCCCCTACCCCACCCCCTCGCTCGCCACCCTGCTGGCCGGCGAGCTGGGCCGGCCCGACGTCATCGCCTATGACATCTCCGCGGCCTGCGCCGGATTCGCCTACGGCATCGGCCAGGCCGATGCCCTGATCCGTTCCGGCAGCGCCCGCCACGTGCTGGTGATCGGTGCGGAGAAGCTCTCCGATTTCGTCGATCCCACCGACCGCTCGATCTCGTTCCTGCTGGGGGACGGCGCAGGTGCCGCGGTCGTCGGCCCCAGCGACTCACCGAAGATCGGTCCGACGGTGTGGGGCAGCGACGGCGACAACTGGAACACCATCCGGATGACGGGCTCGCTCGTGGAGTTCCGTGACGGAGAGGGCCCGTGGCCCACCCTCGAGCAGGACGGGCGCACCGTCTTCCGCTGGGCCGTGTGGCACACCGCCGAGAAGATCCGCCGCATGCTCGAGAAGTCGGGCCTGAGCATCGAGGACGTCGACGTGTTCGTCCCCCACCAGGCCAACATGCGCATCGTCGACGAGCTGGCCAAGCAGCTGAAGCTGCCCGAGGACGTCGTCATCGGCCGGGACATCGCCGAGACCGGCAACACCTCGGCGGCCTCGATCCCGCTGGCGACCCACCGCCTGCTCGCCGAGGGCGCCGCACACAGCGGCGACGTCCTGGTCCAGTTCGGATTCGGAGCCGGTCTGGCCTACGCCGGACAGGTGCTGATCCTCCCCTGACCCCGGCGGAGAGCCTCGCCCTGTCGTCCGCATCACGCCACACGGACCACATCGTCTGCGCTGCCCGAACCTCGGCGGTCGCGCGGGTAGTCTGTCACCGCCACCCAACATCCCGTTCACCTAAGGAGAACCCATGGCACACACCGATAACGAGATCCTCGAGGGCCTCGCCGAGATCGTCAACGAGGAGACCGGTGTCGCCACGGAGGACGTCCAGCTCGACAAGTCCTTCACCGATGACCTCGACATCGATTCCATCTCCATGATGACCATCGTGGTCAACGCCGAGGAGAAGTTCGACGTCCGGATCCCTGACGAAGAGGTCAAGAACCTCGCCACCGTCGGCGACGCCGTCAAGTTCATCGCGGGCGCCCAGTCCTGACCCCCGCCTGACGCCCGGGACCGCTGATGTCCCGGGCGTCGCCGATCGTCAGCCCATCCGACCCGGAGGTCCGTATGTCCGCTTCCAGCTCCCGTGTCGCCGTCACCGGTCTCGGCACCGTCAACCCCCTCGGCGTCGACGTCGCCTCCACCTGGGAGGCGGCCCTGGCCGGCACGTCCACCGCGCGCACCCTGGACAACGACTGGAAGGAGCACTACGGACTGTCCGTGGACTTCGCCTGCCAGCTCGCGCCCGGTGCACTCGACGCCCTCTCCCGCCCGCAGGCCAAGAAGCTGGACCCCTCGGGCCAGTACTCGATGGTCGCGGCCCGTGAGGCGTGGGCCGACGCCGGCACCCCGGAGGTCGCGCCCGAACGGCTCGGCGTCGTGGTCGGCACCGGTATCGGCGGCATCTGGACCACGCTGGACCAGTGGGACGCGGTCCGTGAGCGCGGCGCCCGCCGGGTGAACCCGTTCACGGTCCCGATGCTCATGGCCAACTCCTCGAGCGCTCAGATCTCGATGGAGCTGGGTGCCCGGGCCGGGGCGCACACCCCGGTCTCGGCCTGCGCCTCCGGAGCGGAGGCCGTGTCACTCGGCATGGGCATGATCCGCGACGGCCGCGCCGACGTGGTCGTCGTCGGCGGCACCGAGGCCTGCATCCACCCGATGACGCTGGCGGCCTTCGCGAACATCCGTGCGCTCTCGGGCCGGGTCGACGATCCGGAGCACGCCTCGCGCCCCTACGACGTGGACCGTGACGGCTTCGTGCTCGGTGAGGGCGCCGCGATCCTGGTGCTCGAGAGCGAGGAGCACGCCGCGGCGCGCGGTGCCCGGGTGTACGCCTACGCCGCCGGGCGCGGCATGGCCGCGGACGCCCACCACATCTCCGCTCCCTCGGCGGAGGGTCAGGCCCGTGCGGTCCGTGAGGCGATCGATGACGCGGGTGTCGCGGCGCAGGACGTCGTGCACGTCAACGCCCACGGGACCTCCACCCCGCTCGGGGACATCGGTGAGCTCAGCGCGGTCTCGGACGCCCTCGGCGGGGTCACCGACCAGCTCGTGGTGACCTCGACGAAGTCGATGACCGGCCATCTGATGGGCGGCGCCGGGGCGCTGGAGTCGCTCTTCTCGACCTTGGCCGCACATCATCGCGTCGCCCCGCCCACGATCAACATCGAGACCCTCGACCCCGAGGTCTCGGTGCGGATCGCGCAGAATGCCCCGGTGGACCTCCCGACGGGGGACATCGCCGTGCTGAACAATGCCTTCGGCTTCGGCGGCCACGACATCGCGGCGGTCTTCACCAGCGCCTGACCGGCGCGGCGGTCTTCACCAGCGCCTGACCGGCGCGGCGAGGAGTTCTCCTGCGCACGATGTCCGGGACCGGTTCCCGGAACCCTGCCCCCGCGGGCAGGCTTCCGGGAGCCGGTCCCGATGTCGTCGTGCTCGAGGTCCCCGCGGGCCCGGTGGTGGCCGGGCCGTGCCTGGTCAGCTCACGCGGTGCAGCCAGCGCATCGGGGCGCCATCTCCGGCGTGGCGGTAGATCTCGAGGTCCTCGTCCCAGGGCTCGCCGAGCGCGATCCCCAGTTCGCGGCGCAGGGCTCGCGGATCCTCCCCCGCCCGCTCCATGCAGCCCCGCACATGGTCCTCGGTCAGCACGGTGTTGCCGGCATGATCGGTGGCGGCATGGTGGATGCCGAGCTCGGGAGTGCAGCTCCAGCGGGCTCCGTCACTCGCGGCGGTGGCCTCCTGGGTCACCTCGAAGCGCACCTCGTGCATCCCGCGCAGTGCGCTGACCAGACGGGCACCGGTGTCGTCGCGCCCGCGCCAGGTCATCTCGGCGCGCAGCAGACCGCGCCCGACGTGCTGCTCCTCCCAGCGGATGCGCGAGGGCGCGCCGAGAACTCCGCTGGCGGCCCATTCGACATGCGGTGCGAGGGCTCGCGGCGCGGAGTGAACATACAGAACGCCCTGAGTCATCTCGTTCCTTCCGGTGTCCGATGCGTCTTCCCCAACGAATCGGTACCGTCCGGACGGTGCGAGCTGCAGGAGGGCTCCTGTCTCTCCCGCAGAGCTTAGAGGGTCTCCCTGATCTGGCGCAACGCCTTCTTCCTCACCGCGCGTTCGAGGCCGTCGATGTAGAGCTCTCCGTCGAGGTGGGCGACCTCGTGCTGGATGAGGCGGGCGATGATGCCCTCGCCGGCCAGCTCGACCTCCTCGCCGCCCACGTCCGTGCCCACGCAGCGGGCGAAGGCGGAGCGGGTGCGCGGGAAGAACAGTCCCGGCACCGACAGGCAACCCTCGTCATCGTGCTGGAGCTCCTCGGAGAGCTCGACGATGACCGGATTGATGATGTGCCCGATGCCGTGGCCCTGCAGGTGCCAGGAGAAGGCGCGCTGGCTGATGCCGATCTGGTTGGCTGCCAGCCCCGCGCGGGCCTCGTCATCCACGGTCTCCTCGAGATCACGGATCAGACCCCGGGTGCCGTCGGTGATCGTGCGGATGGGGTCGCAGGGTGTGCGCAGCACGGGGTCGCCGACCAGGCGGATGGAACGGATGCTCATCGTGCGTCCCCGTCCTGCTGCGCCTGTCCGGTCTGAGCGGACTGAGCGGCCTGAGCCCCGGCCCCGAGGACGTCGTGGGTCACCTCGACCCCGGGCACGACGGTGCGCTCGACCGTGCAGCCGGCGGCGACGGCACGACCGAACACCGTCACGACCCCGTCGATCTCGGCCTCGGTCAGCCCCTCCAGCGGCAGCTGGACCTGTTCCGTGATCTGCGCGTACCGGTTGTCCTCGTCGGAGGTCCCGTGCGCCCATAGGCGCATCGCGAAATCCTCCCCGAGACGGCGGGAGAGGTTGATGTCGGAGGTCATGCCCGCGCAGCCGATGAGCCCCAGCTTGAGCAGCTCGCCGGGGCTGATCTCGCCCTCCCCCTTGCCGATGGGGATCTCTACGCCGCGCTGATTGCGTCCGACCAGGGTGCGGTGCCCGGTGCGGTCGGCCCAGACACTCTCGGGCGTGGCCTCCTCGGGGACGGGGAGGTGATCATCGGGGACGGAGGGCATCGTCCTTCTCCTTCGCGGGAACCATGGGGGGGGAGAGAGAAATGACGCAGCCCCGGGGGTGTCCCCGGGGCTGCGTTCCTGCTGTGGCTCCCGCAGTTGGATTCGAACCAACAACCCTTCGATTAACAGTCGAATGCTCTGCCGTTGAGCTATGCGGGATCGACCTGGACAACAGTAGCAGGACCGGATGCTGCCCGCACCCTCGATCAGGGCTCCGACCGGGCGCTATGCCCTATCTCACCTCGTCGGGGCCGGGCTGCTGGGAGGGGTCGGTGGAGTCGCGGACCCTCAGCTCCGGCTCGAGGGCGCGCACCTCGCTCTCCGCCTCCTCGACGGGTCCGCCGCGGTGCCGTCGCGCCGCGGAGACGACCTCGAGCAGCCGGGTGGCGGTCACCCCGCCGTACTCCACGGCGGAGCGTCCGATGGCGGTGATGGCCGGACGGTGGGTGCGGGCCAGGGGTGAATCCTCGTAGCTGGCCACGGCGATGTCGCCGGGGATCGCAACGCCGCTCTCGGCGAGGACCTGAGATCCTGCCAGCGCCATCTCGTCGCTGTCGAAGACGATCGCCGTCGGCGGGTGCTGCCCGCTCAGCAGCTGTGCGGTCGCGACCGCGGCATCCTCGGCACCGAAGCCCGCATCCTGCAGTTCGCCGTGCAGGCCGAGCTCCGCGCAGCGTCCCAGGAAGGCGTGGTCCCGCTGGGCGGTGTGGAGGAACGCGGAGGTGCCCGCGACGCGTGCGATCCGGCGGTGCCCGCGCTCGGCGAGGTGGTCGACCAGCAGCTGCGTGGCATGGGCGTCGTCGACGTAGACCGACGGCAGCGACCCGTGGTTCCCGGGCCCGCCGACGACGAGCGCCGGCTGGCCGAGCTCCTCGAGCGCCGGGATCCGCGGGTCGTCCACGCGCAGGTCCACGACCACCACACCGTCGACGCGGCGCTGCGCGAACCAGCGGCGATAGGTGTCGATCTCCGCCTCGGGCGAGTCCACGATCTTCATCTGCAGCGAGTAGTCCTGGGCGCTGAGGACCTCCTGCAGCCCCGCGACGAAGGCCCCGAAGAAGGCCTCGTTGCCGAGCACCTCCGCCGGGCGGGCCAGCACCATGCCGACGGTGAGCACCGGCGCTCCGGCCAGGGCTCGCGCGGCCGGGGACGGTTCCCAGTCCAGCTCCCTCGCGATCTCCATGATCCGGGTGCGAGTCGCCTCCGAGACGCCGGGCCGTCCGTTGACGGCGAGGGACACCGCGGCAGAGGTGACGCCGGCGCGGCGTGCGATGTCCGCGATCGTGACACGCTGGCCGCGCCCGCTGCCGCGGGACGGGGAGGAACTGCTGGTGCTCATCGTCGCCCTCTCCGTCATCCCTTCGACACCGCGCCGCCTCGCAGTGTTACTTGAGCGCTACAGTAGCACCGGGTCGTCACCGTCGTGCCGGCCTGTCGCTGTCCCCTGCCCAGGACCCCGGCCCGACCCCTCGCCACCGGCTGCGGCCGACGGAAGGACGACGATGCCTGCCCCCTCCCCTGCACCGACCGGATCCGGAGCCCCACGCTTCGGAGTGAACTACACGCCGCGCACCGGATGGTTCCACTCCTGGCTCGACCTGGATCCGGACGCGGTCGGCGAGGACCTCCAGGCGATCGCGTCCCTCGGCGCGGACCACGTGCGGGTCTTCCCGCTGTGGCCGCTGCTGCAGCCCAACCGGACCCTGATCCGGCTCCGAGGCCTCGAGGACGTGCGCACCGTGGTCGACATCGCCGCCACGGTCGGGCTGGACGTCGTGGTCGACGCGATCCAGGGACACCTCTCGAGCTTCGACTTCGTTCCCAGCTGGCTGGCCACCTGGCACCGCCGCAACATGTTCACCGACCCCGCGGTGGTGGAGGCGACCGCCGAGCTGGTGCACTCCCTCTCGGCCCGTCTCGCGGACGCACCGAACCTGGTGGGACTCACGCTGGGCAACGAGGTCAATCAGTTCTCCGCCTCCAACCATCCCGACCCGGACGTCACCTCGGTCGCGGAGGCCGAGGCCTGGACGCGCACCCTGCTGGCGGCGGCCCGCGCGGGAGCACCAGGAGGAATGCACACGGTCGCCAACTACGACGCGGCCTGGTTCATGGACGACCACGCCTTCACCCCCGACCAGTCCGCGTCCCTCGGTGACGCCACCGTCGTGCACTCCTGGATCTTCGACGGCACCGGGCAGCGCTACGGCGCCCGCTCCTTCGAGGTCGCGCACCGCGCTGAGTACTACCTCGAGCTCGCTCGCGCCTTCTCCCCCGCTCCCCAGCGCCCCTTGTGGTTGCAAGAGGTCGGCGCTCCGCGCAGCATCCTCACCGAGCAGGAGGTGCCGTGGTTCGTGCGCAGCACATTCGAGACGGCGATGCAGTGCCCCGAGCTGTGGGGCATCACCTGGTGGTGCTCCCATGACGTCTCCCGCTCGCTGGCGGACTTCCCGCCGCTGGAGCACACCCTCGGGCTGTTCGACGAGCACGGCAGGATCAAGAACGCCGGGGAAGCCTTCCGCGATGCCGTGGCCGCAGCCCGCGAGGCCGCTCCCCCGGCGCCCCGCGGCCGGGAGATAGAGTTCCCCGTCGGCCGGGACCCACTGCTGGAGCGCAGCGCTGCTGCGCCGGGCGGCTCGGTGTTCGAGGCCTGGATGGACGCCTCCCGTGCCGGTGAACGGCCGACGGTCCGAGTGGTGCGGGAGCGAGCAGCGATCACGGCGGGCGACACCCGCACCGGTGGCGCCGCAGCGACCCGTCCCGTCCCCTGAACCCTGCGCATCCGGCCAGGTCACAGGGGCACGACGTGGTAGATTCTTCCGGGCCCCACCGTGGGTCCACGGCCCAGTAGCTCAGCCGGTCAGAGCAGCGGACTCATAATCCGTCGGTCGCGGGTTCAAGCCCCGCCTGGGCTACCAGTTCAGAAGCGAATTCGATGGGAACGGCCGTTACGCAGTACGCACCGGGAATGCAACGGCATCAATCCAGGAACCGCGGGCGCGCACGTCATCATCCATGAGTGACGCGCACACCTCCAAGGTCATCGTCGCGGACTCATGGCCCATTATCCGCTGTGCCACGCGCCGTCGCACCTCACCACGTAGCGTCCCCTCCCCCGAAACCTCTTTTCACATATGCCGCCCCTGCCGCTGGTCCATGACAGGCAAGGGAACTGCGTTCAGGAGCGTGCACGATGCCGCCCGGGCCGTGCCGCGAGGTTGCGCACCAGAACCCACATGGCGGCGAGGTACGCGAACACCAGCATCTGGGAGCCGGTGATCCATTGAGCTGACCATGCGTCACCGAGAGTCTGCCCGGCAAGGAACGTGATCAGAACAATGGCGAGTGCGCTCAGTGTTCCGACGGCGGCATCATCGTGACGGCTGTTGTGAAACATGATTGGTCCTCACATCGCTGGACGAACTTTTTATCTGTACTGCTCATCATGCCAGACCGCGATCACGCCAGCATTCTCCTCGATACACAAGTGGAGTGCTGATGTAGCAGCCCGGATAGGGAAATCACATTCTCACCGGACTGTTTGCGTCGACCGCACGAGCAGGTTTCTCGAATCGATCCCGCGCGTCGGGCCGTCGTGACGCCGTGCGCCGTTGTCCGATCCGCTCACCAACGATGCCCGCGTCCACCGCGCGGAATCCGGCAGGATCGTCGCCTCCCGGCATGAACGCGACGGACCCGGGGACGGTCATCCGGGGAATCACATCCGCCTTAAGCATTCGATCGACAGACACTTCGCGGAGCATCTGGGCTGAGGGGCCCGCCATACTTCCAGGAGATCCGGTCGCGAGACCGCGCCGAACGGTCAGAGCCTGAAGCGAGGAGTGCCGAGAGTGAAGATCACGTGGGACGAGTACGGGATGCCGACGATCACCGCCGACGACGACCTCGGGGCCTGCCGTGGATTCGGTTACGCACAGGCCCTGACACATGCCACTGCGATTCTCGAGCTCTACGGCATCGCCCGGGGACGGGCGGCCTCGATGTGGGGCGAGGAGTTCGTCGAGGGCGATGTGATGCACGCGCGGTTCGGCCTCGACGCCGCGGTACAGACGTGGTGGCTCGCGCAAGAAGACCAGACCCTCACCCGTCTGGAGGCGTTCTGCGACGGCTTCAACGAGGCCTGCGCTGAGGATCCGGCCCGCGGTGGCGATCGCCGCGAGGCGTTGCCGATCACCCCTCGTGACGTGGTCGCGCACACCTTCGCACTGTTCTTCGGGTTCGCGCGGTTCTGGGACCAGGAGCTCGCGTTCCCGGCCGTCGGAGGTCCCGGGCTTCTCGGCGGAGGATCGAGCGCCTGGGCGGTGTCCGCCGAGAAATCATCGACCCATGAGTCGCTGCTGCTGGTGAATCCGCATATCCCGTGGGTCGGACCGTACAGGTTGTTCGAGGCGCGGACGATGTCGCCGGGCCGGAGGTGCCATGGCGTCACCCCGATCGGGTTCCCGTGGCAGTCCTTCGCCTATACCTCGCACCTCGGGTGGACCCACACCGTGAATCCCCTTCCCCAGCTGTGGGTGTACGAGCTCGAGGTGAGCGGTGACCAGTACCGCTTCGACAGCGATCTGATCCCGTTCACGACCCAGGAGCACGTGGTGGAGGTGCGCGGGGGTGACGCAGTGAGAGTGACCGAGCGGCGTAGCGTCCACGGACCCGTGACGGAAGCCCCGGACGGGACACTCGTCGCGATCCGTGTCGCCGGGGTCCTCCACGAGCCGGTCACCACGGCGCTGGAAGCCTGGTGGCAGATGTCCCTGGCCGAGACCGTCCCCGCCCTGTTCTCGGCGCAGGAACGTCGGCCGCTGCCGATGTTCAACATCATCGCGGCGGACTCCACCGGATCGGTCGGTGCCGCGTTCTGCGGAGCCACGCCCCGAAGACCAGGTGGCGCCTTCGATGATTCCCGGCGCCGACTTCCCGGGGATGACCCCGCCCAGATCTGGGAGCGCTTGAACCCGCCGAGCAGTCTGCCCAAGGTCATCGATCCGCAGTGCGGGTGGGTCCAGAACGTCAACGAGACCCCCTGGTGGTTCTGCGATCCTCCGCTGGATCCGACCGACTACCCCGACGGCATCGCTCCGGATCCCGCTCAGATCCGCGACATCCGCTCTCCCCTGTCCCGGGCAGCGATGAGCAGATCCCCACGGATCTCCCCGCACGATCTGCTGGACCTGAAGTGGAGCACCCGCGTGCACCTGGCGGACATCGTCCTCGACGACCTCCTGACCGCCGCTGCGTCGGAGGACCTGGGCGAAGCCGTGGAGGTGCTGCGGCGCTGGGATCGACATGCCGAGGCCGGCAGCCGCGGCTACCTCCTGTTCCACCTGTGGGCGCACGACCACTTCCCCGTCGGCGACGTCGTCATGGACGACAGCCGCCTCGGCACTGCCCGTGAGGCGGGCGGACTGCCCACCGGCCTGCTGAATCCCGCAGCTGCAGTGGACTCCTTGCACCGTGCCGCAGAGGCCCTCGCGCAGCTGGGTCGACCGCTGGATGCGGCCTACGGCGACGTCGCACTGATCGGAGCCGCGCCGGAGGATGTGCCGGCCAGCGGCGGTCCCACGTACTTCGGCCTGTTCGCATGCCTGGAGATCGTGCCTGCCCCGACGGACTGGCCCGCCATCGGAGGCGACACCTGGATCTCCCTCATCCGGTTCGGCGGTCAGGGCAGGGCCGCCTCCAGCATCCTCCTGCCGGGCTCGGCAACCGAACCCGGCGCCCCTGCCCACCGCCCGCAGGCTCCGCACTTCGTCGAGAAGGTCCTGGTTCCTCACCAGCCCCTCGCCTGATCAGGAGCACGCCCGGGTCCTGGCGGTCGGGCCCCTTGCCACGCCTCGCTGACTGTCCTACTGTTACTACGCACCTATACAGTTGGGAGTGTCATGCGGATCGTGGTGTCGACGAGCTCACGCACGCCGATCTACGAGCAGATCAAGACACAGGTGCGCGCGTCGATCCTGTCCGGGGAGATCGCGGAAGGCCAGTTCCTTCCTTCGTTGCGTCAGCTCGCCGCTGACCTCCGGGTCAGCTCGATCACCGTCACCCGTGCGTACAACGATCTCGAGGCAGACGGCCTCATCCACGGCGAGCACGGCCGTGGTTTCGTCGTCCTCCCGATCGACGCCCAGGTCGCTTCGAGCGCGCTGAGGACCCACGTCGACGACGTGCTCAGGGAGCTCGTCGCCGCCGCGCGACGCGCCCGGCTGAGCCCTCCTCAAGTTCATGACCGTCTCGATGAGATGTGGAGCCACGATGAATGATCCCGCCGTCCGAATCGGCCACATGGCCGTACAACGCCCCGGCTTCGCGATCCGCGACCTCTCCCTCTCCCTCCATGCAGGGAGCGTTCTCGGTCTCGTGGGCCCCAACGGGGCGGGGAAGACCACCACCATCCGTGCCCTGCTGGGACTTCTCGCGCCCGATGCAGGCACTGTCCGCGTCCTGGGCCAGGCGCCCGGTGCCCGCAGTGCGCTCGCCCGCACCGGAGTCGTCCTGGACGAGCCGACTGCCGCTGCGGAGTGGTCGGTCGCGAGCCTCGGGCGGCGCCTGGGACCCTTCTATCCGGGATGGGACCAGGAGCGGTTCACCGGCCTCCTCGAGGAGCTTTCGGTCCCGTCGGATCGGCCCGTCGGCGACTTGTCCCGTGGTCAGGGCGTGAAGCTCTCCGTGGCCACCGCCCTTGCCCAGGGCCCGGACCTGTTGATACTCGATGAGCCCTCCAGCGGCCTCGACCCCTCCTCCCGCCGCCGGATCGGCGATCTGATCCGGGAGTTCATGGTCGACCCCGCGCACACCGTGCTGTTCTCCACGCACATCACCACCGATCTGGTGGACCTGGCTGACGAGCTCGTCGTCCTGGTCGACGGCGCCATCGCCCATCAGGGCACGCTCGACAGCGTGGCGGAGGAGTTCGCCATGGCCCGCGGCTCCGGCCCGCCGTCCTCCGGCCCCGTCCTGGGGCTGCAGCAGTCGGGAGCGCAGTGGTCGGCACTGATCCGGATGCGCGACTCCGCCGCATTCGGCCCCGAGGTGGTGATCGACGACGCGAGCATCGACGACGTCATCATCCACCTGGCCGCCGACTCCCAGGAGGTCGCCGCATGATCCCCGCCTTCGCACGCTTCGACCTGCTCTCCTGGCTCCCCCGTCGGCAGACCCTGCTCACCCTGTTGTTCGTCACGGCCGTCGGACTGATCCTGCCCGTCCCGGGCATGGCGATCATCGCCGCCGCCCTGGCGACCTCGCTGATCGTCTCCACCCCGTTCCTGGGCGACGAACGCGGACGACTCGACACGCTGTACGGAGTGCTGCCCGTCTCGCGGGCCTCCGTGGTCGCCGGACGCGCCGTGTCCCTGGTCGTGTACTACCTCCTCGCCACGGGCCTGGCGACGGCGGCGACGGTGATCGTCACCGCACTACGTGGCGATCGCGTGCCGTCGTCGATTCTCCTGATATCCCTGGCTGCGGGAGCAGCGTTCGTCGGACTCGCTCTGGCGCTTCAGATGCCGGTGTTCTTCCGCGTCGGCTACTCGCGAGGACGTCTGATGGCGTACGCGCCGGCCTTCGTGATCGCCGGTGGTGCCTGGCTCCTCCAGGCCACAGGAGTGCACACCCTCGTGCTGGAGACGCTGTCGGGAGTTCCGATCGCCGTGGTGATCGCCGCCGGCCTCGGTATCGGTGCCCTCGGCGTCCTCGTCGCCGTCAGCATCTCGACCGCGCTGTACCGCACCCGCGAGCTCTAGTGGCGGGTCCGTCGTCCCGGCCGACCGCGGAGACGGGATCCCCGTCGTGCACCGGGCCCCGAGCGTGCGCTCAGGACCCGCCGTACGTCACGCTCACGTGATGCACCTGACCGCCCCAGCCGTCCTCGGGGAAGGCGTCGGTCACCCGGAGGTACACGTCCTTGTCCTCGCCATCGAGAGAGGGCGCCAGATCGAGCTCGTGGGCGGCGCGATTGGAGGCGTCCTTGATCGGCTCGTCCTCGGCCAGCACCCGGGTCCAGCTCTCCCCGTCCGGGCCCACGTCCACCAGGTACTGATTGCTGATCGTCAACGTGAGCTGGGCCGACGTCGTGCTCGCCGGGAACGGGAAGCGGTAGACGAAGTAACTGTCGCCGTCGGCGAACCGGCCGGGTTCATCGGTGACTCCTGAGCCGCCGGCATCGAACAGCCACGGGGCGTCCTCGCGGGTTCCCGCTGCGAAGTCGATGGTGCGGGCCACCACCACCTCCGTCCGGGCGAGGAACTCCAGTCCGCCGGGCCCGCTCGCCGTCACGGAGATCCGATGGTCCCCGTCGGCGGCGTCGGCCGGGACCGTCACGCCCAGGGGAACGGTGACGGTCTCGGGCTCACCGTCCCTCCCCGTCCCGGGGACGTCCACCGTGACGCGGTGTGCGTTCTCGATCTCCCAGCCCTCCGGGCCCTGCGCCTCCAGTCGCACGTGGAGGCGACGGGCATCGGCCGAGGTGATCGTCACGTCCAGGTCGAGCTCCAGCTGCACGGGTTCGCCATCGGGCATCACCACCGGAGCTTGGGAGAGGGAGGCGGACAGCGAGCGGCGCACCCCGTCCTGCGGGACGTCGGCGATCAGCGCGCTGAAAGCGCTGGCCTGGGTGCGCCAGTCGAAGACGTTCGGGGACTCCTCCGTGCTCGCACCCGCCCAGCGCACCCCGAGCTGGTCGGCGACGTTGCGGTCCACCTCCCAGATCGTCGACGCCTGGGTCGCGACGGCGTCCCGGTAGCGGGAATCGCCCGTGGTGTCCGCGAGGTCCATCAGGTACCGCAGGAAGATGCCCTTGAACTGCTTGTGGTTGTCGTTCGTGGTCTCACCCAGCACATCGGTGTACTCCGTGAGGATCCCGCCGGTGACCAGAGCGCCCTCGACCAGCGCCGCATCCGCGAAGTAGCGGGCCTTGTCCAGGAGGTGCGGATCGCCGGTGGCGCGCCACAGCTCGAGCGCGGCGCCGATCGCCAGGCCCTGGTTGTAGGTGTACACGCGGTCGCCGTTGTTCTCGCAGGCATCCGTCAGCCCGTCGTTGAGCAGGCCGTCCTCATTGACCATTCCACTGGTCGTGTACCAGTCCCACGCCACCTGGGACCGCTCGAGCCACGCCGTATCGCCCGGGATGCGGTTGTGCAGCTCGGCGGTCAGTCGGATCCACTGCCCGTTGGTGACGGCGTTCTTGTACGTCCGCTCCTCGTCCCACCAGATCCCTCCCCCGCAGGTGCTGGGATCCCAGAAGTCGTTCATGAAATCGCCGATGGTCACGGCCATGTCCAGGTACTTCTGGTCGCCGGTCAGGTCGTAGGCGGTGATCCAGGTCAGCGCCCACCAGCCGGAGTCGTCGATCGCGCGGCTGGTGAAGTTGCCGTACAGCTCGTCACCGGAGAGCTCACCGGCGGGGAACGGACCCTTGTTCCTCTCGAAGGTGTGGTCCAGCTGGTCCAGGTAGCGACGATCCCCGCTGCGCAGCATGTAGTCGCCGACCGTCTGCAGGGCGACCGCGGAGTTCCACCAGCTCGAGGGGAACCACGCCTTGTTCTGGTCGTAATCCGCCATCAGGACGTCCGCAGCGACTCGGGCACGGGCGAGGGCCTGTGCGCCGTCGGCGTGCGGGGGCGTCGGCGGCGCCGAGTGCGCCGCGGAGGCAACGGACAGGGCAGGCAGGGTGGCGGCGGTCAGGGTGACAAGGGTACGGCGAGACATCTTCATCGACGGGGCTCCCGATCGTGGCGCGAGCTTCGCACGCGCCGTTCGTGCCGTGAGCGTTCACGGACGTCGTCGAGCATTCCATCGGTGCCGCCGGGCGTCAATCACCGCGCAGCCGCCCCAGCTCGCGGGGCCACCTTCCCTCACTGCTCGTCGAGGTAGCGCAGCACGGCCTGGACGCGACGGCTGGTCTGCTCGTCGCCGCCGAGCTCGAACTTGTCGAAGATCGCGCTGATCGCCTTCTCCACCGTGGACAGCGACAGGAACAGCCGCTCGGCGATCCCCCGGTTCGAGAGGCCTTCGGCCATCGCCTCGAGCACCTCGACCTCGCGAGGTGTCAGGCGGCTGACCGCCTGGCGCTGCTCGGGGCTGCGCAGGAGGGTACGCACGACGGCCGGGTCGATGACGGTGCCGCCGCCGGCCACGCCGTGGACCGCTCGCAGGAAACTGTCGATCTCGGTGATGCGGTCCTTGAGCAGGTACCCGATGCCGGGCATCTCGGTGCCGAGCAGGTCGCTCGCGTACTCGCGGGCCACGTACTGGGAGAGCATGAGCACGCCGACGTCGGGGTGCTCGTGCTTGATCCGAAGTGCCGCGCGCAGTCCCTCATTGGTATGGGTGGGGGGCATGCGCACGTCGACGATGGCCAGGTGCGGCCGGCGCCTCGCCACCTCCTCCAGGAGGGCATCGCCGTCGCCGACCGAGGCGAGCACCTCGATGCCCTCCTCGAGCAGGAGGCTGCGCACGCCCTCGCGCAGCAGCACCGCGTCGTCGGCGAGGACGACGGTCAGCGGCGCGCTCGCGCCGGGGGCGTCGGTGGTGGTGTCGGGCTCAGTCACAGGGGATCTCCGCGGTGATCGTGGTCGGTCCGCCGAGCGGGCTGTCCACGCTCACGCTACCGTCCAGCGCCGCGACCCGGCGGGCGAGGCCCTGGAGCCCCCCGCCCTCGGGATCGGCGCCGCCGATGCCGTCGTCGGTGACCGTCAGGCGCAGCAGCGTGCGCCCGGCCTCCTCCGTAGTGGCCAGGGCGAGGTCCACGCGGGTCGCCTCGGCGTGCTTGACGACATTGGTGACCGCCTCGCGGGCCACGAAGTAGGCGGCCGATTCGGCGGCCTGCGGCAGCTCGCCGTCGAGGCGGAGGTCGAGATGCACGGGAACCGGGCTGGTCTGGGCGACCCCGTCGAGCGCCGAGGCGAGTCCGTGCTCGTCCAGCGCCGTCGGGTAGATCCTCCAGGCCACCTGGCGAACCTCCTCGATGAGCGCCTGCGACTGGGCGTGGGCCTGGTCGAGCAGCTCGGCGGAGCGCTCCGGATCGTCGGCGCGCCGGGCCCGGGCGAGAGTCACCGACAGGGAGACGACGTTCTGCTGGACCCCGTCGTGCAGGTCGCGCTCGATGCGGCGACGTTCGTCGTCGATCGCCACCACCACCCCGCGCCGGGTGGTCAGCAGACGGCTGATGCGGCTGTCCATCGCGTCCGCGCGCACCACCCCGGTCCAGCGGCGCAGCAGACGGGTCTGCAGCCACACCACGAACTCCGCATAGAGGGCGGCGGCCAGCAGGCTCGAGGTGCCGAAGATCAGCAGCACGGCCGGGGCGGGCCGGCTGATCGCCCACAGGTCGAACTCGATGACCACCGCGCTGCCGTAGAGGGACTGCACCATGCTGCCCAGCACCACGGCCGCCACCAGCAGCAGCAGGTCCCCCATCACGTATCCCAGGACGGCGGCGACCCCACCGTGCAGAAGGGCGCGCCTCCCCCCGAGGAAGCCGCCGGTGCCGTCCTCCAGCTGCAGGCGATACGCCCAGTGCAGCCGCCGCAGCTCCCAGCGGCGTACGCGGCGGAACGGACCGCGCCAGCGGATGAGCTGGAGCAGGGCGGTCAGGATCAGCAGCGGGCCCAGCAGCAGCCCCAGCAGGGCCCCGGCGACATGGCGCAGCGACCGGCGCACGAGCCGGGTGGGCTCGCGGGGCAACTGGATGCCGGAGAGGTCGGGCAGGCGCATGGGGGCTCCAGGGCAGCAGGGCAGGACGCCGCTCGGCGTCGCCCTGCAAGCTACCAATGACTCTCTGGCGGGGTGCAGGGGGTCGCCCTCCGGAAAGGTTACGGATTCCCGTAAAAGGAGGGGAGGGTTCTCCGCCGCGACCGGGAGGGCAGCCGTGTTCTGCCGGGCCCGGGAGCTCCGTAGCGTCTCTCTCGTATCCTCACCCCTCACAGGAGACCCCTCATGGACGCCGTGCTGCACCTGGCAGAGACCCTGCTGGCCTCCCCCTGGCTCTACGTGCTCGTGATCGCGCTGACCGCGTTCGACGGCCTGCTGCCCGTGGTCCCGGCCGAGACCGTGGTGCTCACCGCGGCGGCCTATGCCATGACCGGGGGTCCCGACGCCCTGCCGCTCCTGCTCGCCGCCTGGACCGGTGCCCTGGCCGGAGACGTGGCGGCGCATCATGTCGGCCGCGGTGCCGGTCCTCTCGCACGGTGGGCCCGGCGCCGGCGGTGGGTCGGCACGATGCTGGGCTGGGCCGAGAAGGAGCTGATGGCGCGGGGCGGGATGCTGATCGTCTCGGCGCGGTTCGTCCCCGGCGGGCGCACCGCCACCACGGTGGCCTCCGGGGTGATCGGCTATCCGCGCCGGCGCTTCGTCCTGTTCGCGGCCCTCGCCGCGGCTCTGTGGTCCCTCTACTACGTCGGCATCGGGATGCTCGGCGGGCTCGCCTTCCGCGACCAGCCGCTGCTGGGCGTGGCGCTCGGCATCGGCATGGCGCTCGCCGTCGGCGGAACCATCGAGGCGGTGCGGGCCGTGCGGCGCCGCCGCCGCGAGGCGGTCACTCGTCCGCGGCCCGCAGGGCGCGTCTCTTCTCCTGCACCTGTGCGAGGCGCGTGAGGATCTCCTGGTACCGCTCCGGATCGGAGGGGTCGGTGCGCTGCAGACGCTGCTTGAGCACCGAGTACTCCCGGGTGATGGAAAGCTCCGTGAGCCGGTCCAGCAGCGAGCCGGCCAGGCGCTGGAGACCGGCCTCGTCCCGCGCGGGCAGGTCGAGATTCGCGATCTCGACGATCAGCGGCCGCACCGTTTCCCCGGCGATCTCGAGGACCTGCTCGAGGTAGCGGGCCGGGTGCAGGGTGCCGATCACCGCGTCCAGCAGCGTGCCGGCGGCCAGCATCACGTCCCACACGCCCTGCAGGGCCGGCACGTGGAAGGCGTCGTCCGGGAGCGCGCCGACCTTGTCGGTCTCCAGCAACTGGGGAGCCTGCATCATCACCGCCAGGGCCTGGGTCTCGACCTGGCCGACGGGGTCACGGGGGCTCACCACGTCGGCCAGGCGGGCCGGCGCGATGAGGCCGGGCTCCTCCTGGGTCTCCCCCGGCGCGGTGGGGCGCTGGGCCGACGTCTGGGCGGCGCCCTGCGGGGCCCGGGCGGCGTCGTGCACGGCGCGCAGCACGGTGCGCTCGTCCATCCCCAGCCAGCCCGACAGGCGGCGCGCGTACTCGGGGCGCATGGCCCGGTCGCGGATGCGGGCGACCACCGGGGCGGCCATCCGCAGCCCTGCGACCTGTCCCTCGACCGTGTCGAGGTCGACCTGGGCGATGGCGGAGCGGATCGCGAACTCGAACAGGGGCTTGCGGGACTCGATGAGATCCACCACCGCCTGGTCCCCCTGCGTGATGCGCAGGTCGCAGGGATCCATGCCTCCGGGTTCGACGGCGACGTAGGTCTGGGCGACGAACCGCTGGTCCTCCTCGAAGGCACGCAGGGCGGCCTTCTGCCCGGCCTCGTCACCGTCGAAGGTGAAGACCACCTCGCCGCCCAGTCCGCGGCCATCGGCGTTCAGCCGCAGCCCGGAGCTGGGGTTCGAGTCGCCCATCACGCGGCGGACGATCTTGACGTGCTCGGAGCCGAAGGCCGTGCCGCAGGAGGCGACGGCGGTGGGGACCCCGGCGAGGTGTGCGGCCATCACGTCGGTGTAGCCCTCGACGACGACCACGCGGCGCTCGGCGGAGATGTCCTTGCGGGCCAGGTCCAGGCCGTACAGCACGGTGGACTTGTGGTAGATCGCGGTCTCGGGGGTGTTGAGGTACTTGGGTCCCTTGTCGGTCTCCAGCAGGCGCCGTGCCCCGAAGCCGATGGTGTTGCCGGTGATGTCGCGGATGGGCCAGATCAGCCGGCCGCGGAAGCGGTCATAGACGCCCCGCTGGCCCTGGGAGACGATGCCGCTCGCGGTCAGCTCGTCCTCGGTGAAGCCCCTCCCCCGCAGCACCGAGGTGATCGAGTCCCAGCCCTCGGGGGCGAATCCGACGCCGAAACGCTCCGCGGCGGCCCGGTCGAAGCCGCGCTCGGCGAGGAAGCGCCGGCCGACCTCCGCGGCCGGGGTGGAGAGCTGCTCGCGGTAGTACTCCTCCGCGATCGCGTGCGCGTCCAGCAGGCGGCGCCGGGTGCCGAAGTCGGGACGCTCGCCGCGGCCGCCGTCGGAGTCCTCGTAGGTCAGCTGCACGCCGTAGCGCCCGGCCAGCAGTTCGACCGCCTCGACGAAGCTGAGGTGGTTGATCTTCTGGACGAAGGAGATGGCGTCGCCGCCCTCGCCGCAGCCGAAGCAGTGCCAGTGGCCCAGCTGGGGGCGGATGTTGAACGAGGGGGTCTTCTCGTCGTGGAAGGGGCACAGCCCCTTCATGGAGCCGATGCCGGCGGTGCGCAGGGTGACGTGCTCGGAGACGACCTCGTCCAGGCGCGAGCGCTCCCGCACGAGGTCGACGTCGGCGCGGCGGATCAGTCCCTGGGCCACCTGCTCACAGCTCCGATCCGAGTCCGGGCAGCGGCGTGTCCGCGGCGGTGACATGGGTGATCTCGCGGTCGAACAGCACCTCGTGCAGCCGGCGCGCGGTGACGTCAGTGTAGGAGGCTACCTGGTCGACGATCACCCGCCGGCGGGCGGTGTCGTCGGCGGCCGCATCCCACAGCTCGGCGAACAGGGGGCTCAGGTACTGGGTGCCGGTGTTCCACAGCCGGGAGAACAGGTCGCGGATGATCTCCTCCTGCGCCTCGTACACGGGGCGCTGGGAGGCGGAGGACATGACGTAGGCGGCCGCCAGTCCCTTGAGCACCGCGATCTCGAGGTGGGTCTGCTCCGGCACCACCATGCCGCCCCCGTACCGGGAGATCGGCCCCTCGCCGTGGGTGGCGCGGGTGGCGGTGATCGCGGAGCGGGTGAAGCGACCGATCAGCTGGCTGGCCATGTTCTTGAGGGCCGCGGCGGAACGCATCGAGCCGGTGAAGGAGCGCAGCCAGCTCGGCTCCGCCTCCAGCCGCTGCAGCGCGGCGTCGAGCTCGTCGAGGGACTCGTGCGGCATGTACCAGTCCTGGACCACGTACAGCGCCGCGGCGCGCTCCATGGGGTCCTGCAGCTTCCCGAGATCCAGGGTGAGCCCCGTGATCGCGTCCTCGATGTCGTGGACGGAGTAGGCGATGTCATCGGCGAGGTCCATCACCTGGGCCTCGAAGCACTTGCGGCCAGGGGCGGCGCCCTCGCGGGCCCAGCGGTAGACGTCGAGGTCGTCGTCGTAGGCCCCGAACTTGGAGGAGGCGGGGTCGGGCCCCTTCCCCCGGGCCCACGGGTACTTGATCGCCGCATCCACGCTCGCGCGGGAGAGGTTCAGGCCGAAGGGGCGCTCCTCGCCGAGGATCTTCGGTTCGAGACGGGTCAACAGGCGCAGCGTCTGGGCGTTGCCCTCGAAGCCTCCGATGTCGGAGGCCAGGGCGTCGAGCACCTTCTCGCCGTTGTGCCCGAAAGGCGGATGGCCGAGGTCGTGGGAGAGGCAGGCGGCGTCGACGACGTCCGGGTCGCAGCCGAGCTCGAGACCGATGTCGCGGCCCACCTGGGCGACCTCAAGGGAATGGGTGAGGCGGGTGCGCACGAAGTCGTTGGCGCCGGCGCCGAGCACCTGCGTCTTCGCGCCCAGGCGGCGCAGCGCCGAGGAGTGCAGCACGCGGGCGCGGTCGCGTTGGAACGGGGTGCGGGCCTGGGACTTCGGGGGCTCGGTGGTCCAGCGTTCGAGGTCGGCCTCGGTGTAGCCGGCGGGCGGGCGCGCGGGTTCCGCGGACTCCACGGGGTCGACAGGTGTCATCGCCTCAGCCCCCCGAGGTGTCGAGCTCGGCCTCGTGGAGACGCTCGGCGTGGTCAGGGCTGAGTTCGCGAGTGCTCATCCAGTCCTCGGGGACGACGGCGCGCTTCGGGGAGCCGGCGCGGCCTCGGGGACCCTCGACCGCCTCGCCCGGGTACGGGCTGGACAGGTCGAGTTCGGCGAGCTTGGCGTCGAGGTCCGCGAGGGACTCCATGGTGGCCAGGCGGTGGCGCAGATCGCCGCCGACGGGATAGCCCTTGAAGTACCAGGCGACGTGCTTGCGCAGGTCGCGTAGGGCCCGGCCCTCGTCCTCGAAGAACTCCACGAGCAGCTCGGCGTGGCGGCGCAGGATCTGTGCGATGTCGCCCATGGTGGGCCGGATCCGATCCGGCTTCCCGGCGAAGCCCGCGGCGAGGTCGGCGAACAGCCAGGGCCTCCCCTGGCAGCCGCGCCCGACGACGACACCGTCGCAGCCGGTCTGCTCCATCATCGTCAGCGCGTCCTCGGCGGACCAGATGTCACCGTTGCCCAGCACGGGGATGTCGGTGACGAGCTCCTTGAGGTCGGCGATGGGTGACCAGCGGGCCTGCCCGGAGTAGTGCTGGACCACGGTGCGGCCGTGCAGCGCGATCGCGGCGGCGCCGACCTCCTGGGCGATCAGCCCGGCATCGCGGTACGTGAGGTGGTCGTCATCGATGCCGAGACGGGTCTTGACGGTCACCGGCACCTCGGGCCCCGCGGCCTCGACCGCGGCGCGCACGATCCGCGTGAACAGCTCCGTCTTCCACGGCAGCACGCCTCCGCCCCCGCGACGGGTGACCTTGGGGACGGGGCAGCCGAAGTTGAGGTCGATGTGATCGACCACGTCCCGCTCGCGCAGCATCTCCACGGCTCGCCGCACCGTGGTGGGGTCCACCCCGTACAACTGGACCGAGCGGGGCGTCTCCCGCTCCCCCATGGTGACCAGGCGCCAGGACTCGCGGTGGTCCTCGACCAGGGCCCGGGTGGTGACCATCTCGGAGACGTATAGACCGCCGTCGTCCTGGCTGTGCAGGGCACCGAACTCGCGGCACAGAAGGCGGAACGCCATGTTGGTGATCCCCGCCATCGGCGCGAGCACCACCGGGGTGTCGACCGTGTGGGGGCCGATCGTCAGGGTGCGTCGGGTCGAGCCGTCGGGGACGGCCCGAGGGGCGGGTGCGGCGTCGAGGGTGGTCATCGGCTCGATTGTCCCACCTGCTCCCGTCTTCCGGGAGGTGCACCGGGGGTGATGTGCATCGGGCGGGTCTGGGGAGGGAGGTTCCGCTCACAGCAGAGGGCGGGATGCCTGCCCGGGGGCCGGGCGTATCCTCGGCCCATGGACGGGCATCTCGAGCCGCTGCTGCGCGAACTGGTCGGCGCCGCGCTCCGTGACGAGCGCCGCCGGCAGGGTCGGACTCTGGCCCAGGTCGCCGAGGCGGCGGGCATCAGCATGCAGCACCTCTCCGACGTCGAGCGCGGACGGAAGGATCCCTCCTCCGAGATGCTGGCCGCGATCACCGGTGCTCTCGCCGTCGGGGTCCCCGAGCTGCTCCTGCGCGTCGCCGACGAGGCGATCGTCGCCGATCACCCGGTCCGGCGGCCGCTGGTCCTGGATCTGACGGGGACCGCCGCGGGCGGCTCCTCGCGTCGGCCCACCTCGGGCGCCCCCGGCGCCGAGGTCTCCGCGACGTCACCCGCTGACCGAAGTCCTCTCACGCTGCTGTCGGCCGCCTGACCAGGACCTCGTCGGCCAGGCCGTAGGCCACGGCCTGGCCGGCGTCCAGCACCCGTTCACGCTCGAGGTCCCGTCGCACCGTGGCGAGGTCGGTGCCCGTGTGCTCCGCCAGCAGCGCCTCCAGGGCGCGGCGGATCCGTTCGACCTCCTCGGTCGCCAGGATCAGGTCCGGGACGGCGCCTCGCGCCTGGGCCTCGAGCGGGTGCAGCACCACCCGGGTGTGCGGCAGCACCGCCCGCATCCCCGGGGTTCCTGCCGCGAGCAGCACGACGGGGGCGGCGACTGCCTGACCCACGCAGGTCACGGCGACCGCGCTGCGCACATAGGTGAGGGTGTCGTAGATGGCCAGCACCGCCTGGGCGTCGCCGCCGCTGGAATTGAGGTAGAGCTGGATCGGCACGTCGGCCGATTCGTTCTCCAGGTGCAGGATCTGGGCGATGACGGCGCCGGCGACGCCGTCGTCGATAGGGGTGCCGACGTAGACGATGCGATCACTCAGCAGGCGCGAGTAGACGTCGGCGCTGCGCTCGAGCCCGGTGTGGGTGCGTTCGATGACGCTGGGAATCGGGTAGCTGCTCATCGGGGGTCTCCTGAGGGGTTCTCGTCGCGGGTGGGCGGGGCGCTGGTGAGGCCGAGGGAGGTCGCGCTGCGCGCGGCGATCCCCAGCGGCAGGATCTCCTCGAGCGAGGTGACGATGTGGTCGCAGAACCCGTACTCGACGGCGCCGGCGGCGTCCCACATCCGGTCGCGCTCGGAGTCGCGGGCGATGGTCACCTCGCTCTGCCCGGTGCGCTCAGCGGTCAGGCGGATCAGGAGGTCGCGGCTGCGACGGAGATCCTCGGCCTGCAGCTCGATGTCCGCCGCGCTGCCCCCGAACCCGGCCGATCCCTGGTGCATGAGCACCTGGCCGTGGGGCAGGATCATCCGCTTGCCGGCCGTGCCGCGCGTGAGCAGGAACTGACCGGCGCTGTAGGCCATGCCGAGTGCGACCGTGCGCACGTCGCAGGGCACGAGATCCATGAGGTCGCCGATCGCCAGCATCGCCGGGACCAGGCCTCCCGGGGAGTTGATGAGCACGGTGATGTCGCGGTGAGGGTCCTCGGCGGCCAGCATCAGCAGCTGGGCGCTGAGTCGGGCACCGTTGTCCTGGTCCAGCTCCCGGTCCAGGAGCAGGATCCGGTGGTGGAGCAGCCGCGTGGCGGTGAGCGTGCCGAGTCCGTCGGCGGGCGGGGTCTGCGTGGAGTCCTCGAGGCGTGGTGTCGTCGTCGGTGTCATGGATCCAGACTCGTCCTGCTCGTACCCGGGCGGGCCGTTCTCCGTCGTGCGCTGATCAGCGCAGAGCAGAGGCGCGATCCTCGACTCGCCCGGCGACCGCCGACCTCCCCGCTACCGCCGGACGCAGTGATGTACGCGGACGACCGGTGTTCGCCGCAGCACCGGTCGTCCCTGCGCATTACTGCTTCATGGCGACGCGGCAAGGACGGTCACCCCGACGCCGCACCGACGTCGCGACGCCGCGACGCCGCGGCCTCAGGGGCCGACGAGGCGGCGGCGGGCTGCGGCGTCGACGAGAACGGTGACGTTGTCGCTGATCTGCTCGGCCGTGCCGGCGCCGATCGGCAGCGCCCTCACCGCCGGGTCCCGGATCTGCTCGGCGAGCAGCTCGGGCAGCGCGCGCAGGCCGATGTGGGGACGCTCGTGGAACGGCTCAGTGGCGGGAGCCAGGGTGGGCAGCCCTTGTTCGCCCTGCACCGCGGCGAGCAGTTCGGCGGCCGCGGCGAGGGCTTCCTGGCGGGCGCGCCAGTCACGGGCCGCCAGCACCTCCTCGGCGACGGTGCGCAGCCGGTCCCCGCCCGGGAGGCGCGCCGAGGAACGGGCGAGCCACTTGCCGTACGGCGGCCAGCACCGATGCAGGAGATGGGCGAGGTGGAACAGCGTGCGCACATGGCGGGCGGCGATCACCGCCGCGCCGTCCTCGTCCCCGCGCAGACCGGCGCGGCCGACGTCCGGGAACTCCTGCCCGAGCCGCGACCAGTCGGCCGCCAGCGCGTACAGCCAGACGTCCCGCGGATACCACGCCAGGCGCTCGCGGAGCGCGGTGAGCGCGCCGGTCCCGTCGTGGAACACCGCTCCGGCAGTGACCTCGAGGACCGCCTGTCCGGTCAGCGACAACCAGTCCGACAGCGTGAGCCCGTCGCCGCCGACGGCCTGGAGTCGAGCGGCGTCGATCCCGAGGCGCGAAGCCGCGAACTCGGCGGCCGGGGCGACCTCGACCCGCTGCCGCACGACGGGATCCCAGGTGGTGGCGAAACGGGTGGGCAGGCCGTCCCAGGTCGGTGGCAGCTCGCGCTCCAGCAGGGCGTCGATCTCCGTGGCGCGCCCGTCCTCCACCAGCAGCGTCAGGCGCAGACCCCAATCGTGGTCGCGCGACTGCTCGTCGTCGAAGCCGAGCACGTCGGAGCCCGACCCCGATCGCGCGGCAGCGTGCGGCAGGCCCGGGGTGTGCCGGTGTAGGAGCGGGCGGACGACGTGCTCGTAGTACGCCCGGGAGAGCTCGAGTCCGGAGGCGAGGGCGGCGGGCATGGGCACACTCTTCCATCAACCTCGGAGCCCGGCCGGCGAGAGCGCGATCGTCGGGTGAGGACCGATGTTCACGACGACATCGGTCCTCACCCGGCTATCGGGGCGGTCGGCAGCCTCAGGCGCCGAGCAGACGGGCGGCGAGGTAGGACTCGACCTGGTCGAGGGCCACGCGCTCCTGGGTCATGGAGTCGCGCTCGCGAACCGTCACGGCTTGGTCCTCGGCCGTCTCGAAGTCGACCGTGAGACAGAACGGGGTGCCGATCTCGTCCTGGCGACGGTAGCGGCGGCCGATCGCCTGGGAGACGTCCATCTCGACGTTCCAGTGCTTCCGCAGGCGATCGGCGAGCTCGGTGGCACGGGGCACCAGGTCCTCGCTCTTGGACAGCGGCAGCACCGCGGCCTTGACCGGGGCCAGGCGGGGATCGAGCTTCAGCACGGTGCGCTTGTCGACGCCGCCCTTGGTGTTGGGGGCCTCGTCCTCGGTGTAGGCGTCGGCGAGGAAGGCCATCATCGAACGGGTCAGGCCGAAGCTCGGTTCGATGACGTAGGGCGTGTAGCGCTCACCGGAGGCCTGGTCGAAGTACTGCATCTTGGTGCCGGAGGCCTCGGTGTGGCTGCCCAGATCGAAGTCGGTGCGGTTGGCGATGCCCATCAGCTCGCCCCACTCGCTGCCCTGGAAGCCGAAGCGGTACTCGAAGTCGATGGTGCCGGTGCTGTAGTGGGCACGCTCGTCCTCGGGCACGTCGAAGCGGCGCAGGTTCTCCTCCTTCAGGCCGAGGTCGATGAACCAGTTCCAGCAGTCCTCCACCCAGCGGGCGAAGTGCTCATCGGCGTCCGCCGGCGGGGTGAAGAACTCAATCTCCATCTGCTCGAACTCGCGGGTGCGGAAGATGAAGTTGCCCGGGGTGATCTCGTTGCGGAACGCCTTGCCGACCTGGCCGATGCCGAAGGGCGGCTTCTGGCGGGTGGCATTGACGACGTTGAGGAAGTTCACGAAGATGCCTTGGGCGGTCTCCGGGCGCAGGTACGTCAGGCCGGCCTCGGTGGAGACCGGGCCGAGGTAGGTCTTGATCAGGCCGGAGAACTGCTGGGGTTCCGTGTACTCGCCGCGGGTGCCGCAGTTGGGGCAGGGCACCTCCGCCAGGCCCCCCTCGGGGGCGCGGCCCTTCTTCTGCTCGAAGGCCTCGAGCAGGTGGTCCTCGCGGAAGCGATTGTGGCAGCTGCGGCACTCCACCAGCGGGTCGGTGAAGGTCGCGACGTGGCCCGAGGCCTCCCAAACCCGCTTGGGCAGGATGACGGAGGAGTCCAGACCGACCATGTCGGCCCGGGACTGGACGAAGGTGCGCCACCACTGGCGCTTGATGTTCTCCTTGAGCTCCACGCCGAGCGGGCCGTAATCCCATGCGGAGCGGGTACCGCCGTAGATCTCACCGGCCGGGAACACGAAGCCGCGCTTCTTCGTGAGAGCGATGACGTTGTCCAGCGTGCTGGCGGGGGCCTTGGCCACGGGGAGACTCCTGGTGACGGGGTGGTCAGAACCCGTCCAGCATAGCGACGGCGCCGCTGTGACGGTGCCCACGCGCACCCTTCCCACGCGCCCCGTCGACTTGCGCGCCCCCGGAGCGCTGGTGAGAATGATTGTCATGTCCCTGATGCCGCACCCCTCCCGCCGTTCCCTGCTCACCCTCGCCGGTCTCGGGGCGGGCACTGCCGTGCTCGCCGCCTGCGGCGACGGCGGCGGAGGAGCCGGCGGTCCGGGGGACGGTGTGAGCATCGTGACCTCGAACTATCCGCTGACCTACCTCGCGCGACGCATCGGCGGCGACCGCGTGAGCGTCACGGACCTCGCCACCCCCGGGGCCGACGCCCACGGGCTCGAGCTGTCGGTCAAGCAGGTGATGACGGTCCAGGAAGCGGGGCTGGTGCTCCAGATCCCGCACTACCAGACCGCTCTCGACGACGCGATCACCTCGGGACCGGGCGACAACGTGCTGGATGTCTCCTCGGTGATCGAGATGCTCCCGGCCGACGGTCACACCCACGAGGAGGAGGCGTCCGACGGCGGCGGCGAGGAGCACGCCGAGGAGGAGCACGAGGGCCACGACCACGGCTCCGCGGATCCCCACCTCTGGCACGACCCGCTGCGACTGGCCGAGATCGCCGACGCGCTCGGATCCCGCCTCGGGGAGATCGACCCCGACGGGGCCGAGGCCTTCACGGCCGCCGCACAGGAGGTGCGCACCGACCTCGAGGAGCTCGACGCCGAGCTCACCGAGCAGTTCGGGACCGTCGGGGGCGAGCACACCTTCATCACCAGCCACGCCGCCTACGCCTACCTCGCCGAGCGCTACGACCTGCACCAGGTCGGCATCGCCGGGGTGGACCCCGAGACCGAGCCCTCCCCGCAGCGGCTGCTCGAGCTCGAGAAGGTCATCGAGGAGGAGGGGGTCACCACCATCTTCTTCGAGACCACCGCCTCGCCGAAGGTCGCCCAGACCCTGGCCGAGAACGTCGGCGTCGACAGCGACGAGCTCGACAACCTCGAGACGCAGCTGGACGAGGACGTCGACTATCCTGCTGTGATGCGCGAGAACTGCCGGAAGCTGTTGGAGAGCTGGGCATGAGCACCCCCGTCGGTCCCGTTCTCGACGTCTCCTCCCTCGCCGTGTCCCGCGGTGGCGCCCGTGTCCTGCACGAGGTGGACCTGCGGATCGATCCCGGTGAGATGGTCGCCCTGCTCGGCGCGAACGGCTCGGGCAAGTCGACCCTGCTGCGCGCGGTCGTCGGCGTCCTGCCGATCGAGGCGGGCACGGCACACCTGTTCGGCTCCCCGGTGCAGCGAGCTCGGGCGCACGACCGTCTCGGCTACGTCCCGCAGGACTCGATCGAGGCCGGCTCGATCCCCGCCACCGCCCGCGAGACCGTCGCCAGCGGGCTGCTCGGCTCCCGCTCCTGGTTCCCCGGCACCCGTGACCCGCGCGTGCTGCGGGCGCTGCGCGACGTCGGCCTCGAAGACCTGGCAGGCCGCCCTGTGACCCGGATGTCCGGGGGGCAGCGCCGCCGCGTGATGATCGCCCGGGCCCTGGTGCGGGACCCGGAGTTCCTCGTCCTGGACGAGCCCTTCTCCGGCGTCGACCTGCCCACCCAGCGCCTCATCGCCGAGCTGTTCCGCGAGCTCTCCGCCCGCGGCACCACGATCCTGGTGGTCCTGCACGAGACCGGGGAGCTGGCACCGGACATCCGACGGGCCGTGGTGCTGGACCGCGGGCGCATCGTCCACGACGGCGCGGAGCGGGACCGTCCCCACCTCGACCCCGGCCACGACCACCTCGAGGACGCCGCCCCGCTCGACGAATGCCTCGGACAGGAGATCCACCCCGCATGATCTCCCCCCTCGACCTCCTCACCTCCGACCTGATGCGGTACCCGCTGATCATCGCGGTGCTGATCGGATTGACGGCCCCCGTGGTCGGGACCTACCTGGTCCAGAAGCGCCTCTCGCTGCTCGGCGACGGGCTCGGTCACGTCGCGCTGACGGGAGTGGCCGTGGGCTGGCTGGTCGGCGCCTGGACCACCGCCACCCCCGCCGATCTGCTCGCCATCCCCGGCGCCCTGGCCGCCTCCGTGATCGGGGCCGTGGCCATCGAGTACGTGCGCGAGGTCAGCCACACCAGTCGCGACGTGGCGCTCGCGATCATGTTCTACGGCGGCATCGCGGGCGGCGTGGTGATCATCCAGCTCGCCGGCGGCACCTCGCAGAACCTCATGGGCTACCTCTTCGGCTCCCTGTCGACGGTGACCGCGCCCGACCTCGTCATCGCCCTGGTCCTAGCCGTGGTGGTGCTCGCGATCGGCCTCGGCCTCAGCGGACTGCTCTCCGCAGTGACCGGCGACGAGGAGTTCGCCCGCGCCTCCGGCCTGCCGGTCCGCGCGGTCAACGTGCTGGTCGCCGTGATGGCGGCGCTGACCGTGACGCTCTCGATGCGGATCGTGGGCGCCCTGATGGTCTCGGCGCTGATGATCGTCCCGGTCGCCGCCGCCCAGCAGCTCGTCGTCGGCTTCACCCGGACGATGCGCACCGCGATGGCGATCGCCGTGGTCTGCGCGCTGGGCGGCCTGCTGATCACCGTCTACGTGGATCTCCCGCCCGGTGGGGTGATCGTGCTGCTGTCGATCGCCGTCTACGTGCTCGCGATGCTCGCCCGGGCCCTGCTGCCCTCCCCCGGCGCCGCGGCGGCCGAGGGCGGCCCGGGGCCCGTCGCCGAACGCGACGCGGTGCGGAGCCGCTGAGCAGGGCGCACGTCGATCAGCTCACGAGGGATGGAGCCGCCGGGCGGGATGGGGGACAATCGGGGTATGCAACGGAACACCCGCCAGCGCGCCGCGATCCTCGAGACGCTGTCGCGGCAGGACGACTTCCGCAGCGCCCAGCAGATCCATGAGCAGATGAAGGCAGACGGCGAGACCGTGGGGCTGGCCACCGTGTACCGCAACCTCCAGGCGCTGAGCACCTCGGGCCGGCTGGACGTCCTGGTCGCCGGCGACGGGGAGTCCCTGTACCGCCAGTGCGAGGACACCGGCCACCACCACCATCTGGTGTGCCGCGAATGCGGCCGGACGGTCGAGTTCCTCGCGCCCCGGCTCGAGAACGCCATGACCTCGATCGCCCACGAGCACGGCTTCACCGACCTCGACCACACGCTCGAGGTGTTCGGGCTGTGCACCGAGCACGCAGGGACCGGAGGCGAACCGGACGGGTCCGCGTCGCGATGATGGAGTGGGTGCAGTCCCTGCCGCTGCTGCAGGCCGTCGGCCTGCTGTACGTGGTGATCTGGCTGCGCGCCGGGGCGACCTATGCCGTGGGCCGGGGAGCGCGACGCGCCGTCCGCCGCGGGAGGATCGCGGCCTTCCTCGAGTCCCCGCGGGTCCAGCGGGCCACCGAGATCGTCCACCGCTGGGGCGCCCCCGTCGTCGGCCTGAGCTTCCTGACCGTCGGGTTCCAGACCGCAGCGAACGCGGCGGCCGGACTGACCGGGATGCCGCTGAGGAGGTATCTCCCGGCCCTCGCCCTCGGCGGGTTGGCCTGGGCCGTCATCTACGCCACCATCGGGCTGGTGGCCTTCGCCGCCTGGTTCGAGCTGTTCGTCCGCTCCCCCTGGGCGGCCGTCGGGGTGCTCGCGCTGGTCGTCCTCCTGATCGCCGCGCTGCTGCGGCACAGACGACGCACCGGCCCGCTCGCCCCGCGGAGTGAGGAGACGGGGAAGGGTGAGGACGCGACGCATTCCGCCGACGGGACGACCTCGGCGCCGCCGCCCGACACCGTCGAGGTGCTCGACGAACGATCGTCCTGACCCCGGCTCACCCGTCGGCTCCGGATCGGCCTCAGGCGGTCCCCGCCGCGCTCGCGCCCGGGGCGTCGATGGCGCCCCCGTACCGGCGGTCACGGCGCGCGTACTCGGTAATCGCGCGCCAGAGCACCACGCGGTCCACGTCGGGCCACAGCTCGGGGACGAACACCAGCTCCGCATAGGCGGCTTGCCACAGCAGGAAGTTCGAGGTGCGCTGCTCACCGCTGGTGCGCAGGAACAGGTCGACATCGGGCATGTCGGGATCGCTCAGGTGCTTCGCCAGGCTCTTCTCGGTGATGCCGCGACCGCTGAGGCGCCCGGAGCGGGCCTGATCGGCGATCTCCCGGACCGCGTCGATGATCTCGGCGCGGCCGCCGTGGTTCACGCACATGTACAGGGTCATGCGGGTGTTGGCGCGGGTGAGCTGCTCGGCCGCCTTCAGCTCCTTGATCACGCTGCTCCACAGGCGCTGCTCCCTCCCGATCCAGACGATGCGCACCCCCCAGGAGTTCAGGGTGTCGCGCTGGCGGCGCAGCACCGACCGGGAGAAGCCCATGAGGAACCGCACCTCCTCCGGTGACCGCTTCCAGTTCTCGGTGGAGAAGGCGTAGGCCGAGAGGTGGGTGACGCCGATCTGCAGCGCGCCGGCGACGACGTCCAGCAGCGCGGCCTCCCCGGCCTCGTGCCCGGCGGTGCGGGGCAGGCCGCGGCGATTCGCCCACCGTCCGTTGCCGTCCATCACCACGGCGACGTGCCGCGGGATCGTGGGGGCGGGCAGCTGGGGGACCCGCGCCCCGCTGGGGTGCTCGAACGGCTCCTCGTAGCCGGGCGCGGATGCACCGCTCATGGACGTCCTCCTGGGATCGGGCGCGGGGCGCACTCAGCGTTCGACGTAGCTCAACGAACGCACGGTGCGCTCGAGATGCCAGGTCACGGTATCGGTGATGAGACGGCCCGCCTCCTGCATGACGGTCTCGTCGGCATCGACCACATTCTCCCAGTCCCCGGCGAGCAGGAAGATCAGGTGCTCGACCGTGGCCTGGCGGACGGCGATCGCCCCGGGCCGCCGGCACGCCGTGCACACCAGCCCGCCGGCGCGGATGTCCAGGGCGTGGTGCGGGCCGGGGGCGCCGCAGGTCGCACAGACCTGCAGCTCAGGGGCCCATCCGGAGACGGCGAGGGTGCGCAGCAGGAAGGAGTCCAGCACCAGGGGTGGGGCGATCCGTCCCTCGGCCAGGGCGCGCAGCGCGCCGACGAGCATGAGGAAGCCACGCTGATTGGGGTCGACGACCTCATCGGTGAGTCGGTCGGTGGTCTCGAGCATGGCGCTGGCGGCGGTGAAGCGGCCGTACTCGGCGCAGATCCCGACCGCGAAGGCCTCGATGCTGACGACCTGGGTCACGGTGTGCAGGCTGCGCCCGGCATGGAGCTGGACGTCGACCAGGCTGAACGGCTCCAGGCGGGCGCCGAAGCGGCTGCCGGTGCGGCGGACTCCCTTGGCCACCGCCCGCACCTTGCCGTGGCGCCGGGTGAGCAGCGTGATGATGCGATCGGCCTCGCCCAGCGGATGGGTGCGCAGGACGATCGCGTCGTCCCGGTAGAGCTTCTGCATCATGGTCCCTCGAGCCTACGACCGCCCCCGCCTGTACCGGCGGATGCGGACGCGGTGTCGCCCGCGAGGTCCCTCACGAGAGCGCACCGAGCGGTCGGGGCGTGGGCGCGGCGGGGTCGGAGGCGGCATGATGACGGCCAGAGCCACCGCACCGCGTCGACTCGGTGCCGGAGAACAGGGAGGCTGACGCCATGGGGATCTTCTCGATGCTGCGCCGCGACGAGACGACTCGCCGCACCGCGCGCGAGGCGCTGAAGGACGCCCGCCGCGGCGGGGACGACTCCTCGGGCGGCGCGCTCGAGCGGATGGTGACGATCATCCGCGACATGGGCCTCGACGGGAAGCTCACCTACTCCTCCGCTGCCGATGTCGCGCGCCGTGCCCGGCGAGGCCGCGGCAGGCGCCGCCCCGAGGTGGCGATGCGACGGATCGTGCGTCGGCATCGGCGGGGCGTGACCGTCGGCGGGTTCCTCACCGGCCTGGGCGGATTCGTCACCCTCCCGGTCCTGCTGCCCACGAACGTCGTCGAGTTCTACGTGCAGTCCACGCGGATGGTGGGGGCGATCGCGGTCGTGCGCGGCTACGACCTCGAGGACCAGGAGGTCCGCGTGCGGGTGCTCGCCTCCCTCCTCGGCGAGGAGTCCGGGGACGTGCTGAAGAACGTCGACCTCGGACCGGTCTCGGGCGCCGCGGCCCGCGGCGTCGCCGGGAAGCTGCCCGCCACCGGGCAGTCCCAGGTCGCGAGCGCGATCGGCGGGCGGCTCCTGCGCCGCTTCGGCCTGCGATCCACCCGGCTGTTCGGCAAGGCGATCCCGGGCCTGGGTGCGATCCTCGGCGCCCTGTCGGACCGCGCCCAGCTGGGCCGGATCGCGACGTCGGCGCGGACGAGCTTCCCGCCCCTCGACTGACCCGTACGTCGAGGGCTTCGGCCTCACCGCACCTGCCCGGCGTCGTGGGTCGCTGACTGCCCTCACCCGGATGCCGACGGTGAGAGAACCGTCTCCTCCCTGCGTGCGACGGCGACCTCGGCCTGCCCATCACGCCGCCGGGAGATCCTTGCCCCGGTGCGATCCTCGACGTCACGCGGGCCGTGCCACGACCGGCGGGGCGCGAAGCGCTCCACCTCCGGACGCATGACCCCGGCCCGCAGACCAATCCACTTCCTCCTCCGCTGCGAACCACCCGACACCGAAGCATCGACCTCACGGTGTCCGGCACTCTCTCGCATCGTCACAGGAGCCACCGATCATGATCCAGCGCACCCGACGCCTCGCCGTCACCACCGCCGCCCTCTCCCTCACGGGGATCGCCCTCGCCGCCCCCGCGGCCAGCGCCTCTCCCGCGGCCGACGCCGCCGAGACCCCCTCCGCGACAAGCAGCTCCGGAACCTCACTGGTCCAGGGGCCTCTCGTCGACGGGCCGCTCGTGAGCGCCGACGGGGTGCTGGAGACCCTGCAGCTCGGCCAGTTCCAGCAGTAGCACCCACCTGCTCACCCTTCGTCGTCCCGCAAAGGAGATCCTCTCCGTGAAGAGGCGCACGTCCTCGGCCGCGCCAGCTGTCACCGGCCGCACCCCGCTCACCGCCGCCCAGCGCGGCATCTGGTACGCCCAGCACCTGGACCCGGAGAACCCGACGTTCCAGATCGGCCAGTACCTCGACCTGAGCGGGGACGTCCAGCCCTCCCTGCTGCGCATCGCGGTGACCAAGATGGTCGCCGACATCGAGGCGCTGAGCCTGCACATCCAGGAGGACGCCCACGGCCCCTTCGGCGAGATCCGCCGGCCGCAGCCCACGGCGGACCTGCTGCGCGTGCGGGACCTGCGGGAGCTCGGCGCGGATCGCGCCGAGCAGGACGCCCTGGCCGCGATGGATCGGGAGCTGTCCACCCCGCGAGCGCTGGACGGCGAGGACCTCTTCGGGGCGACGCTCTTCCTGATCGCCGAGGACCGAGCACTCTTCTTCCTGCGCATCCACCACATCTTGATCGACGGGTACTCCGCGGTCATCGCCCTGCGCTACGTGGCCGAGACCTACACCCGGATCTCCGGGATGGCGAGACTCCTCCCCCGCACCCGAGTGCCGCGCCCCCTCGCCGCCGGCTTCGCGCACGTCCTGGCCACGGTGCCCTCCCCCTTGCCATCGCTCGCCGCTCTCCACAGCGACCTCGAGGACTACGAGCATTCCGCGCAGCATGCCGCCGATGCCGACTACTGGACGCAGGCCCTCGCGGAAGCGGAGACCCCCGAAGGACTCGAGGGCCGGGCCCAGGGCATCGCGTCGACGGTCGTCCGGCTCGGGATCCCCCTCGGTACTGAGCGTGCCGAGCGCCTCGCCACCCTCGAGCGCACTCTGCCCAAGACCGTCATCGCGGCGATCGCCGTGTACCTGGCCCGGATGACGGGGACCGAGAACGTGCCCCTCGGGCTCCCGGTCACCGCCCGCCGAGGTCGGGTCGCGAAGACGACTCCGTCCATGCTCTCGAGCATCCTCCCGCTGCGCGTGCCGGTGCGCCCGCGCGACACGCTCGCCGACGTCGTGACCGGTGCCGGTGACGCCGTCCGCGCGGCCGTCAGCCACCAGCGCTTCCGTCTCGAAGAGGTCGACGCCGCCCCCGTGCACCCCGGCCCCTCGGTGAATCTGCTGCCGGTCATCGACGACCTCCGCCTCGGCACCGCCCGCGGGACCGTCCACATCCTGTCGACCGGCCCCGTGCGCGACCTCTCGATCGTCCTCAGCGATCTGCGCAGCGGTGCCGCCGACCCCGTGCTCCGCCTCGAGGGCGATGGCGCACTGCACAGCACGGAGACCCTGCGCGACCACGGCAGGCGACTTCTGCGCCTGCTCGACGCCATGCTCGATGCTCCGCAGGACACCGCTGCTCTCACCGCCCCTCTGACGGGGAGGCAGGAGAGGGAGGCGCTGCTCGCCCTGGGGCACGGCGCCACATCCCCCGAGGCGCCGAGCACCGTCCTCGACACCCTCCGTGGAACCGTGCATCTGCGGGGCGAGGATCGCGCTGTGGTGGCCGAGGACGGCGAACGCAGCTTCACCGACCTCGAGACCGAGTCGACCCGCCTGGCCCACTGCCTGATCCAGGAGGGCGTCGCGCCCGGCGACCGGGTGGCCGTCCGCGTCGGCCGCACGGTCCGCCTGCCCGAGATGGTGCTGGGGATCCTGCGGGCAGGGGCCGCCTACGTGCCCCTGGACCCCGCCTACCCCGTCGGCCGCGTCACGCACATGCTCGAGGACGCCGCCCCCGCCGCTCTGCTGACCACCGTGGGCCAGCAGGCGCAGGACCGCGAGGACGGCGCCTCGTGGACCCTCCCGACCCTGCTCGTCGACTCCGAGACGGCGCCGTGGCGCCGCCCCTCATCCCCGGCGAGGCAGCTTCCGACGGTGGGGCCCGAGGGCCTCGCCTACGTGATCTTCACGTCCGGCAGCACCGGTCGTCCCAAGGGCGTCGCCGTCGAACACCGATCCCTGCATAGCCTGCTGGAGCAGCACCGCCGCACGATCCACGATCCGGCCGCCGCCCGCCTCGGCCGTCCGCTGCGCGCGGCCCACACCGCCGGGCTCTCGTTCGACGCCTCGTGGGACCCCCTGCTCTGGCTCATCTCCGGCCATGAACTCCACGTCATCGAGGACGACGTGCGCCGCGATCCCGAACGCCTCGCCGCCCATCTCGCCGACCAGCGCATCGACGCCCTCGAGACCACGCCCTCCTTCGCCGAGGCCCTGCTCGCGACCGGGATGCTGGAGGGGGACCACCACCCGACGGAGATCGCACTCGGTGGGGAAGCCGTGGGAGAGGCCCTCTGGGCGGCCCTCGCCGCCCGGGAGGGTGTCCACGCGGTGAACCTCTACGGCCCCACCGAGTCGACGGTGGACAGCCTGGTCGCCCCCATCGAGGAGGGCCGGCTGCCCCACCTCGGGCAGTCCGTGGACGGCAGCCGCCACTACGTGCTCGACGCCGGCCTCTCGCCGGTCCCCGACCGCGGCATCGGGGAGCTGTATCTCGCGGGCCATGGCGTCGCACGCGGGTACATCGGCCGACCGGGACTCAACGCCCAGCGTTTCGTCGCCGACCCCTTCGCGGCCGATGGCTCGCGCATGTACCGCACGGGCGACCGCGTGCGCCGCCGCGCCGACGGCACCCTGCGGTTCCTCGGGCGTCTGGACGACCAGGTGAAGATCCGCGGGTACCGGGTCGAGATCGACGAGGTCGAAGCGGCGTTGCGCGGACATCCCGGCATCACCGCCGCCGCAGCGCTCGTCCGGGGCGATGGGGCGACGGCTCGGCTGATCGGCTACGTCGCCTCGGCTTCCGGGCGCACGGACGCCGACATCGCCGCCGAGGTCCGCGACGGTCTGCGCGATCAGCTCCCGGAGTACATGGTGCCCTCCGCGGTGCTCGTGCTGGAACGGCTCCCGGCGACCGCGAACGGCAAACTCGACCGGGCATCGCTGCCCGATCCGTCCACCGCGATCGCCCGCGACGACAGAGCGCCCCGGGGCGCCACGGAGCGCGCGGTGGCCGGGGCATTCTCCTCGGTGCTCGAGCGGGAGGGCATCGGGGCCGAGGAGGACTTCTTCGCCGCCGGTGGCCACTCGTTGCTGGCCACCCGCCTGGCGGCGCGGCTGACGGACGACCTCGATCGCACCGTCACCGTGCGCGACGTCTTCGAGCATCCCAGCGTCGCGGCCCTCGCCCGCGTCCTGAACGGCTCCCCTGGTGGCCGAGCCCCGACGAGACCCGAGCGCGGCGAGCGTCCCGACCCGGTCCCCGTCTCCCTGAATCAGCGTCGCCTGTGGTTCCTCAACCGTCTCGAGCCCGGTTCGGCGGCCTACGCGGTCCCGGTCGTCCTGGAACTCGAAGGAGATCTCGACACCGCCGCACTGCGCGGCGCGCTCGACGACGTCCTGGCCCGCCATGAGCCGCTTCGCACCGTGCTGCCGGCCGTGGACAGCGAACCGATCCAGCACATCCTCCCCGCCGAGGAGGTCCCCTCCCCGCTCGTGGCCGTGGACGTGCCCGCCGACCGCCTCGAGGCCGTCATCGCCGCCGAGATCCACCGGCCGTTCGACATCACGCGGGAGATCCCGCTGCGTGCCGTGCTGCTGCGCACCACCGCCCAGCACGCGGTGCTCGTGATCACCATGCATCACATCGCGACCGACGGCTGGTCCCTGGCCCCGCTCGCCCGCGACCTCGGGGAGGCGTACACGGCCCGCACCGCCGGCCGTGAGGCGTTCTGCGAGCCGTTGGCCGTGGGCTACGCGGACGCCGCGATGTGGCAGCGCGGCCGCCTGGGCTCGCCGGACGACCCGGACAGCGAGCTGTCGCGCCAGAGCGCGTTCTGGCGGCGCACCCTCGCGGACGCGCCACCGGAGGTCTCCCTGCCCCGTGATCGCGCCCGCGGGACGGCGGACCCCGCCGACGCCGACCGGCGCGGCGTCGGCGAGATCCGGCTCGACCTGGACCCGCGGCGTCACGCGTCCCTGCGCCACCTCGCCGCCGAGCGCCGCACCAGCTTGTTCATCGTGCTGCACACGGCCCTCGCCACCGCCCTGCATCAGCACGGGACCGGGGACGACGTGGTCATCGGCACCCCCGTGGCGGGCCGCGGCGATCCCCTGCTGGACGACATCGTCGGATTCTTCGTGAACACGGTCGCCCTGCGCACCTCGCTGCACGGCGACCCGACCCTCTCCGAGCTCATCGAGCGCGTGCGAGTGGCGAACACCGAGGCCTACGCCCATCAGGAGCTGCCCTTCGACGCGGTCGTCGACGCCGTCCGCCCGCCCCGACACCTGGACCGGCCACCGGTCATCCAGGTGCTGCTGACCTTGCAGAATGCGCCGCAGGCGCGGCTCGAGCTCCCGGGCGTGCAGGTGCGGGTCCCCACCCCCACGACCAGCGCCGGGGTGAAGGCGGACCTCATGATCGACGTCACTCCCGGGACCGACGGCGACGAAGCGCTCCGAGTGACCCTGGGATACGACCGGGCCCTCTTCGACGGCCCCACCGTGGAGCGGCTGCGCGACTGCCTCGATCGCGTCCTCGCACAGGTCGTCACCGATCCCGAGGTACGGCTCGGCGAGCTGCCCACGACCGGACCGGATGACCTGCACCGCCTCGCGGAGCGGGCCCGCGGGCCCGAGGCCCCGGCCCCCACGACGGTGCTGGACCGGCTCGCTCGCACGGCCCGTGAACAGCCGGAGGCGCCCGCACTCCTCGACCCCCGCGGCGATCTCTCCGCCGCCGAGCTCCTCGGCCGCGTCGAGTCCCTCGCCGCCGGGCTCGCCGAGAAGGGGGTACGCCGCGGCGACCGTGTGGTCATCGCCCTGCCCCGCGACGCCGATGCCGTCACCGTCCTCCTCGGGGCGCTGCGCGCCGGCGCCGTCGCGGTCCCCGTCGATTCCACCCATCCCGACGCCCGACTCACCCAGGTGCTCGCCGCGGCCGCGGCGCGCGTGGTCGTCACCGCCGACCCCACCCGCTTCGAGGCCCTGCTGGCCGCCTCGGACGGCGCGTCGGCCATACCGGTGCTGACTGCGGCGGCCCTCCCTGCCGGTGGCGCCGTCCCGGCACCGCCGGGACCCGAGGACACCGCCTATCTCGTGCACACCTCCGGGACGACCGGCGTCCCCAAGGGTGTGCAGGTCTCCCATCGTGCCCTGGGGACCGTGCTGGTCCAGCACGAGGAATCCCTCATCGGCCCGCTGCGCGAACGCCTGGGGCGGGCCCCGCGCATGCTCCATCTCTCGGGCCTCGCCTTCGACGCCGCCTGGGACCCGGTCCTGTGGCTCGTCGCCGGCAGCGCCCTGCTCATCGCCGACGACTCCGTGCACTCCGATGCCGAGTCCGTCGTGCAGCTGGTGCGGGAGGAGCACATCGATGTCGTGGAGACGACCCCGTCCTACGCCGCACAGCTGATGGCCGTCGGGCTCGAGGACGCCGTGGCCGGAGGGCCCGGCCGGTTGCTGCTGGCCCTCGGTGGTGAGGCCGTGCCGCCATCCCTGTGGGACCGCGTCGCGGGGTCCGAGATCCTGGAGGGCTGGAACCTGTACGGTCCCAGCGAGTCGACGATCGACGCGCTCGTCGCCCCGATCGTGCCCGGCCCCGTCGTGATCGGGGAGCCCGTGGCCGGTGTGCGGGCGCGGGTGCTGGACCGCCTCCTGCGCCCGGTGCCACCCGGCGTCGACGGCGAGCTGTACCTCTCCGGGTCCACCCTCGCCGACGGGTACCGCGGTCGCGCGGCCGAGACCGCGGCGCGGTTCGTGGCAGATCCCACCGCGGACGGCGAGCGGATGTACCGCACTGGCGATATCGTCCGTCGGTCGCCGGAGGGCGACCTGTACTTCCTGCATCGCGCCGATGATCAGGTCAAGCTGCGCGGGTACCGCATCGAGACCGGCGACATCGAGAGCGCGCTGGAGCGCTTGCCGGGCGTTCGTGCCGCCGTCGCCCTCGTCACGAGCCCCGGAGGCCCGGCCACCGAGCGCATCGCTGCGTGGGTGGCCGGGGACGTCGAGGCGGCCGCCGCGCAGGAGACGGCGCGCCGGGAGCTGCCGGCTTACATGGTCCCCACCACCATCACCGTCCTCCCGCGGATCCCGCTGACCTCGAACGGCAAGGTCGATACCTCGGCGCTGCCCGATCCGCGGCGCGACCCCTCGCCCGAGCGCGCCCCGCGCGATGAGGCCGAGGAGCGGATGTGCCGTGTCGTCGCCGACGTGCTCGCGGTCTCCGCCGCAGGGCCCGGGGAAGATTTCTTCGCCCTCGGCGGCCACTCCCTGCTCGCGGTCGAGCTGGTGGGCCGCATCCGCAACGAGTTCGGGGTCGGCCTGCCCGTGCGCACGGTCTTCGACTCCCCCACTCCGGCGCAGCTGCTCGCCGCGGTCCGCGGGGACGAGCTCGAACGCGACAGCGTCGTGGCAGATCCCGACCCATCCGTTCCGCCCGCCCCGGCACGCCTGCAGGAATGGGCTCGGGAGAATCCGCGCCCGCCCCACGAAGATCTCCCCCTCTCGCCCGACCAGGCGCGGCTGTGGTTCCTCCACCAGATGGATCCGGACTCCGCCGAGTACACGGTGGTCCTCGAGGCCGACCTCGAGGGTGACCTCGACATCGATGCCCTCGGGGCGGCGATCGAGGACCTCGTCTCGCGCCACGAGATCCTGCGCACCACCTTCCCCGAGGTCGACGGGCGGCCCGTCCAGCGGATCCAGGACCCGCCCTCGGGCATCCTGCACCAGGGCCCCGTGGACGTCTCCGCCGGGTTCCCGCTCGCCACCGGGATCCCGCTGCGTGCCGGACTGGTCGAAACCGGTGAGAGTCGCTGGCGGCTGACGCTCGCCGTGCACCACATCGCGACCGACGGCGCCTCCCTGGGCCCGCTGGTGCGCGATCTCGCCACGGCGTACGGGGCCCGTACCGCGGGGATGCGCTCCGCGCGGCGCCCGCTGGACGTCCAGTTCGCCGATCATGCTCGCCACCAGCAGGCCCTGCACGGTGAACGACGCGACCACGACCCCCACCTCGAGGCCTGGACCGAGCGCTTGCGCGATGCGCCCGCGGAGCTGAACCTCCCCGTCGACGGACGGCGTGCCGAGGCCACCACGCGCCCGGCACGCACCCTGCGTTTCACGCTCCCGGAGACGGTCACCCGTCCCCTCCTGGCCACCGGCGCGGCGAGCGGCGCCAGCGGCTTCCACACCTGGTTCGCCGCTCTCGCGGGCTATCTGCAGCGGATCGGCGCCGGGAACGACCTCGTCATCGGCACCCCGTCGGCAGGACGGACCGACCCCGATCTCGCCGATCTCATCGGCTTCTTCGTCACCACGCTGCCCATCCGGCTGCACATCGACGGTGAGCAGCCGTTCCGCGACGCGGTCGGGCGGGCCCGCGAGGCCGTCCTGCACGCCATGGAGCACGACGGCGTCCCCTTCGAACGTATCGTCGAGGCGGTGGCCCCCGCACGGCAACTGGGCCGCCATCCCCTGTTCCAGACCATGCTCTCGGTGGAGGAGACGGGCAGCTCGGCCCTCGAGCTGCCAGGAGTGGCAGTCACCCGGGTGGAGCCCGACTCCACCGGGACGGCCAAGGTGGACCTGTCCCTCACCCTCCGCCCCCGCGACGAGGGCGGCGCGGACGGCGTGCTCGAGTACGACGCGAATCTGTTCAGCCAGGAGGCGGCACGCGGCTTCGTCGACCGCTGGGTCGGGTTCCTCGAAGGCATCGCCGAGGATCCCGGGCGGAGCCTGCAGGAGATTCCCGCCGGCCCGGCCTCGACGCCCCTGGAGCCGTGGCAGGCCACCACCGGACCTCAGGGCGTGCTCGAGGCCCTGGCCGCCTCCGCCGTGGACCGGCCCCGCTCCACCGCCCTCGTCGGGGATGACGGCTCTCTCACCGCAGGCGAGCTCGCCGCACAGGTCGATGCCCTGGCGGGCGGGTTGCGCGCAGCAGGCGCCCTCGCCGGTGACCGCATCGCCCTGGCCGTGCGCCGTGGCACCGAGTCCGTCGCCGGGATGCTGGCCATCTGGCGGGCCGGGGCGGTCGCCGTCCCCGTCGACATCACACTGCCCGGTCCGCGGATGGTGGCCACGCTGCGCACCGCCCAGCCGTCCTGGGTGCTGCGCACCGGCGACGCCGCCGAGGAGGGGGCGGTGACGGCCGCCGGGGAGGCCGGGATCCCTGCCGATCGCATCCTGCGGTGCGCCGATCTGCCGGTCGGCACGGCGCCCGCCGACCTGCCGGCGGACTCCGATGCGGCGTACGTCATCTTCACCTCGGGCAGCACCGGGATGCCGAAGGGCGTCCAGGTCCCCCACCGGGCGCTGACCCAGCTCCTCAGGAGCCACCGCTCGACGCTGCTTCCCGACCCCGATCGGCGCCGGCTGCGCCTCGCCCACACCACGGGGGTCGGCTTCGACGCTTCCCTGGATCCGGTGCTGTGGCTGGTGGCCGGCCACGAGGTGCACGTCATCGGCGACGAGGTGCGCCGAGACCCCGAGGCCCTGGTCGCCGCCCTCACACAGCACCGCATCGACGCCTGGGAGACCACACCTGGCTACCTCGACGCCCTGCGCGGGCAGACCGGGCTCGCTGATCTCCTCGATGCCCGGGACCCGGAGAACCCCTTCGTGCTCCTGCTCGGGGGCGAGCCCGTCGAGCCGGCACTGTGGTCCTGGGTGCACGAGCGTCGATCCGTCCAAGGATGGAACCTCTACGGCCCCACCGAGGCGGGGGTGGACACCCTGGTCGCGGCGATCGACGGGAACCCGTCCCCCGTCCTCGGGGCGCCGACCTGCGGCACTGTCGCCCGCGTCCTGGATGCGCACCTGCGGCCGGTTCCCGTGGGGAGCGTCGGAGAGCTCTGGCTCGCCGGAGACCAGCTCGCCGACGGCTACCTCGGTACCGGGGCCACCACCGCCGCGCGCTTCGTCGCCGATCCGTTCGCCCTCGACGGTTCGCGCATGTACCGCACCGGCGACCTCGTGGCCGTGCGCGATGCCGCCGCCGGCCTCCGCCCCCGGGTCGTCGCGCTCGGGCGCAGCGACGACCAGGTCAAGATCCGTGGGCACCGCATCGAACCGGGCGAGGTCGCCGCGGTGCTCGAGGACCGTCCCGAGGTTGCGCAGGCGGTGGTCCGCCCGGTACCCAGTCCTCGCGGAACGGTCCTGGCCGCGTGGGCGGTGCCCGCCGAGGACGCCGACGGCGCCGGGCTGCCGGACCTGCTCGAGCAGGTCGCCGCAACCCGCCTGCCCGAGTACATGCGGCCCGCCGCGATCACCCTCGTCGGCGCCATCCCCTTGACGACCAACGGGAAGGTCGACGTCCAGGCGCTGCCCGGTCCCACCTTCGGCGGGGGCGGCGGGCGCGTACCGCGGGAGGGTGCCGAGGCCGCCGTGGCGGCAGCGTTCGCCGAGGTGCTCGGGGTCCAGGACGTCCGTGCTGACGACTCCTTCTTCGCTCTCGGCGGGCACTCCTTCGTGGCCCGACCCGCGGTGGCCGCGATCGGCGAGGCTCTGGGCCGGGACGTCCCCGTCCATACCCTGTTCCGTGCCCCGACCGTGGCGCAGCTCGCGATCGAGGCCGACGGCGCTCCCCCGCGCTCTGCGGACGATGTCGGCAGAGGCGACCGGCCCGCGGCATCCGACCTCGACGAATCCCTCTCGCCGCTGCTCCCCCTGCGTCCCGAGGGGCAGGGGGATCCCCTGTTCGCCGTCCACCCCGCGAGCGGACTCGCCTGGAGCTTCTCGGGCCTGCTCCCCCATCTGCGCATGCCCCGCCCCGTGGTCGGGCTGCAGATGCCCGGGCTCACCACGGACGAGCCGCCTCACGGCGCGGAGCAGACCCTCGACGAACTGCTGGACCACTACCTCGAGGCGATGCGCACCGTCCAACCGCACGGCCCGTACCACCTGCTGGGGTACTCGCTCGGCGGCAGGATCGCGCACCATCTCGCCGCTCGCCTGCAGGCCGACGGCGAGGAGGTCGCCCTGCTCGCCGTCCTCGACTCCTACCCCCACCACGGGGGATCTCTGCAGGGCGTCGAGGACGAGCAGGCACGGTGGCGAGGGCTCCTGGAGGCCCAGGACGTCCCCGTTCCCGAGGGCGACCTGGATGCCGCGACGGCGGTCAGCGCCCTGCGTGCGGCCGGAAACGCGCTCGGGCAGCTGCCCGTCAGCACGGCGGAACGCATGGCCTCGCGCTTCACCCGCCTCGGAGCGCTCCTGGACGCCGCCGGAACCCCCGTCGTCGAGGGCGACCTCGCCGTCCTCGAGGCGACCCGCGACGTTCCCCGGGGCCGACCGGGCCCGGAGGCCTGGAGCCCTCACGTCACCGGCGAAGTCGCCGTGCGCCGGATCGACGCCCCCCACACGGAGCTGCTCGAGGAACCGGCCGCGCAGAGTGTCGCCGCCGCTTTGGACGCGTTCCCGCTCGGCCGCGGATCCGACCAAACCGCGGGAGGGTCGGCTCCGAACCACGGGTGAGACAGCACCACCGATGGAGACGGGACCACCACAGGATGAACCCTTTCGACGACACCGACGCCACCTTCCGCGTCCTCGTGAACGAGCGCGGACAGCACTCGCTGTGGCCCGAGACCGCAGACCTGCCCCGGGGGTGGGTTGCCGTCTTCGGCCCGGGGGCCCATGCCGAATGCCTCGCGTACGTCGACGCCTCCTGGCTCGACATCACACCTCGGCGCCTGGACGACGGAGCGCGAGCCGCCTCGTGATATCCCTGCGCGGCGTCGTCAAGCACTATGGCGACCGGACAGCGCTCGACGGGGTCGATCTCGAGGTGCCCCCGGGCACCGTGCAGGGCCTGCTGGGCCCCAACGGCGCGGGCAAGACCACGATCGTGCGGGTGCTCACCACCCTCCTGGTGCCGGATCAGGGCGACGCGCAGGTCGAAGGCCACTCGGTTCGCACCGACCCGGACAGCGTGCGTCGCAGCCTGGGTGTCTCCGGGCAGTATGCGGCCGTCGACGAGAAGCTGACGGGATCCGAGAACCTGCGCATGGTCGCCCGCCTGTACGGCATGCCGCGGCGCGCCGCCGCGGACCGCGCCCGCGAGCTGCTCCACGACTTCCGTCTCGACGACGTCGCCGACACCCTGCTGGCCGGACAGTACTCCGGCGGGATGCGCCGTCGGCTCGACCTCGCAGGTGCCGTCATCGCCCGCCCCCCGGTCGTGATCCTCGACGAGCCCACGACGGGGCTCGATCCGCGAGGTCGCCGCGACACCTGGGACGCGGTCAGCTCCCTGACCGCGGACGGTGTCACCGTGCTGCTGACCACGCAGTACCTGGAGGAGGCTGATCAACTCGCCGACTCGATCGCCGTGATCGATCGCGGCCGCATCGTCGCGGACGGCACAGCGGCCGCACTCAAGAAGCAGGTCGGAGGCTCCCGGGTCGACATCGCCCTCGCCGATGCCTCTGACGGCGCCGCGGCGCAGGCCGCTCTCGCCCGCGCCGGGCACGACGCCGAGACGGATGAGCGCGGCAGACGCCTCACGCTCGCCGCCGACGTCGGCGGACCAGGACTCTCGCGTGTGCTGACCGTCCTCGAAAGCGCCGGGATCGACGTCGGGGAGGCCGCGCTGCGACGCCCCACGCTCGACGAGGTCTTCCTCGGTCTCACCGGCGGCCCGGCCCCTGAGCCCGTCCCGGAGCCGGACGCACCCGGGGCGCACCACCTCGGCGCCGACGTCAGCTCCGCACGCCGCGCGGAGGCCGCACGATGAGGCCGGTGCGTGCCGTGCGCGATGGCGCCGTCATCGCCCGCCGAAACCTCATCGGTCTGCGCCGTACCCCGGGAGCTCTGGTCACCGGGATCGCGCAGCCGATCCTGTTCGTGATCATCCTGGCCTACGTGTTCGGCGGCACGCTGGGTGGAGGCGCCTACCGGGAGTACCTCGTCGGCGGCATCCTCGCTCAGACCCTCACCTTCAACTCCTCCTTCACCGCCGTGTACCTCGCCAAGGACCTGCAGTCCGGCCTCATCGACCGCTTCCGCGCCCTGCCGATGTCGCGGGTGGGGGTGATACTCGGCCGCACCGTCTCCGACCTGGTCATGAGCGCGATCTCGGTGCTCGTCATCCTCGGCTGCGGGCTCGCCATCGGCTGGAGGGCCTCGACGGGGCCGGGCTCAGTAGTGCTGGCCTGCGCCCTTCTGCTGCTGTTCGCCTTCGCCGTCTCCTGGGTGGGCGCCCTCATCGCCCTGACAGCCCGCTCCGTGGAGGTGGCGCAGAGCCTCGGCTTGCTGTGGCTGTTCCCGGTGTGCTTCATCTCCGGCGCCTTCGTCTCCGCGGACTCCCTCCCCTCCGGTCTGCAGGCCATCGCACGCTGGAACCCGATCACCGCGGTCGCGACCGCCGCGCGGCAGGGGTTCGGCAATGAGGTCCCACCCGGCTTCGAGAGTCCGGGTGGGTGGCCGGGCGACAACCCGGTGCTGTACTCAGTCATCAGCTGCGTCGTCATCATTGCGGTGTTCGCTCCCGCAGCGGTCGTCCAGTACCGGCGCATCAGTCGACGATGATCAGGGTCCTGTCGACCACGGTGACAGCAGTGCTCGAAGGAACGCGGGGAACGGGCGGCGCGCAGGCCCTCGTGGCACCGGAGGACCTCGTCGCCGCTCGCGCACGACGCGGCTTCCACGGCGACCGCACCCTGGCCGGCCGGGCGGCGCTGCGCCTGTTGCTGGCCCATGTGCTCGGCGCGGCACCCACCTGTGCCCAGGACATGGTCGTGGAGCGTGCGTGCGAGCGCTGCGGAGCGCCGCACGGACGCCCTCGTGCCCCCGGGATGTCGCTGTCCGGCTCCACGTCCCAGGATCAGGTGCTGGTGGCGGTCGCCGCGCAGGAGGTGCAGGTCGGAGTGGACGTGCAGGATCCTCCCATCTCCCTCTGGCCGGGATTCGACGCCGCCGTCCGCCATCCGCGCGAACGCCAGCACCGCGAGACCGACGGTCTGCGATCTGGCATCTCCCTGTGGGCCCGCAAGGAGGCCCTGCTCAAAGCAGCGGGCGTCGGCCTGAGGATCGATCCCTCGCGTATAGCCCTGGTGAGCCGTTCCCCGGCAGAAGCACCCTGGTGGTCGGTGGCCGCAGACGCACCCCGGGAGGTGCAGGGTCTGCACGTGCGCGGCCTCCCGAGCACCGTGCCGCAGGCCGTCGCGGCCTCGGCGATCGTCCCGGTGCACGAGATCGACCTCGCCGACGTGCTCCCGGCCGGGTGAGCAGCGTCAGGCCACCTCTCCTGCAGTCCCTACGGACGGGAACCACGGCGCGCGACCGCGAAGACACGGCGGAAGGGCAGCAGCACTCCGCAACCGTGATCTGGATAGGCCGCGCGCAGCCGCGCCCGGAACTCGGCCTCGAAGGCGGGGCGCAGGTTCGCCGGCAGCGCCTGCAGCGTGGGCCGGGCTCCGGTGCCGGAGACCCACTCGAAGACGGGGTCCGGCCCGTACAGGACATGCAGGTAGGTGGTCTCCCAGGCGTCGACCTCGAGCCCGAGGCCCTGCAGCGTGCGGAGGTAGGTGCTCGCGTCGTAGGAGTCGGGGTGGGCGATGCCGGCGAGGTGCCCCGCGTAGGGCTCCTCGGCGGCCAGCTCGCGGCGGATGGTGTGGCTGGGCTCGGTGAAGTTGCCGGGGACCTGCAGGGCCAGCACGCCGCCCGGGGCGAGCAGGCCGGCCAGTCGCGGGAGCTGCTCGAGATGATCCGGGACCCATTGCAGCGCTGCGTTGCTGATCAGGACGTCGACCGGCGCCGGGGGCTCCCAGGTGCGCAGGTCGCCGAGCTCGGCGTGGATCCCTGCCACGGACTCGGCACGGGCGATCATCTCCGGGCTGGAATCCACGGCGAGCACGCGGGCCGACGGCCACCGGTCGGCGAGGACGGTGGTGAGGGTCCCCGGCCCGGCGCCGAGGTCGACCACCAGCTCCGGGGCCTCGGCGTCCACGCGCGCAAGGAGGTCGATGAAGGGTCTTCCCCGTTCGTCGCCGAACCGCAGGTACTGCTCCGGGCTCCAGGCGTGCGCCATGGCCGCTCCCTCCGTCGTGTGTGGGCCCCTCGCCTTTATCTTGAGGTCAAGCTACATCACCGGGGCAGCGCCGTCGACCATCGGGCACCACTGCCCCGTCTCAGACCCCCTCGGTGACGGCGATGCGCAGCCGCGGCTGCATGAGGGAGACCTCCGGCCCGGGCTCGACCCATCCATCGGCGAGGCTCGGGTCATAGGTGGTCTCGAGGACCGTGAGCTCGGCCCCGTCGGGCACCGTGGCGGTGACGGTGACCTCCTGGTCCTGCGGGACGCCGACGATCTGCAGGGCGGTCGTGGGCTCCTCGGCCTCCAGCGGCTCGCCGTCGAGGCGGACCTCGCGGAGGGCACCCTCGTCGAGGGAGAGCTCGAACTGCGCGGCCTCGCGTGGGGAGGCGAGGACGATCTCGACCTCCTGCGGCTCCGCGCCCGGGGTGGTCTCGACGCTCGGCGGTGGGAGGTCGGAGGTGGCGCGGGTGCCGTCGAGCGCGCGACCCCACTCGGTCGTGCCGCTGACGTCCCAGGTGGTCTCCCCGCTGCGCCCGTCGACCTGCGCGAGCACGCCCTCCTGGACCGGCTCCGGAGCGGCCAGGCTCAGCGCGGTGCCACCGACGAGGGCCGCGGCGGTCAGGACGGCCGCCAGCACCGGGACCAGCAGCCGCCGGGCCCGACGTGCACGGCAGTGCCCGGCTGCGCGCCCGTCCCGCAGCAGCGGTGCGGCGGCGGCGAGCCCGACCAGCACGGTCCCGGCGAGCCCGCCCGAGGAGGACGCGATGCCGAACTCCATGAGGGAGGAGACCTGGGTGCCGAGCATCCACCCCGTCGGCAGCAGCGTGAGAGCTCGTACGGCGAGGCCCACGCCTGGTGGGAGCACGGTGGTGAGCAGGAAGCCGACGGCGGCGATCACCGCGGGCGGGATCATCGAGCTGCCCAGCTGCGGTGAGGAGACGGCCAGCGCCGCCAGCAGCGCCGTCGTGACCAGGGCGGCTCCCGAGAGCAGGGCCGTACGGCTGATCAGGAACCGGGCGAGCACCCAGCACAGGGTGACCGCCACCGCGCCGGCCAGGACGTCGGCGAGGAGGAACAGCTCGGCGCGCACGGGCTCGCCCGTGGTCTGCGAGAGCATCTGCGGGCTCGCCCCGGCCGCGGTCTGCCAGGCCATGACGGCGGCGGCCGCACTGAGCGGCAGGGCGATCAGTCCGGTCAGCGCTCCGAGCGCGGTGCCGCGCAGCGTGAGCTCCCCGCGTCGACGCAGGACCAGCACGGCGGCCAGCACCGCCAGGGGCGCGAGCACTCCGGCGGCGGTGACCAGCGGCGGGGGGAGCTTGACGATGCCCCAGGGGGCGGTGGTCTGGACGGGCTCCTCGTCGGTGCGGGACTGCAGAGCGGTGAGGTCCCGCGCGGTGAGGTCGCGGGTCAGGGCGAGGGTCATCTCGCCGTAGTGCTGCAAGGTGCCCTCATCGAGGTGCTCGGCGTCGTCCTGCGGGCTGTGGTACGCCCACGCGTCGTCGATGATCGCCATGTCCATCCCCCACCAGCCTCCGGCACGGTAGACGGTGAAGTCGGTGTCGTTGGGCATCATGCCGAACAGGGCGTCGCAGAACGACTCGAACTCGGGGTGCGGCATCGAGCCGAGGACTGCGTGCATGGGTCCGCTCGTGCGGGTGACCAACGGGCGACCGGAGACGCCACGGGCCTCGTGGTTCAGCACCACCACGGGCTCGGCCAGCTCCCCGGCGCGCGCGTCGAGATGGGCCTGGGCTCCGAGCAGGCCGCGCTCCTCCCCGTCGACCAGGAGGATGACGAGGTCGTTGCGCTGCGCCTCGGGACCGAGCGCCCGGACGGTCTCCAGGATCACACTCAGCCCGACCCCGGCGTCGGCGGCGCCCGGCGCGTTCGGCACCGAGTCGATGTGGGTGGCCAGGACGATCGTGCCGGTCGGGTCGGTGCCGGGCCGGGTGGCGAGGAGATTGTCCGTGTACCCGGCCGTCCCCTGATCGCCGACCGCTCGCATCCCGAGGGACTCCTGAGAGGTCGTCTCGAAGCCCAGGCCGGCCAGCTGCTCCGCGAGGTCCGCGTGGGCCTCGGCATTGGCGTCGCTGCCGACAGGGTGGGGCTCATCGACGATCTGCGAGGTCGCTGCGGTGGCGCGGGCAGCGCTGAAGACGTGCTCGGGGGCGTCGGTGCCCCGAGGCTCCGTCACCCCGCGGGAGGCGAACCCGAGCCCGGCCACCAGCAGGAGCACGGCGAGCAGGGCTGGGACCTGCCATCGCAGGAGCCCGCGGCCGCGGCGACGGGGACCGGGTTCCCGCGCACCGTCGTCCGTGGGGTCAGTGGGCTCCGTGGGGTCGCCCGCGGCGGGTCCGTTCGGCGCGTTGCGGCCGAGCTGCGTCGTCATAGAACTGTTCTACAGGGCCGATCCGTCCCCGCGCGCCCTCCTGACGGAGGAGACGCTCGGCCGAGGCGCTCACGCGGCGAGACGCTCGAGGCCCTGCAGCTCCGTGACCATCCCGCCGGCCTCGAGGAGTGCGGCCCGGAAGGCCAGCAGGGAGGGGTGGGAGGCGGCGCCTGCCCGGGCCGCGGTGTAGAGCGAGCGATGGGGATCGCCGGGCAGACGCACCGGGCGGGTGCCGCCGAGATGTTCGGAGGCGATGATCCCCGGGACGAAGGCGACGGCGTGCCCGGAGCGGACCAGGTGGACCTGCAGCAGCGGATCCGGGGTGTCGAAGCGGACCCACGGTTCGACGCCGGCCGTGCGCAGGTAGGTGCGCTCCCAGATCCCGGTGCGGGCACCTTCGGGGTCCAGTGCCCACGGGGCGTCGGCCAGGTCCGCGATGGTCCGCGCCCGCGACCACGGACCGTGGTCGGGCAGCACCAGCAGCATAGGGTCGCGCAGCAGTCCTTCCCGGTCGGTGCCCCGTCGCACCACCCGTTGCCCGCCCGGGTAGTCCTCCCCCAGGATTACCTCGAAGCGATGGGCGAGCAGTCCCTCGTAGGCGCCCTCGACCTCCCGCTGGGCCAGCTCGATCCGCAGCTGCGGGTGACGCTGCTCGAGCACACTGATGGCGGCCGGGGCGAGGGCGATCAGAGGGGTCTGGAAGGAGGCGACGCGCAACACGCCCCCGACGTCGCCCTGGGCGTCCTTCAGCTCGCCCTCCGCGGATTCCAGCAGGCCCAGCATCTCCTCCGCCCGGCGGGCCAGCCGCGCCCCGGCATCGGTGAGCACGACCCGGCGCCCGGCCTGCTCGAACAGCGTGACCTTGGTCTCCCGCTCCAGGTGTGAGAGCTGTTGGGACACGGCCGAGGGCGACATCGAATGGGTCTGCGCGACGGCCGACATCGTCTCCAGCCTGTGCAGTTCGTGCAGCAGGAACAGGCGATGCAGATTCAACATGGCGACCTCCGACGACCGTGCAGTTCTACTTCATGGTACCCCTTGAAAACATTCGCTAGACGTGGCGGTACCTCCGCGGCACAGTGTCAGGGTGACTATTTCTTCGACCTCCCCCTCGACCGGTAGCGTGCCGGCAGTGGGTGCGACTCCGGGCGGCGCCGGGGGTGGCCTGCCGATGACCCCCATCCTCTTCGTCCTGGGCTCCTGCAGCTCGCTCCAGATCGGTGCCGCGCTCGCGACCCAGCTGTTCGGCGAGCTCGGCGCCTTCGGCACGACCACGCTGCGCCTGGCCATCGCTGCGGTCATCCTGCTGGTGATCGTGCGCCCTAGGGTCCGCAGCTTCACCCGGCAGCAGTGGATCGCCATGATCCTCTTCGGCGTCGTGGTCGGCGGCATGAACGGGAACTTCTATGCCGCGATCGACCGGATCCCGCTCGGCACCGCCGTCGCCTTCGAGTTCCTCGGGCCGCTGACCGTCGCGGCGGTCCTGTCCACCCGCCGCAGCGATCTGCTGTGGGTGGCGCTCGCCCTGGCCGGGGTGAGCCTGTTCGGCGTCGAGTCCCTCACCGGGGCCGCGTCCCTCGACCTCGTCGGGGTGATGTTCGCCCTCATCGCCGCGGTCTTCTGGGGGCTGTACGTGCTCACCAGTGCCCGGGTGGGTCGCCTGGTGCCCGGACAGGACGGCCTCGCGATCGCCATGGCCGTCGGCGCCCTGACCGTGCTGCCCCTGGGCACCGAGGGCGCTCTCGTCGGCCTCATGGACTGGCGCCTGCTGGCGCTCGCGACAGCCACCGCGATCATGGCCTCCGTCCTCCCGTACACCCTCGAGCTGGCGGCACTGCGGCGCCTGCCCCGCCACGCCTTCGGCATCCTGCTGAGCCTCGAACCAGTCCTGGCGCTGATCACCGGTGTGCTGATCATCGGACAGGACGCCACGGCGCTGCGCGTGCTGGCCGCGGTCCTGGTGGTCGGGGCGAGCGTCGGGGTGACGCTGACCGCTCGCAGCGGCGCCCCCGACGAGCCGCAGCCGATCGACGAGGAGCCGGGCTGGGACATGCCCATCCCCACCCACGCGACCGTGACCGGGGAGATGCCGGTGGTGCTCCCCGACGAGGATCTCGCTGGGGACCCGCACCTCGCCGGGGACGCGGGCGGCGAGACCTCGCGCGACTGACCGGTGTGCGACGTCGTGAATGGTGCCACTCACCCGGTACCTTTCACGACGCCGCGGCAGTTGCCGCGGGGGCACGCCGCACGAGGTGCTGCGCCTCAGCGCTGCTGCGCGCGCTGCTCCCGGTTCAGGGCGGAGATGATCGCCTCGAGGGACGCACGGGTGATGGAGCCGTCCACGCCCACGCCCCAGAAGATCCGGTCGCCGATCTCGCACTCGATGTACGAGGCGGCCAGGGAGTCGTCGCCCTCGGTGAGGGCGTGCTCGGCGTAGTCGAGGATCCGCACGTCGATCTTGCGCTCGGCCAGGGCCTTGACGAAGCCGTCGAGCGGGCCGTTGCCGATGCCCGTGACCTCGTGCTCCTCGCCGCCGACCACCAGCACGACCGTGATGCGGTCCGCGCCCTCGCCGGTGGACTCCTGATGGATCGAGGTGATCGCGAAGCGGCCCCACCGCTTGGACTCCTCGGTGGCCGGCAGGTACTCGTCGGTGAAGGCCTCCCAGAGCGAGTCCGGGCTCACTTCGCCACCGTCGGAATCCGTCCTCTGCTGGACGATGCCGGAGAACTCGATCTGCAGGCGGCGCGGCAGATCCAGGCCGTGCTCCGTGCGCAGCAGGTAGGCCATGCCGCCCTTGCCGGACTGCGAGTTCACCCGGATCACCGCCTCGTAGGAGCGGCCGAGGTCCTTCGGGTCCACGGGCAGGTACGGCACCCGCCACACGAGGTCATCGACGTCGACGCCGCGGGTCTCCGCATCGCCCTGCATCCGCTCCAGGCCCTTCTTGATGGCGTCCTGGTGGGAGCCGGAGAAGGCGGTGAACACGAGGTCGCCCCCGTAGGGGCTGCGCTCGGGCACCGGCATCTGGTTGCAGTGCTCGACGGTGCGGCGCACCTCGTCGAGATCGCTGAAGTCGATCTGCGGGTCGATGCCCTGGGTGAACAGGTTCAGGCCCAAGGTCACCAGGTCGACGTTGCCGGTGCGCTCGCCGTTGCCGAAGAGGCATCCCTCGATGCGGTCGGCGCCGGCGAGGTAGCCCAGTTCCGCGGCGGCCACGCCGGTGCCGCGGTCGTTGTGCGGGTGCAGCGAGAGCACGATCGCCTCACGACGATCCAGGTGGCGGTGCATCCACTCGATCGAGTCCGCGTACACGTTGGGGGTGGCCATCTCGACCGTGGCCGGGAGGTTCACGATCATGCGGTCCTCGGGCGTGGGCTTGATGACCTCGATGACCGCGTTGCACACCCGCAGCGCGTACTCCAGCTCGGTGCCCGTGTAGGACTCCGGCGAGTACTGGTACGTGATCTGGGTGTCCGGGATCGTCTCCTCGTACTTCTTGCACAGCAGCGCGCCCTGGACGGCGATGTCGAGAACGGTGTCCTCGTCGGCCCGGAAGACGACGTCGCGCTGGACCACGGAGGTGGAGTTGTACAGGTGCACGACGGCGCGCTTCGCCCCTTCCAGCGACTGGTAGGTGCGTTCGATCAGGTGCTCGCGGGACTGGGTGAGGACCTGGATCGAGACGTCCTCGGGGATACGGTCCTCCTCGATGAGGGTGCGCACGAAGTCGAAGTCCGTCGTCGAGGCGGCGGGGAAGCCGACCTCGATCTCCTTGTAGCCCATCGCCACCAGCAGCTCGAACATGCGCAGCTTGCGCTCGGAGTTCATGGGGTCGATGAGGGCCTGGTTGCCGTCGCGCAGGTCGACGGCGCACCAGCGCGGGGCGCGAGAGATGCGGCGGGTGGGCCAGGTGCGGTCCGGGAGCTCCACCCGGATCTGCTCGTGGAAGGGCAGGTACTTGTGGGTGGGCATGCCCGAGGGCTGCTGCGGGGCGTCTCCCGAGGCGCCGACGACGGGGGCCGACGCGTCACCGATGGCGGCGATCTCAGGGGCGGAGGTGATCGTGGAGTCAGTCATGAGGGGATCCTTCTCGCTGGGGTACCGGTCGCCGGACGCAACGTCAGCCGCGGCGGGGTCCCGGCGTTCAGGTCCCGTCGCGGCGGCTAAGCAGGAGCAGCGATCCACGCATGATTCTCACGGTAGCACCGTCAAGCCGAGGGCTTCGGAACGCTCACGATGCGAACGCCCTCGCTCCGCGCGGCACCGGCGGCACCTCAGAACCCGAGGCGGCCCAGCTGCTTGGGATCGCGCTGCCACTCCTTGGCGACCTTGACCCGCAGGTCCAGATGCACCGTGCGGCCGATCAGCTGGTTGATCTCGGCCCGTGCGCGGGAGCCGACCTCCTTCAGCCGGGCCCCGGCCCTGCCGATGATGATCCCCTTCTGGCTGTCGCGCTCGACGAACAGCGTCGCGCGCACCACCAGGCGGCCCTCACCCTCAGCCACCTCGGCGAAGGGGTCGCCGTCGGGGTCGGTCTCGACGACCTCCTCGACGACCACGGCGATCGAGTGCGGCAGCTCCTCGCGCACCCCCTCCAGGGCGGCCTCGCGGATCAGCTCGGAGATCCGGTCGTCCCGGGACTCCTCGGTGAGCTGGTCGTCCGGGTACAGCTGCGGGCTCTCGGGCAGCTGCCGGGCGATGACCTCGACGAGCAGCTCGATCTGCTCCCCGGTCACGGCCGAGATCGGGACGATCTCGTCGACGTCCAGCAGCTGGTCGACGGCCATCAGGTGCTCGGCAAGGCGGTCGCGCCCGACGAGGTCCGTCTTGGTGACGACGGCGACCACCCGGGGGCCGCGCCGGCCGCTGCGCATCTCCGCGAGATCCTGGGCGATGAAGCGGTCGCCCGGGCCGATCTTCTGGTCGGCGGGCAGGCAGAAACCGACCACGTCGACCTCGCTGAGGGTCTCGCGCACCAGATCGTTCAACCGCTCGCCCAGCAGGGTGCGGGGGCGGTGGACGCCGGGGGTGTCGACCAGGATGATCTGGGAGTCCTCGCCGGTGACGATGCCGCGGATGGCGCGGCGAGTGGTCTGCGGCTTGCTGGAGGTGATCGCGACCTTCTCCCCCACCAGGGCGTTGGTCAGCGTGGACTTGCCGACGTTGGGGCGGCCCACCAGGGCGACGAAACCGGCGCGGTGCGCGGGGCGGAGGTCGTCCCCGCCGGCGGGGGTGAGGGGATCAGTCATCGGTGCTCTCCTGGTGGGCATCGTGGGGGTGGGGGCCCTGCTCCGGGGCGCGGGAGACGATCACGGTGGACAGGCGGCGGCGCCGTCCCGAGGTCTTCTCGGCCTCGAGCACGAGACCGTGCGTCTCAGCGCGGGAGCCGACGATCGGCACCTGGCCGGTCACCTTGCCCAGCAGTCCGCCGACGCTGTCGATGTCGTCGTCCTCGAGGTCGAGGTCGAACAGCTCGCCGACCTCGGTGAGCCCGGCCCGGGCGGGCACCCGGAAGCGGCCGTCGCCGAGATCCTCGATCTCGGGCTCGGCGGGATCGTGCTCGTCGGCGATCTCCCCCACGATCTCCTCGAGGATGTCCTCGATGGTGACGATGCCGGAGACGCCGCCGTACTCGTCGACCACCACGGTGATGTGCACGTGGCTGGTCTGCATCTGCCGCAGCACCTCGTCGGCCGCGACGAACTCCGGCACGAAGCGGGCCGGGCGCATGATCTCGCCGGCGCCGCGGTCGGGGCGCGGGTCCCACGGCGAGTGGATCGCCTTCATGACGTCCTTGGCGTAGAGCATCCCCCGCAGGTCGTCGACGCTCTCGCCGATCACCGGGATGCGGGAGAAGCCGGAGCGGACGAACAGGCGCATCGCCTTCGCCGCCGAGGTGTCCACGTCGAGGGCGACCATGTCGGTGCGGGGCACCATCAGCTCCCGCACCATGGTCTCGCGCAGCTCGAAGACGCCCTGGATCATGTCCCGCTCCCCGGCCGGGACGTGCTCGTCCTCGAGGGCGCGGTCGACGTTCTGCCGCGCCTTCTCGGCGCCGTCCTCGGCGTTCTCGGCGGCCCCGGGCCGGGCCGCGAGGTTCTCACCGACGCTGGTCAGCGCGCTCGCGGGGAGCCACAGCACGAAGCGTGCGACCGTGATCAGGGCGCGGGTGGAGATCAGCACCGACTCGGGGCGGTCACGGCCGATGGTGCGGGGGGAGATGGCCAGCACGACGAGCAGCAGCAGTCCGGCCAGCACGATCGTGATCAGCAGCGGCACCGCCCAGGCGCTCTCGGCGCCGAGCCGGTCGAACACCAGGAAGGTGATCGCGGCGATCGAGGCGACGGTGACGGCCTCGGCGAGCATGCGTCCCAGCGAGACCGAGGCGAGGGTGCGCGGACCGTCGCCGTGCTGGGTCAGGACGCGCTCACGGACCGCCGGGGGCTGGTCGGCGAGGGCCTTCTCGAGGGATCCGCGGGAGACGGCCTGGTGCGCCGCGTCGACCGCGGTGAGCACGGCCGCGACCACCAGCGCCACCAGGCCCAGGGGGATCAGCACGAGCAGCGGGGCGGTCAGCATGCGCGGCGCCGTCCCACGGGGACAGGGGCAGGGTCGGGTCGGGGCATCGGCGGGGCGATCAGCTCGCGGCCCGGGAGGCCAGGAAGGTCAGCAGGAGTTTGCGCTGGAGGTCGAACATGACCGTGCGCTCGTCCTCCTCCATGTGGTCGTAGCCCAGCAGATGGAGGATGGAGTGGCAGGTCAGCAGCAGCATCTCCTCGACGGCGCTGTGCCCGGCCTCCGCGGCCTGCGCGGCGGCGACGCTCGGGCACAGCACGACGTCGCCGAGCAGGCCCTCGGGCGCGGGGTGCTCGGCGGTCCCGGGCGTCAGCTCGTCCATCGGGAAGCTCATGACGTCGGTGGGGCCGGGAAGGTCGAGCCACTGCACGTGGAGCTTCTCCATCGCCTCCTCGTCGACGAAGAGGATCGACATCTCGGTGGCGGGATGCAGGTGCATCGCGTCCAGGACGAAGCGGGCCAGGTCGACGAACTCGTTCTCGTCGACCTCGGCGGTGGTCTCGTTGCGGATCTCGATGGTCATGAGGAGGACTCTCGTTGCTCGTGATGCCGGGTGGCGGGGCGGTGGCGGGCGTCGCGGTTGCCGCCGGGGCCGATCTCCCACCGGCCGTAGGCCTCGACGATGTCGCTGACCAGCCGGTGGCGGACCACGTCGCGGGCGGAGAGGCGGCAGAAGGAGATGTCGTCGATCCCGCCGAGCACCTGCTCGACCACCTGCAGCCCGCTCTTCTGCGAACCCGGCAGGTCGACCTGGGTGACATCGCCGGTGACGACCATCGTGGAGTTGAAGCCCAGACGGGTCAGGAACATCTTCATCTGCTCGGGCGTGGTGTTCTGGGCCTCGTCCAGGATGATGAAGGCATCGTTGAGGGTGCGCCCGCGCATGTACGCCAGCGGGGCGACCTCGATGGTGCCGGCGCCCATCAGGCGCGGGATCGATTCCGGGTCGAGCATGTCGTGCAGCGCGTCGGACAGCGGGCGCAGGTACGGGTCGATCTTCTCGTTGAGGCTGCCGGGCAGGAAGCCCAGCCGCTCCCCCGCCTCCACCGCGGGCCGCGTGAGGATGATCCGGTTGACCTGCTTGCTCAGCAGCTGCTGGACCGCCATGGCGACGGCCAGATAGGTCTTGCCGGTGCCGGCGGGGCCGATCCCGAAGGTGACGGTCGAGGACTCGACCGCATCGATGTACTTCTGCTGGCCCAGCGTCTTGGGGCGGATGCTGCGCCCGCGCGAGGACAGCACGGTGCGCGAGAGCACCTGGTCGAGCTTCTGGTCCGAGGCACGGTCGTCGCCGTAGAGGTTCGCGGCGCGCTGGACGGCCTCGGCCGTGACGGCCTGGCCGGTGCCGGCCAGCTCGATGAGGCTGCGCATGATGTGCTCGCTGCGCCGCAGGGCGTCGTCGGTGCCGCGCAGCGTGACCTCATGGCCCCGCACATGAACGTCTGTGTCGGGCACCGCGTCCTCGAGAGCGGCCAGCGCCTGGTCGTTCTCGCCGAGCACCTGGAAGGGGCTCAGGTGGTCAGGGATCGCCAGCTTCCGCTCGTGCACCTCGGGGGTGCGGCCGGGCGTCGGGGTGAGGGCATCAGCCAAGATCCGTCACATCTCTCCTTCTGCGAGCGTCCCGCCCGCGAGGACGTGCGCGTGCACGTGGAACACGGTCTGTCCGGCGCTGGGGCCGGTGTTGAAGAGCAACCGGAAGTCGCCGCTGCCCTGGTGAGAGGCGATGTCCCCCGCCACGGTGGCGACATGGGCGAGCAGCTCGGGCTGCTCCGCGAGCTCCCGCACGTCGCGCCGGTGCTCCCGCGGGACCACGAGCACGTGGACGGGAGCCTTCGGGCTGAGGTCCTTGAAGGCGATCACCGTCTCGTCCTCGTACACACGATCCGACGGGATCTCTCCCGCCAGGATCTTGCAGAACACGCAGTCCGGGTCCCGGCGTCCGGTGGCTGTCTCTCCCATACCCCGGAGTCTACGGGAGCGACTCTTCGCACAGCCCGGTTGGGAAGTTCCCTCATGTATGAGAAGTTTTAACCATCATGACGAAGCTCGGAATCATCATCAGCAGCGCCCGCCCCAACCGCGTCGGTGAGAAGGTGGCCCAGTGGGTCGCCGACTCCGCCGGGGAACGGTTCGACCTCGACCTCATCGACCTGCGCGACATCGCACTGCCCTCCTTCGACGAGCCGACCAGCCCGAAGTCCGGCGCGGACAAGACCACCGCGCACGGCCTCAGCTGGGGCGAGCGGATCGGCGCGCTCGACGCCGTGGTCATCCTCACCCCGCAGTACAACGGCTCCTACACGGGCTCGCTGAAGAACGCCGTCGATTTCCTCTACGCCGAGTGGAACGGCCTGCCCACCGTGCTGGTCGGCTACGGCTGGGGCGCGGCGCACGAGGTGCTCCCCCTGCTGGAGGCGCTGATGGGCCGTGTCGGCTCCGATCTCGTGGGCAGCATCGGCCTCGGCTTCCGCGAGGACCTCTCGGTCGAGGGCGAGCTGTTCGTCACCGAGGAGAAGGCCGCCGCGCTCGAGGCCGCCCTCGCCGCGGTCGAGCAGAAGGTCCTCTCCCCCGTCAGCTGACGCGTTCGCGAGCCACCTCAGTGCCCGGGGCTCGCGTAGAACCTCGAGAGGTACCGGAAGACCATCACACCGGCGACGAGGATTAGTGGTCCGGCCAGAGGCGAGATCAGTGCGAACCAGGTGGGCACCACGAGCTCCCCCTCGTGGCCCAGCACGATCGCGGCGGGCAGGTAGGCCATGAACGCCAGTGGGAGCGGGAACGTCAGCAGGTAGGTTCCGGCGGTGCCGAAGATCGTCATGGGGTAGGCCCCGAAGTCCGTCAGCACCCGGTCGATGGTGTCCTTGACCCGCGTCGTCGGCCCCATCCGGAAGTCCAGTCCGGAGATGCCGATCTGCAATCCCGCCTCGACCAGCCCTCCCCCGATCGCCGCGAGCGCCAGGTATGCCACCGCGCCGGCCGTCCAGTCGACGCCGACCTGGGAGGCGGCCACGCCGAGGATCGCCAGCCCGAGCACGAGGTCGCCGAGGGTGCCCGGGTTGAAGAAGCGGGTCAGCAGCTGCATCAGCGGCGAGGCCGGGCGCAGCAGGTAGCGGTCCCAGTCCCCGTCGCGCACGACCTGCGCACTGGCGCGATGCTGGCCGAAGTTGATCGTGCACACCCCGTGCGCGGTCAGCCGCAGCCCGTACAGGAACGCCACCTCGAACACGTCCCAGCCCGCGATGGTGCCGAAGGCGCCCAGCAGCACCCCGATGAAGGCCAGCTGGGTCCCCTGGAGCGCGGCGCTGCCCAGGAACGTCAGCACCAGGTTCACGCGGTGCACCCGCATGCTGCGCCAGGTCGCCCCGAGCAGGATGGCGTAGGTGCGCCAGGGCGGCACCGGGCGGGCGAGGGTGCCTCGTCGCATCGGCCGGGTCCCGGCGCTCGCCTCAGCCACCGAAGATCACCAGGCGTCGCACGGCCCGCCGCCACACCAGGGCGGCGAGGGCGATGAGCACGAGGATCCACAGTGCCTGCAGTCCGATCGCCTGGACGGTGTGCCATCCCGGAGCGCGGTCCACGTAGATCGACAGCGGCACGAAGACCTGCGCGGAGAAGGGCAGCAGGGTGAGCACGCCGGTGAGCCAGTCGGGCATGAACCACAGCGGGATCAGCGCCCCGGAGGAGAACTGGGCGAGCATCCGGTAGATGAGGAACGCGCCGCCCACCTCGAGGGTCCAGAACCCCACCAAGCCGACGGTGAAGTTCACCAGCAGCGCGATGGCGAAGCCCAGTGCCAGGGAGAGGAGGCAGGCCAGGCCCGACAGCCACGTTCCCGGCAGGGCGATCGCGCCCAGCGCGAGACCGACCACGAGCGCGGTGGCAGCGGCCGGCAGCTGGCCGACGGTGCCGCCCACCTGCCGGGCCAAGGCCAGCGGGACGGCGGAGATCGGTCGCATCACGTCGAAGGCGATGGCCCCCGTGCGCAGCCGCCCCAGCATCGAGTCGAAGATGAACGGCTGGAACAGGGTGGTGGTCAGCACCCCGAGCACCGCGTAGGTGATCGCATCGACCTGCGCGACGCCCGCGACGTCGGTGCGCGAGCCGTAGACGGCGCTCCACACCAGGTGCACCAGGATCACCTGGAGCACGCAGCCGACGATCCCGGTCCAGGTGGAGGCGCGGAAGGCGAACTGGGCGCGGGCGGCGTGGGAGATCGAGGCGGAGATCCCGTCGACCAGCAGCCGGCCCTGCGGCCGCTGCACGGCGACGCTCATGCCTTCACGCCCCGGTCGGTGTAGATGCGCCGGATCACGTCCTCCACATTCGGCTCCCGGGAGGCGAGGTCGGTGATCTCCAGGGCGCCGGTGAGGCGCCCGATCGCCGCCGGGGCCGGGAGCTCCGCCGGGTCGAAGCGGAAGGTGGCGCGCAGTTCGTCGCCCGCCGGGACCAGTCGGGTCAGGGCCAGCCCCGCGATGTCGATGTCCTCGGGGACCGCCGGTGCGCTGATGACGATCTCGCGGAAGGGCGCATAGCGGGCGCGGAGGCTGTCGAGACCCCCGTCGTACAGGATCCGCCCCTCGTCGATGATCACCACGCGGTGGGCGAGCTGCTCGACGTCGGCGATGTCGTGCGTGGTCAGCAGCACCGTCGTACCCTCGGTGCGGTTCTGCTCGGCGATGAAGTCGCGGATGCGCGCCTTGGCCACGACGTCGAGGCCGACGGTCGGCTCGTCGAGATAGAGCACCGGTGGGCGGTACAGCATCGCGGCGACGATGTCCCCGCGCATCCGCTGTCCCAGCGACAGGGAGCGCACGGCGGTGTCCAGGAACGGCCCCATCTCCAACAGGTCCACGAAGGTCTCCAGGGAGCGCCGGTAGTCGACGGGATCCAGCCCGTACAGCTTGGCGATCAGCTCGAAGGACTCCCGCAGGGGCAGGTCGGTCCACAGCTGGGTGCGCTGGCCGAAGACGGCGCCGATGCTGCGGGCGTTGGCCCGACGGTCCTTCCACGGCACGATGCCCTCGACCTCGATGTGCCCGGCGGTGGGCACGAGGATGCCGGTGAGCATCTTGATGGTGGTCGACTTCCCCGCCCCGTTCGGACCGAGATAGCCCACGATCTCGCCGTCGTCGATGCGCAGGGAGATGTCGTCCACGGCGCAGGTGGTGACGGTGTCGGTGCTGAAGAAGGACCGCAGCGCGGAGAAGCGGCCCTCGACGCGCTTCGGCCGGGTGAACTCCTTGACCAGGTTCTCGGCGAGGATCATCGGCGGTCGCCGCCCGTCCTGCTCGACGCGGCGCGCAGGCAGTGGCGGGCGTCTGGGCTCATGACGACTGATCCTAGGAGACCGCGAGCGCCCTGTTGCAGGGTTTCAGGAATCCACTGGCAGCGGAGAGCCGCAGTGCAGAGAGCTACGCGCCGTGCCGCGCGCCGCTCAGCCCCAGCGACCCACCAGGCTGCTGAGCACCGCGAGCGCCGCGGGGCCCGCCGTCGAGGAACGCAGCACCTCGGGACCCAGCAGCACGGAGCGGGCCCCGGCTGCGCGGAGGGCCTCGAGCTCGCCCGGATCGATGCCGCCCTCGGGGCCGACGATCACGACGATCTGTTCGACCCCCTGGGGGCTCGCCCCACGCAGTTGCTCGGCGAGGCTCATCAGACCCACCGACTCCTGTTCGTGCAGGACCAGCACGATCGTCTGCTCGGCGCTCATCCCGCCCAGGAGCTCGGCGAGCTGCGCGGTGGTGACGGGCTCGTCGACCGTGGGGATCCCGGGGCGCCGGCACTGCTTGACCGCGGCCCGCACGGTCGCTGCCCATCGGGCGCGGCCCTTGACCAGCTTGTCCCCTCGCCACACCGAGACGGAACGGCGCGCGATCCAGGGCACCACCCGGTCGACGCCGAGCTCGGTGGCGGATTCGGCGGCCTGCTCGTCGCGCCCACCGGTCGCCAGGGCCTGCACCAGCGTGAGGCGCGGCAGTCGCTGGACGGCGGGAGTCGGGACCGACAGCAGGCGCAGGTCCAGAGCCTCCTTGCGGGCGGCGGTGACCTCCGCGAGCACCTGGCGCCCGGGGGCATCGGTGAGCAGGATCTGCTCGCCCACCCCGAGGCGGGCGACCTTCGCGGCGTGCCTGCCCTCCTCCCCGGCCAGGGTCAGGCTCTCGCCCTCGCGCGCGCCGGCGAGGGCGTCGTCGAGGACCAGGAACCCGGGCGGGGTGGTGGGCATCTCAGGGCTGCTGCGCTCAGAGGTCGCGCAGGCGGTCGCGGAGCTTGGAGAAGGGTCCGTGGCCCTTGCGCCGGGTGGTCTCGTCGCCGCGCAGCGCCGCGAGCTGCTGGAGCAGGTCGCGCTCCTCCTCGCTGAGCGAGGTGGGCACGTCGACATCGAGGACCACACGGATGTCACCGCGGCGCTCACGCCGCAGCGGGGTCACGCCGAGACCCTTCAGGCTGACCTCGTCCCCGGGCTGTGAACCGGGCTTCACGTCGATCTCCTGGGTGCCGTCGAAGGTCTCCAGCGGGATCGTCGCACCGAGCGCGGCGGAGGTCATCGGCACCGCCATGGTGATCACGAGGTCCTCGCCGTCGCGCTCGAACACCTCGTGATCGGTGACGGCGAGCTCGACGAACAGGTCACCGGAGGGACCGCCGGCCTCGCCGACCTCGCCCTCCCCCCGCAGCTGGATGCGGGTGCCGTTCTCGACGCCGGAGGGGATCTTCACGGTGACGCTGCGCTCCGAGGGGGTGCGGCCGTGGCCGGAGCAGCTGGTGCAGGGGTTCTCGATGACGTCGCCGTGGCCCTCGCAGGTGGGGCACGGGGCCATGGTCACCATCTGTCCCAGCAGGGACTGGGCGACGCGCTGGACGTGGCCCGAGCCGTTGCACGCGCTGCAGCGGGTGGGGCTGGTGCCGGGCTCGCAGCAGGAGCCGTCGCAGCGCTCGCAGCTCACGGCCGTGCGGAAGGTGACCTCCTGCTCGGTGCCGAAGACGACGTCACGCAGGTCGATCTTGACCCGGCGCAGCACGTCGCCCCCGCGGCGCTGGCGGGGCACCGGACCCTGGCCCCGGCCACCGCGCATGCCCGCCGCCCCGGCGAACATGTCGAAGATGTCGTTGACGTCGAAGCCGGCACCGCCGCCGAAGCCGCCGAAACCGCCTCCGCCCATGCCCGGGCCGCCGCCCATGTCGTACTGGCGGCGCTTGTCGGCGTTCGCGAGGGTCTCGTAGGCCTGGGAGACCTTCTTGAACTTCTCCGCGGCCTCCGGATCGGGGTTCACGTCCGGGTGCAGCGTCCGGGCGAGCTTCCGGTACGCCTTCTTGATCTCCTCGGTGGAGGCGTCGCGGGAGACGCCGAGGAGCTCGTAGTAGTCGTCGTTCACGGTGAGGGTTCCTTACCGGGGAGTCGGAGTGGCCGGGCCGCGGCGGGCGGCATCGGGCACGGGGTGGCGAGGGCTGGCGGGTGGACGCGGCTGGGCACGCGCCGGGAGGTCATTCGAGGTAGCGGGACACGTAGCGGGCGATGGCCTGGACGGTCGAGATGCCGGCGGCATAGTCCATGCGGCTGGGGCCGAGGATCGCCAGGTGCGAGCCCGCACCGTATCCGGCGCCCACGAGCGCGGCCTGGTGCAGCGCCCGGTCGTGCAGCTCCGAGCCGATCCGCACCTCGACGGAGCCTGGTGAGGCGTGCATCTCGGTGAACAGGCGCATCAGCACCAGCTGCTCCTCGAGCACGTCCAGCAGGGGCTCCACGTTCCGTGCGAAGTCCTCGGCGGAGCGGGCGATGTTGGCGGTCCCGGCCAGCATGATCCGGTCCTCCGCCCGCGTGGCCGCCAGGGAGACGAGGGCGTCGGCCACCTCCTGAACCGCGGCACGGTCCGCCGGCGGGATGGTCTCGAGCAGATCGTTCACCGGCGCCGTGAGGTCGGTGACCTCCCGCCCGGAGATGGCCCGGTTGAGCTGGTCGCGCAGGTCGACGTAGTACTCGGCCGGCTGAGCGGCGAACACCGGGACGGTGCGCTGGTCGACCCGCCCGGCTTCCGTGATCAACACCACCAGGAGCAGGGAGTCGGCGACCTTGACCAGCTCGACGTGGCGGATCCGGGCCTGGCGTCGGGCCGGGTACTGCACCATCGCGACCTGCTGGGTGAGCTGGGCCATCAGGCGCACGGTGCGGCCGAGGAGCTCCTCGACGTCACCGGAGTCCTCCAGCAGGGTGCCGATGGCGCGGCGCTCGGGGGCCGAGAGCGGCTTGACGGTCGCCACGTGGTCGACGAAGGCGCGATAGCCCTTGTCGGTGGGGATGCGACCGGCCGAGGTGTGCGGCTGATGGATCAGCCCCTCCTCCTCGAGCGACGACATGTCGTTGCGCACGGTGGCGGCGGAGACCCCCAGCTCATGGCGGTCGAGCAGGGACTTGGAGCCGACGGGCTCACGGGTGGAGACGTAGTCCTCGACGATCGCACCGAGGATCTGCAGCTTCCGGGCGTCCGTGTCCCTCACCTCCTGCGTTCCGTGCGTACCTGTCGTCCGGGGGCCGACGGGCGTGACCAGCGTCGCGATCGCGACGGCTGGCACCCGCACGTGCCGAGTGCCAATCCTACGCGCCTCCGGCGATGCTCGCGGGGAGGTGTTCGCCACGCGGGTAAGGTGTCGCGCGTGCCTGCACCCTCCGATCGCTTCCCCGACCGGTACGGCCGCGACGTGCTGTCCGCCGGTCCGCCCACCCATCATCGCCGCCGCCCCGCGGCCCGCGAGGTGCCCGCCCAGCGGGACCTTGTCGTCGAGGAGGCCTCGACCGGCTTCACCGGCGCGATCACCCGCGTGGAGAAGATCGCCGGCGAGCTGGTCGTCGAGCTCGACGACGGGCGCGGCAAGCGCCGCACCTTCCCGCTCGGCCCGGGCTTCATGATCGACGGGAAGCCCGTCCTGCTCACCCGCCCGGCGCCGCGTGCGCAGGCCCCGGTCCGCAAGCGCTCCGCGAGCGGCTCGGTCTACGTCGAGGGGGCGAGGGCGCGTACCGCCCGCGCCTCCCGGATCTGGGTCGAGGGCACCCACGACGCCGAGCTGGTCCAGAAGGTGTGGGGTCACGACCTGCGCCTCGAGGGCATCGTGGTCGAGCAGCTCGAAGGCGCCGACAACCTCGTCGAACGGGTCCAGGACTTCGCCCCGTCGGCCGGGCGGCGCCTCGGCATCCTGGTCGACCACCTGGTCCCCGGGTCCAAGGAGTCGCGCATCGCCGCCGAGGTCATGAAGCTGCCCGGCGCCCGTGGCAATGTCACGGTGCTGGGGCACCCCTACGTCGACGTGTGGCAGGCCGTGCGGCCGGCCCGCGTCGGACTGACGGCCTGGCCGCACATCCCCAAGGGCACCGACATCAAGGTCGGCTCGCTGGCGGCACTGGGCTGGCCCCATGCGGACAAGGCCGATGTGGGCATCGGCTGGCAGCGGATCCTGTCCACCGTCCGCTCCTACGCGGACGTCGAGCCCTCGCTGTCCGGGCGCATCGAGGAGCTCATCGACTTCGTGACGGTCGACCCGTCCTGACCTCCGTCGGGAAGGCAGCGGAGGTCATCTCGAGGCGATCCGCTGAACGTCCTCCTCGGTGAGGTCGAGGTAACCCACGAGGACGGGATCGAGGTATTCCTCGCGCCTCGCCCCTCCCTCGTCCACGGTCAGTGTGGGACTGAACGCGAAGAGATCGTAGGAGTCATCGACTTCGAGGGTGAAGGTCACCGTGCCCTCTCCGCCCTCCGCGAAGTCGGCGCGGACGTCGCGCGCGGCCAACCCCGCAGTGCCCGTGTCGACCCCCGTCACCTGAGCCTCGGTCCCCGAGGCGCTCCGGAGACCGAGGACGACCTCCCCGCCCCCGGGGAGGCTCGCTGGATACTCACCCGAGCTCTCGAAGGTCGGTCGGGACTCCGGCCGGTGCATCCGCCAGTCGCCGACGTCATGGGGTACTGCCTCCCCACCCTCGTCGACCACGACACGCACCGTCCTGAGGTCGAAGTCGTTCACATCGCTCGGGATGCTCACGGCTAGGGTTCCGGCGCGCAGCCCACCCTTGTCCGTTCCGGGGATGATCTCCGCGGCGTCCCCCGCGATCGCCGCCCTCCGGCGCGTCATTGACCACCACCAGCTCGTGGATCCCCGACCAGACGGGATCGCGCGTCGGGGCGACAACGATCAGGTTGGCGGTCGCGGCATCGCCGCTGGTGATGCCCACGTTCCCGGAGAGCCGCGCGAAGCGCATCCGTGAGGATCGTGGGGCGTCGGACCCGCAGCCGCTGGTACCGAGCACAGCGGCGGCCCCCAGGACGAGGGCCGCGCGGCGAGTTGCTCGTCCGTCCATGATCACTGCGTCCCCTCACCGAAGCCCGCGGGGGGGTTCACACGATCTTCGCCGGAATTGTTCAGACGGTGACCATAGATGCTGTTCAGAGCAGCGTCAAGGCGTCGTAGCGCATCACCGCGTTCCGAGCGTCTGGGGGAAATCCCCCGCCCGACATGGCGGTCCGCCACGGCGACGCCGGGGATCGAGCTGGCTAGGCTGGAGCCATCAGCCAGACGCCGGCCCTCCGGTCGGCCCTCTCGAAGAAGGAACCATGAGCCAGACTCCGCATCCGCACGATCCGTACGGCTCCGAGCCCGGCGACTCCGCGCCCGAGCAGCAGTCCCCGGGCTGGACCGCCGCACCCCAGGACGTCTCCGGTCAGCAGGGCGAGGCCGAGCAGGACCAGGCCAGCCCGACCTCTGACCCGGCGCTGCACCCCCACGACCCCTACGCCTACGATCCGCCCGCCCCGCAGGACGGCAGCGCTCCCGAGGCCGGGGGCCACACCGACGGATCCCCGTCGGCCGGCCCGGACCCCTACGGCGCCGCCCCCGGCCAGCAGAGCGCCTCGGGCTATCCCGGCCAGCCCGGACACCAGGGCCCCTACGGCGGCAGCCAGGACGCGTACGCCGCCCCCGGCCCTGTCGACCTCAACACTCCCCCGGCCGGCTTCAAGGGCATCTACGAGGGCTCGCTGTCCGGCCAGGGGATGAAGGACTCCGACGCGAAGACCTGGGCGCTCGTGGTGCACCTGGCCGCGCTGCTGCAGTTCATCATCCCGTTCGTGGGCGGGCTCATCGCTCAGATCGTGCTGTTCGTGCTGTTCAAGGGCCGTCACCGCTTCGTGCGCTACAACGCGGCGGAGGCGCTCAACGGCACCCTGGCCGCGCTGATCATCTCGCTCGCGATGGGCGCGGTGTTCACGGTCATCACCATCGTCACCTTCGGCATCGGGGCCTTCCTGTTCGGACTCATGTTCCTGCCGACGCTGGTGCAGGCGATCTTCGCCATCATCGGCGCCGTCAAGGCCTACCAGGGCGAATGGTGGAACTATCCGGCGAACCTGCGCCTGGTGAAGTGACCTCAGCGGCCTGCAGGCCGTGAACGGAGCGCCCCCGGAGATCCGCGTGATCTCCGGGGGCGCTCCGCTGCCGTCGGTCCTCACATCCAGGTCACGCCCCGCTGCTCGAACTCCTCGATCCGGTGGGCGATGAGGCGCCGCAGCAGCGCGCGAGGGAGGGGATCGCCGTAGGGCAGCTTGACGCTGCCCTTGCCGGTCTCGAGATCCGTCAGCTCGTCCTCGAAGGCCTCCTTCGTGCTCGGCGTGACGGTGAAGTTCGCGTGGTGCTTGTGGGCGCTGTAGACGAACAGGATCGTGCCCCGGGCGTGCAGATGTGCCGGGCAGCCCCATTTGATCGCCTCGGTGGCCGTCGGGGCGGCCTCGCGGCTGAGGTCGCGCAGCTCGCCCAGCAGCGTCGCGGCGGGCTCGTCGAGACCGGCGACGTACTGGTCGATCGTGATGGGCTTCGTCATGGCTCCATTCTGACCAGCACGGAACCCGCTGTCGAGCGCTCGCGGGGGTCAGGGCACGAGGTCACGGATCACCGCGTCGGCCAGCAGCCGGCCGCGGCGCGTCAGCACCGCCCGCCCGGCGGCGAGAGCCGCGGGATCGAGGTGCCCGCGTTCGCGGTGGACCTCGAGCATCCCGCGGGTCTGCTCGGGGACGGTCTCGACGGGGAGCCCGTCGGCGATCCGCAGCTCGAGCATGATCCGCTCGACCCGGCGATCCTCGGCGGGGACCTGCTCGGAATCGGCGACGGGGAGCGTGCCCTCGGCCAGGGTCCTCGCGTACCTGCTGGGGTGCTTCACGTTCCAGGAGCGCAGGCCGTCGCGGTGGCGGTGGGCGCCTGGTCCGATCCCCCACCAGTCCCCGCCCCGCCAGTAGGCGAGGTTGTGCCGGGAGCGCTGCTGCGGGGTGCGTGCCCAGTTGGAGACCTCGTACCAGGACAGGCCGTCGGCGGTGGCGAGGTCCTCGATCAGCTCGTACTTGTCGGCCATGTCGTCGGGGTCGGGGGCCTCGAGCTCGCCGCGACGCAGCTGACGGGCCATCGCGGTATTGCCCTCGATGATCAGGGAGTAGGCCGACATGTGGTCGACGCCGCAGGCCAGGGCCGACTTCACGGAGGTCTCCACGTCGGCGAGGGTCTCCCCCGGCGTGCCGTAGATCAGGTCCAGGCTCACGTCGAGGCCCGCCTCGCGGGCCCAGGCCACGGCCTGCGGGACCCGTTCGGGGTCGTGGGTGCGGTCCAGGGTGGCCAGCACCGAGCGCACGGCGGACTGCATGCCGAAGGAGACGCGGGTGATGCCGCCGTCGGCGAGGCGGGACAGGGACGCGCGGCTGACGGAGTCGGGATTCGCCTCGGTGGTGACCTCCGCGTCCTCGGCCAGCGGGATCAGCGTGCGCAGGTGCGAGAGCATCGCGACGAGGTCGTCGGCGGGCAGCAGGGTCGGGGTGCCGCCGCCGAAGAAGACGGTCGAGACCCGGTCGTAGTCGTACCCGGCGGCGCGGTCGTCCGCGAGCGTCAGGTCCATCTCCGCCATGGCGTTGCGGGGATACTCGGCCTGTGAGCCGCCGCCGCCGAGCTCGGTCGCGGTGTAGGTGTTGAAGTCGCAGTACCCGCAGCGCACGGCGCAGAAGGGGACGTGGATGTAGACGGAGAGATTCCGGCCGGAGGCCATCGCGATATTCACAGCCCCATCCCCAATCCGAGGCCGCGGCCGGTGGAGCGCAGGCGCTCCGGGAACTCCGCCTCCTCACCGGCGCGTCGCAGCACGGTCCGCGCGCTGCCCACCAGCGAGTCGTACAGCACGGTGCCGCCCGTCTCGGCCCAGTCCAGCAGTGCCCGGGCCTGAGCCGCGTCGAGCCCGCGGAAGGCGTCGCCGATGGTGACGCCGTGGGCGGGGCGCTCGAGCACCTCGATCTCGTCACCGGCGCTCACCTCGCCCTCGACCAGCACCCGGAAGTAGGCGCCGCAGCGGCCGGCGCCGGTGAAGCTGCGGCCCCAGCGCCGGTCCCCCATCCAGGCGGCGAAGGTGCCGCAGGGGTTGCGGGGGCAGGTGGCCTCGAGCTCGGCGGTGCCGAGCCGCCAGCGCTCCCCGATCACGGTCTCGTCGGTGTCCTGCCCGGCGGTGACCAGGTTCTCGCCGAAGAACCCCTCGGGCAGCTCCTGCTCCAGCGCGGCGGCGAAAGCCTCGCGGACCTCGCCGGAGAAAGCGTAGACGGCCTTGAAGATCCCGCCGTGGTGCTCACGATCGCCCTGGACGTCGCCGAGCACTCCGTGGGTGAGCAGGCGGAGCGGCCCGTCGACGGGGCGCTTGTCGATCCCGCTCATCAGGCCGCGGTCCGGCACCGGGAACAGCTGGGCGACGCTGCAGACCGCCGCGACCCGGCCCGGGCCGTCCGCGATGCGCACAGCGAGGTCCCCGAGCGGTCGCGGAGCGGACTCGGCCAGCGGTCCGGGGGCGGCGACAGGGGCTGTCACTTCTTCTTGCTGTCCTTGGGCATGTCGCCCTCGTCGGAGGAGAGCGCGGCGATGAAGGCCTCCTGCGGCACCTCGACGGAGCCGATGTTCTTCATGCGCTTCTTGCCCTCCTTCTGCTTCTCCAGCAGCTTGCGCTTGCGGGAGATGTCGCCGCCGTAGCACTTCGACAGCACGTCCTTGCGCATGGCGCGGATGTTCTCGCGGGCGATGATGCGGGCCCCGATCGCGGCCTGGATCGGCACCTCGAACTGCTGGCGCGGGATCAGCTTCTTCAGCTTCCCGGCCATCTCGACTCCGTAGCCGTAGGCCTTGTCGCGGTGGACGATCGCGCTGAAGGCGTCGACCGGCTCGCCCTGCAGGAGCATGTCGACCTTCACGAGGTCGGCGGTCTGAGAGCCGGAGACGTCGTAGTCGAGGGAGGCGTAGCCGCGGGTGCGGGACTTCAGCTGGTCGAAGAAGTCGAAGACGATCTCCGCCAGCGGCAGGGTGTAGCGCAGCTCGACGCGATCCTCGCTGAGGTAGTCCATGCCGCCGAGATTGCCGCGCTTGGACTGGCACAGCTCCATGACGGCGCCGATGAACTCGCTGGGCACCAGGATGGTGGCCTTGGTGATCGGTTCCGTGATCGAGTCGACCTTCCCCTCGGGGAAGTCGGAGGGGTTCATGACCTCGACCTCGGTGCCGTCCTCCATCGTCACCTGGTAGACCACGCTGGGGGCGGTGGAGATCAGGGAGAGGTCGAACTCGCGCTCGAGGCGCTCGCGGATGATCTCCAGGTGCAGCAGGCCCAGGAAGCCGACGCGGAAGCCGAAGCCGAGCGCGGTGGAGGTCTCCGGCTCGTAGTTCAGGGCGGCGTCGTTGAGCTTGAGCTTGTCGAGGGCGTCGCGCAGGATCGGGTAGTCCGAGCCGTCGATCGGGAACAGGCCGGAGTACACCATCGGCTTGGGCTCGGAGTAGCCCGGCAGCGGCTCGTCGGCGCCGCGCACCGAGGTGGTGATCGTGTCGCCGACCTTGGACTGGCGCACGTCCTTCACGCCGGTGATCAGGTAGCCGACCTCGCCGGGGCCGATGCCCGGGGTGCGGTGCGGCTCCGGGGAGCTGACCCCGATCTCGAGCAGCTCGTGGTGGGCGCCCGTGGACATCATGTCGATGCGGTCGCGCGACTTCAGGTACCCGTCGACGACGCGGATGTAGGTGACCACTCCGCGATAGGTGTCGTACACGGAGTCGAAGATCATCGCGCGGCAGGGGGCGTCCGGTTCACCCACGGGCTCCGGGAGCGTGTTGACGACGTGGTCCAGCAATGACTCGACGCCGAGACCGGTCTTGCCGGAGACGCGCAGCACATCGTCGGGATCCACGCCCACCAGCTGCCCGATCTCGGCCGCGTACCGTTCGGGCTCCGCCCCGGGGAGGTCGATCTTGTTGAGCACGGGGATGATCGTGAGGTCGTGCTCCATGGCGAGGTAGAGGTTCGCCAGCGTCTGCGCCTCGATGCCCTGGGCGGCGTCGACCAGCAGGATCGCCCCCTCGCAGGCGGCGAGGGAGCGGGATACCTCGTAGGTGAAGTCGACGTGCCCGGGGGTGTCGATCATGTTCAGGGCGTAGTTCGTGCCCTCGACCTGCCAGGGCATGCGCACGGCCTGGCTCTTGACGGTGATGCCGCGCTCGCGCTCGATGTCCATGCGGTCCAGGTACTGGGCGCGCATGGCGCGCGCCTCGACGACCCCGGTGATCTGCAGCATGCGGTCGGCCAGCGTGGACTTGCCGTGGTCGATGTGCGCGATGATGCAGAAGTTGCGCAGGCGTTCCTGGGGTGTCGACGCGGGAAGGATGTCCCGGGCCTCGTCGGCCGCGATCCTCGGGCTCACCGGCTTTCGTCCTCTCGTCGATGTGGGCCGCCGCGCACGAGCACGGGGCATCGATCCATCTTCTCACGGGGGCAGCTCCCGGACCCATTCGGCCCCGGTCGACGGGCCGACGTCACACGCTCGGGTGCCTCACCCCAGCGCCAGGGCGACGGCCAGGACGGCGGGCATGCTCAGCAGGGAGCTGAGGAACACCACGTCCCGCGCCAGCGAGGGTCGCAGATGGAACCGGGTGGCGAACAGGAAGACGTTCTGGGCGGACGGCAGGGCCGCCATCACGACCACCCCGAACAGCTCCGTGCCGTCCACCCCGAACAGGAAGCGGGCGAGTGCCCAGGCGGCCACGGGCATCACGGTCAGCTTCACCGCCGTGGCGAGCAGGACGTCGACCCGCATCTCCCGGTCGCCCAGCGGCTTCTGCCCCACCAGGCTCATCCCGAACACCAGCAGCAGCAGGGGGACCGAGGCGTGGCCCAGCATCTCGACCGGGGTCCACAACACCGCCGGCAGCGAGAGCCCGGACAGCGACAGCAGCGCGCCGGCTGCGGTGGCGATGGTGACCGGATTGGCGAGCGACCGCAGGACGGTCCCCCAGGTCGGTGCTCCCGCTGTCGGGCCGGAGTCGGGGCCGCACCAGGCGAACAGGGTGAGGTAGACCGGCGCGATCACCAGCAGCTGGGCCAGCAGCACGGCGACGACCGGGTCGGTGCTGCCCACCGCGTAGATCGCGATCGGCACCCCGATGTTGCCCGCGTTGACGTAGGAGGACGCCATGGCGCCGCCGGCCGTCGGCGCCGCCGGACGCCGCAGCACGAGACGACTGACCAGTGCATAGGACCCGCCGGTCACCGCCGCGGTGAGCAGGGCGATCGGGGTGAAGACACCGGCGATGGCGACCAGGTCGGCATCCGAGATCAGCACCAGCATCAGGGCCGGATTGGTCACGTAGTAGATGGCGGGCTGCAGCCCGCGCTCCATCTCCGGAGCCCGTCCCGGCAGCAGCGCAGCCGCGCCCGCGCCGATCCCGGCCAGCACCAGGACGATGCCGAAGCCGAGCAGGACTCCGCTCACGCGGCCGTTACCGCACCAGGCAGGGGCGCTTCGGGTCGAACACCCATCCCGGCACCAGGTACTGCATCGCCGCGGCGTCGTCGCGCGCGCCGAGACCGTGCTCGCGATGCAGCGCGTGCGCCGCGGCCAGGTGGTCGCGGTCCAGCTCGACGCCGAGGCCCGGCCGCTGCGGCACGGCGATCTCGCCGCCGCTGATCGCCGGCGGTCGCTTCGTCAGCCCCTGGCCGTCCTGCCAGATCCAGTGGGTGTCCAGCGCCGTGATCCGCCCGGGGGCTGCGGCGCCGACCTGGGTGAACATCGCCAGCGAGATGTCGAGGTGGTTGTTCGAGTGCGATCCCCAGGTCAGGCCGAACTCGTGGCACATCTGTGCCACCCGCACCGAGCCCGCCATGGTCCAGAAGTGAGGGTCGGCCAGGGGGATGTCGACCGCGTCGGTCCGCACCGTGTGCGCCAGCTCGCGCCAGTCGGTGGCGACCATGTTCGTCGCCGTCGGCAGACCGGTGGCGCGGCGGAACTCGGCCATCGTCTCGCGGCCGGAGAACCTGCCCTCGGCGCCGACCGGGTCCTCGGCATAGGCGAGCACGTCCCGGAGTCGGCGTCCGAGCCCGATCGCCTCCTCCAGCAGCCAGCCGCCATTGGGGTCGAGCGTGATGCGGGCCTCGGGGAAGCGCTCCTTCAACGCGGTGACGGCGTCGGCCTCCTCCTGGCCCGCCAGGACGCCGCCCTTGAGCTTGAAGTCGCGGAACCCGTAGCGCTCCCGGGCGGCCTCGGCGAGGGAGACGATCGCCTCGGGCGTCATCGCCTGCTCGCGGCGCCGCCGCGTCCAGGCGTCGGCGCCGTCCACCTCCCGCAGGTAGGGCAGATCGGTGCCGTCGGGATCGCCGATGTAGAAGAGGTATCCCAGGACCGGGACCGCGTCACGCTGCCGGCCGCTGCCCAGCAGCTCCGCGACGGGCACGCCCAGGAACTGACCGTGCAGGTCGAGCAGCGCCGACTCGATGCCGGTCACGGCGTGGATCGCGGTGCGCAGGTCGAAGGTCTGGGCACCGCGCCCGCCGCTGTCGCGGTCCGCGAACCGGGACCCGACCTCGCGCAGCAGCGACCGCAGCTGCGCCACCGGCCGACCGACGACGAGCTCGGCGGCCTCCGAGAGAGTGGCCCGGATCGGCTCGCCGCCGGGGACCTCGCCGAGACCTTCGCGGCCCTCGGAGTCGGTCGCGATGACGATGGTGCGGGTGAAGTACGGGCCGTGCGCGCCGGAGAGGTTCAGCAGCATCGAGTCGTGCCCGGCGACCGGGACCACCTCGAGGTCCACGACGGTGGGGCCGCTCACGCCTGCTCCCCGGCGAGCTCGAGGCGGCCGTCGAGGCGACGGTTCAGGTGCCACGGGTTGGCCCGTCGCAGCGGCTCCGGCAGCAGGTCGTCGGGAAGGTCCTGGTAGGCGACGGGGCGCAGGAAGCGCTCGATCGCCAGTGTTCCGACCGAGGTGGTGCGGCCGTCCGAGGTGGCAGGGAAGGGCCCTCCGTGGACCATCGCGTGGCCGACCTCGACGCCGGTCGGCCACCCGCCGGCGAGGATCCGGCCGGCCGTGCGTTCGAGCACGGGCAGCAGCGTCTCCACGGTGGCGTGGTCGTCCTCGCTCAGATGCAGCGTGGCGGTGAGCTGCCCCTCGAGCTGACCGGCGGCATGCACCAGCTCCTCGGGCGAGGAGTAGCGGATCAGCAGCGAGGCGGCGCCGAAGATCTCCTCGTGCAGCACCTCGTTGTCGAGGAAGGTGGCCACGTCGGTGCCGAGGACGGCCGGTGCCGGGGCGTTCTCGGTATCGCCCTCCCGGCCGCGGCCGACCAGGTAGACCCCTTCCTGCGCGGCGAGAGTGTCGACGCCGGCCACCCACGAGTCCGCGATCGCGGCGGTGAGCATCGTCTGGCCCGCGGTCGTCGCGAGCGCCCGCTCGACGGAGGCCGTGAAGGCGTCGCCCGCGGGACCGGCCGGGACGAACACGAGGCCGGGAGCGGTGCACAGCTGCCCGCTGGAGCCGGTGACCGAGCCGACGAAGGCCGTGGCCAGCGCGTCGACGTCCCCCTGCAGGGCGCCGTCGAACAGGAACACGGGGTTGATCGAGCTCATCTCGGCGTAGACCGGGATCGGGACGGGACGGGCCGCGGCCGTCGCGACCAGGGCCAGGCCGGCGCCCCGCGACCCGGTGAAGCCGACCGCCTGGATCACGGGGTCGGCCGCCAGCGCCTGCCCGATGCGCGATCCCTGCCCGTAGACCAGGGAGAAGACGCCGGGATGCAGCCCCGCCTCGGCGACGGCGTCGGCGAGGGCGCGGCCGACGATCTCGCTGGTGCCGGGATGGGCGTTGTGCGCCTTGAAGACGACCGGGCACCCGGCGGCGAGGGCTGCGGCCGTGTCGCCGCCGGCGGTCGAGAAGGCGAGCGGGAAGTTCGATGCGCCGAAGACCGCGACCGGTCCCAGGGGGATCTTCCGCTGGCGGATGTCGGTCCGTGGCGCGGGGGTGCGCTCGGGCAGGGCCGGATCGATCCGCACGCCGCGGTGGTCGCCCTGGCGCACGACGCGCGCGAACAGGCGCAGCTGGCCGGTGGTGCGGCCGCGCTCGCCGGTCAGCCGTGCCTCGGAGAGCCCGGTCTCGGCCATCGCGCGGGCGACCAGCTCCTCGCCGACGGCCTCGATGTTGTCCGCGATCCGTTCCAGGAAGTCGGCGTGGGCGGTGGGGTCCAGCCGGCTGAAGCTCGCGAAGGCCTCCTCGGCCGCTGCGGTGGCGGCGGCGAGCTGGTCCTCGTCGATCAGGGTGTAGCCGGGCTCCAGGGCCTCCCCGGTCGCGGGATCGGCGCCGTGGACCGTGGCGCCGGTGCCGGCGACGGACTCACCGGCGAGGATCGAACGGCCGGTCAGGTCGGTCTGCGTGAGGGTCATCGCTTCTCCTTCGGAACGGGACGGGCGGGGTGGAGGGTCTCAGGCGGGCTGCGCCGCGGACGCGGATGCCCGGTCCGCGGCGGCCGGGCTGCCGGGGCGGACGCCGGCGGCGTCGATCAGGGCGGAGAGGTCGGCGACGTCACGCTCGGTGAGGTCCTGCAGCGGGGTGCGGACCGGGCCGACGTCGCGCCCGACCGCTTTGAGGCCGCCCTTGATGATCGAGACGCCGTACCCCTTCACCCGGTTGCGGATCTCGAGGTAGGGCAGTACGAACCGTTCGAGCTTCTCCGTGACCGCGGCCCGGTCCTGGCGGCGGACGGCACCGTAGAAGGACAGCGCGAACTCGGGCACGAAGTTGTACATGGCCGAGGAGTAGGTGCTCATGCCGAGCTGCAGCAGGGGCAGGGCGTAGACCTCGGCGGTGGGCAGGCCGCCCAGGTAGAACAGCCGGTCGCCGTTGCGGGTGTGGACCCGGGTGAGCTGCTCGATGTCGCCGATCGCGTCCTTGAAGCCGATGAAGTTCGGGTGCCGCTGCGCCAGACGCTCCACGGTCTCGGCCGAGTAGACGGCGTTGCCGCGGTTGTAGACGATGACGCCGAGGCGGGTGGCGTCGCAGACGGCGGCCACATGCGAGGCCAGCCCCTCCTGGTCGCACTCGGTGAGATAGGGCGGCAGCAGCAGCAGCCCTTCGGCACCGGCGGCCTCGGCGTCCCGGGCGTTCTGGACCGCCTGGACGGTCGAGCCGGCGGCCGAGGCCAGCACCGGCACGCGATCGCCCACCTCCTCGACGGCGGCGCGGGTGACCCGGGCGGCTTCGGCCGGGGAGAGGCTGAAGCCCTCCCCGGTGCCTCCTGCGGCGAACAGACCGGCGACGGGGAAGCTCGCCTGCCACGCGAGATGGGTGCGGTACGCGGTCTCGTCGACGGCGAGCTCGGCGTCGAACGGGGTGACCGGGAACGACAGCAGCCCCTCCTTGAGGGTGGCGGCGAGTTCCAGAGGCGTGTAGCGGGCCACGTGCATCATCCTTCGGGCGAGGCGCCGGCGGCGCGGGACGGGATCGTGCTCCGACCGTAGGAACCCGGGATGATGCCTGTCCAAGCCCGATTCGGCATCCATTGATGCTCTAAAGGTATCGAAAGGCTGCCGGCCGGCTCAGGCCGCGTTCCTGCGGAGCGTGTCGAGCACTCGGAACAGCGCGGGATTGTGGGCCTCGCGGCTCCAGATCGCGTGCAGCTCGACCGCGTCCGGCGCGAGATCTGCGAGGCGGAGGTAGGCGACCCCCTCGATCCCCAGGACGCGGGCGGACTCCGGGACGAAGGCGGCTCCGCGGCCGGCGGCGACCAGGGAGATCATCGTCAGGATCTGGCTCACCGTGTGCACGACGTTGTCGTGCTCGACCGGCAGCTGACGGACGACCAGGTCGTAGAAGTACCGGGCCCGTGTGGGGTGGTGCATGATCAGCGGCACGTCGCCGAGGTCCGCCGCGCGCAGCGGCCGGCCCAGGCGGGTCAGGGCGTGCCCCGCCGGCACGGCCAGCAGCAGGTGCTCGGAGAACAGCAGCCAGGACTCGAACAGGTCGGAGTCGAACGGCGGTCGCGCGAGCCCCAGGTCCAGGTCCCCGCGCCGGAGGGCCTGCACCTGCTCACCGGTCACCTGCTCCTCCAGCGTGAGATCGATGTCCGGGAGCGCCCGGGTGATCTCGGCGAGCAGGGGCCCCAGCAGGCTGAAGCCGGTGGCGGCGGTGAACCCGATCCGGATCTCCCCGGCGCGGCCGTCGGCGATGCGACGGGCCGCGGCGGGGGCGCGATCCGCGGCGACGACCAGTCGGCGGGCCTCGGCGAGGAACGCGTGACCTGCCGCGGTCAGCGACACCTTCCGGCTGTCGCGCTCGAGCAGCGCGACGCCGACGCTGCGCTCGAGTTTCTGGATCTGGCGGCTCAGCGGTGGCTGGGTCATCGCGAGCCGCTCGGCGGCGCGGCCGAAGTGCAGCTCCTCGGCGACGGCGATGAAGTGTCGGGCCTGGTCCAACGTGAACACGATGCACTCCGGGTATCAGTCGATGCCGTAACGGGCTTGGACAGGCATCGTAGGGCGTCCCTACGGTCGTCGCATCGCAGCATCCGTGATCCGGCCGCTCGCCGCCCGATCACCGCCGCGCCGAACATCGTCGTTCACGAGCAAGGAGCTCTCCCGTGATTCCCACACCGAACCGCCGCTTAGTCCTGGGGCTGTCCGCCGCCACCGCGACCGCGTTCGCCCTCGCGGCCTGCGGCGGGAACCTCGGGGCCGAGTCCGGGACCAGCGACGGCGGCGCCGAGAGCGGCGCCGGGGGCGGCAGCTTCCCCGCCGGCCCCGTCACCCTGCACGTGGGCCAGGCCGCGGGCGGGTCGACCGACCGTATCGCGCGCACCACCGCGGAGGGTCTCGCCACCGAGCTCGGCGTCTCCGTGCCCGTGGTCAACAGCCCGGGCGCCAACGGCGCGCTCGCGACGCAGGAGGTCATCGGCATGGCACCGGACGGCCAGAACCTGATCCTGCTCAACGCTTCCCTGATCACCATCACCCCGCTCGCGCTCGGGGAGGACCAGGTCCCGGCACTGGAGGAGCTGGACGTGCTCAAGGGCCTCTCGCAGGACGACTACGTCCTGGTCGCCAGCGCCGACTCGGGCTTCACGAGCCTGGAGGACCTCAAAGCCGCCGAGGGCGAGCTCACCATGGGCACGACCGGCGTCGGCACCGGCTCGCAGCTGTCCCAGGCGATCCTGTTCGCGCAGGCCGGCATCACCGGCAGCGAAGTCCCCTTCGACTCCGGCTCGCCGGCGCTGACCGCCGTGATGGGCAACCAGGTCCAGGTCGCCACCATCCAGCTGGGTGAGGCGAAGCCGCAGATCGACGGCGGCACCGTCGTCCCGATCGTCGTCTTCTCGCAGGAGCGCAACACCTACCTGCCCGACGCTCCCACCGCGATCGAGTCGGGCTACGAGGTCCCGGTCTCCCAGTTCCGGGCGATCGCGGCCCCCAAGGGACTCGACGAGGAGGTCAAGTCGGCGCTCATCGCGGGCATCGACGCGACGATCGGGATGGACACCTACCGGGAGTTCAACGAGAAGAACATGTTCACCCCTACAGGGATCCCCGGTGAAGAGGTCGTGGCCACCTGGAACGATCTGGCCGCGCGGTACCGCGAGCTGACCGAGGAGCACGGCATCTCGCTCGCCGCCGAATGAGAGCGCTGCCCGTCCACCCACCCACCCCAGGCGCACGGAGAAGAGCCGCACCATGACCTCGACCACCGACCGGGCCCCCGACCCGCCGACCGAGAGCGTCGACCACGAGGAGCCGGCCGCGCTGCCGGCAGGGCCGGGCGCCAACCTCGTTGCCTCGCTGACAGCGCTCGCCCTCGCGGCCTTCGGGATCGTGGGTGCGTTCTCGCTGGGACTGGGATCGCCCGCCCGGCCCGAACCCGGCACCTGGCCGTTCGTGATCAGCGTCGTGATCGCCGTGCTGGCTCTCGCCCAGCTCCTGGTCGGCCGCCGCGGGAGCGGCGGTGAGCGCTTCACACGAGCCTCGCTGATCCCCGTCGTCGGCTTCGTGTCCCTGCTGGGGATGGTGGCGCTGATGCCGGTGATCGGCTTCGAGATCCCCGCCGCGCTGCTGTGCTTCCTCTGGCTGAAGGTCCTCGGCGGGGAGTCCTGGCGGTCCTCGATCCTCGGCGCCGTCCTGATCCCCCTCGTCTTCTACCTGATCTTCATCGCGGCGCTGGGCACCTCCATCCCCCACCTGTTCTGACCGCCGACCGGGAGGCACCCCTGTGAATTTCCTGCAACCCGTGCTCGACGGCTTCGGCGTCGTCGCGGACCCCACCAACCTGCTGTACTGCCTGCTGGGTGTCGTGATCGGCATGCTGGTCGGCGTCCTGCCGGGCCTCGGCCCCGCGGCGACGATCGCGATCCTGCTGCCGCTGACCTACGGCGTCGAGCCGGTGACCGCGATCATCCTGCTCGCCGGCATCTTCTACGGCGCCCAGTACGGCGGCACCATCACCTCGGTGCTGCTGCGACTGCCCGGCGAGGCCAGCACCGTGGTCACCACCTTCGACGGCTACGCCCTGGCCACGCAGGGCCGGGCCGGCACCGCCCTCGGCGTGGCGGCGATCGCCTCGTTCGTCGGCGGCACCGTCTCCATCATCGGGCTGTCTCTGCTCGCTCCGCTGGTCGCCGGCTTCGCCCTCGACTTCGGCCCGCCCGAGTACACCGCCCTGGCGCTGGTCGGCATCCTGCTGGTCGCCACCATCAGCAGCGGCTCGAAGCTCAAGGCGATGATCGCCGCCTCCGTCGGGCTACTGCTGGCCACCGTCGGCCGCGACACCTTCACCGGTGCGGAGCGCTTCACCTTCGACAACCTGGCCCTGGCCGACGGCATCAGCTTCGTGACGGTCGCGATGGGGCTCTTCGGCGTCGGCGAGATCCTCGCCACCATGGAGGAGCGCCATCGGCTCGCGCAGGCGCCGATCGCCGTCGAGAACGTCTGGCCCACGCGGTCGGACCTGAAGGCGTCGGTGGCCCCCGTCGGCCGTGGCTCGGTGCTCGGCTTCTTCCTGGGGATCCTGCCCGGCGGCGGCGCCACCATCTCGTCCATGGCCGCCTACGCCATGGAGAAGAAGCGCGACAAGCATCCCGAGCGCTTCGGGCGCGGCGCCGTCGAAGGCGTCGCCGCCCCGGAATCGGCCAACAATGCAGCTGCCACCAGCTCCTTCATCCCGCTGCTGACGCTCGGCATCCCCGCCAACGCGACCATGGCAGTCATCTTCGGAGCCCTGCTGATCCAGGGCGTCACCCCCGGCCCGCAGCTGATCAACGACGACCCGGAGCTGTTCTGGGGCGTCGTGAACTCGATGTACATCGGCAACCTGATCCTGCTGATCCTGGCGATCCCGCTGGTCGGCCTGTTCGTCCGCATCCTGCGGGTGCGCGGAGCGATCCTGGCCCCGATCACCGCACTGATCACGCTGCTGGGTGCCTACACGGTCCGCAACTCCATGTTCGACGTGCTGCTGGTGGTGCTCTTCGGCGCTCTCGGCTATCTGATGAAGAAGTTCGACTTCGAGCCGGGACCGCTGGTGCTCGCCTTCGTGCTCGGCGCCCTGCTGGAGTCGAACCTGCGGCGCTCGCTGCTGGTCCTGGGCGGAGATCTCTCCGGCTTCGTCACCCGCCCGATCTCGGGGGCGCTGCTGGCGGTCTTCGTGCTGGTCGCGGTGCTGCCGATCATCCGGTCGGCATCCCGCCGGCGCACCCCGTCCACCTCCTCCGACGCTCCCGCGGGGGCCGAGGACCGTGCCAAGGAGAACGTATGACCATCCTGATCGCCTACGCGCCGACCCCGGTCGGCGACGCCGCCGTGACCCTGGGGATCGAGCAGGCACGTCTGCGGGGAGAGGACCTGCTGATCGTCAACTCCCGCCGTGAGGGCGTCGCGGTCGACCAGTCGACCGCCACCGAGGCGGACCGCGACCGGCTGCGCGAGCAGGTCCGCGCCGCCGGTGTGGAGCTGGAGCTGCACCGCCTGCACCACGGGGACAACCTGGCCGAGGCGATCCTCGCCCTGGCCGCCGAGCGCGAGGTATCCCTGATCGTGATCGGCGTCCGCAACCGCACCCAGGTGGGCAAGTTCATCATGGGCTCGACGGCGCAGCGGATCCTGCTGCAGGCCGACCGGCCGGTGCTGGCGGCGAAGTTCCCGGCGTAGACCCGAGGTCACTTCCCGTCGAGCCGTCGCCGGGAGCCGGCCAGGTGCGTGCGCATCGCCGCGGCCGCCGCCTGGGCGTCGCCCGCGGTGATCGCCGTGAGGACGGCGGCGTGCTCGTGACCGACCGCGCCGCTCCCCCGGCCACCGCCCGCGCCGTCGGCACCTGCGGGGTCGAGGCGGTGGCGCGGCATCGCGATCATCGCGGGGCCGAGGGCATCGATCAGCTCCAGCAGCAGGGGGTTCCCGGCGGCCTCCGCGACGGCGCGGTGGAAGGCGAAGTCGTGCTCGAGCGCGGCGGCCGGGGCGCCGGCGGAGTCCTCGAAACGCGCGAGGGCGTCCCCCATCGCCGCCAGGTCGGCCGCGGTGCGGCGGACAGCGGCGAGGGAGGCGGCCTCGGACTCGAGGCCGGTCCGCAGCTCGAGCAGGGCACGCCGCTCCGCCACCGTGCGCACCGGCCGGGCCGGCCAGCCGCTCCCCTGCTCGGCGGGCGGGGTGAGGGCGAAGCTGCCGGCGCCGCGGCGGGTGCGCACCAGGCCCTCGGCCTGCAGGCGGGTCACGGCCTCACGGACCACCGTGCGGCTCACCCCGTGGGCCGCGATCAGCTGGTTCTCGCTGGGCAGCTTCTCGCCGGGGGCGATCTCGCCGTCGACGATACGGCGGCGCAGGGCGGCGACGAGGTCCGCGGTGCGGTGCGCGGTCATGGTCAGGCGGTGCCGAACGCGACGGACTCCGTGGTCCAGGCCCGCGCCTGCTCGGAGAGGGTGACGCCGAGGCCGGGGCGGTCGGGGACCAGCATGCGCCCGTCACGGGTCTCGAGCCGCTCCTCGAACAGCGGGTCCAGCCAGTCGAAGTGCTCGACCCAGGTCTCGCGGGGGTAGGCCGCGGCCAGGTGCAGGTGGATCTCCATGGCGAAGTGCGGCGCGAGGTCGAGTCCCGCGTGGTCGGCGAGGGTGGCGAGCTTCAGGAACGGCGTGATGCCGCCGACGCGCGGGGCGTCGGGCTGGATCACGTCACAGGCCCGCGCGCTGATGAGGCGCTCGTGCTCGGCGACGGAGGCGAGCATCTCGCCGGTCGCGATCGGGGTGTCGAGCGTGCCGGCCAGGGCGGCATGGCCCTCGGCGTCGTCGGCATCCAGCGGCTCCTCGATCCAGACCAGGTCGAACTCCTCCAGCCGGCGGCCCATGCGCAGCGCGGTGCGGCGGTCCCACTGCTGGTTCGCGTCGACCATCAGCGGCACCGCGTCCCCCAGGTGCTCACGGACGGCGGCCACGCGGCGCAGGTCCTCGGCACCGTCGGGCAGGCCGACCTTGATCTTGATGCCGCCGATGCCCTCGGCGAGGGAGCGGTCCGCACGCTCGCGCACCTCCTCGAGGGAGGCGTGCAGGAAGCCCCCGGAGGTGTCGTAGGTGCGCACGCTGTCGCGGTGGGCGCCGAGCAGCTTCGCCAGCGGCAGGCCCGCACGCTTCGCCTTGAGGTCGTACAGCGCGATGTCGAGCGCGGCGAGGGCCTGGGTGGCGACCCCGGAGCGGCCGACGGACGCCCCGGCCCAGAGCAGCTTGGTGTAGAGCTTGGCGATGTCGCTGGGATCCTCACCGAGCGCGACCTGGGCGACCTCCTTCGCATGCGCGTACTGGGCAGGTCCGCCGGCCCGCTTGGAGTAGCTGAATCCCAGACCCTCGTGTCCCTGCTCCGTGGTGATCTCGGCGAACAGGAAGACCACCTCGGTCATCGGCCGCTGCCGGCCGGTGAAGACCTTCGCGTCGGAGATCGGGGTGGCCAGCGGCAGCGTCGCCGTCGACAGGCGGATGTGGCGGATGGCGTCGGACGCGTAGGGCATGGGGTTCCTTCGTCGGCGGAGCGGGATCCACTTATCATACAAGCTGACAACCTGAATGATAAGTGATTCAGTGGATGTCGAGGAGCTCCCCGGTGCGGGGCAGTCCGCCCGGGAAGGTAATCGGCAGCGGACGCGCCCGCGACGGGTCCGCGGCGGTCATCGCCTGCAGGTGCAGGTGCGGCTCGGTGCTGTTGCCGGAGTTGCCGCAGGCGCCCAGACGCTCCCCCACCTCGACCCGCTGCCCCGGCCGCACCGCGATGCTGCCGCGCCGGAGATGGCAGAGGGCGAGGAACACGGAGTCGTCCTCACCCGCGCGGAGGATCACGTGGTTGCCGGCCAGGCCGGCCCAGCCCTCGGCGAGACGGGCGCGCTGCGTCAGCGCGTAGGTGACCGAGGGCAGGCCGCGCCGCGCCGCATGGTCGTCCGCGCCGTCGTCGATCGCTACCACCACTGCGGCGACCGGGGCCAGCAGCTCGCGCCCGAAACCCGGGAACCACTCCGGCGGCTCCGGGCGCAGCAGGGAGCGCGGACGCAGCGGTGCGCTTCGACCGCGGGCATCGACCGGGACCAGGTCGATCGAGTGGTCCAGCGCGAACAGGGAGGTGCCGTGGCTCGGCACCCGGTCGGCAGGAGAGTTCTGGACCCGCCAGCGTCCCCGAAAGGGATGGGCCAGCATCACCGGTGAACCCATACCGCTCCCCCGGGTGCGCCGTCAGTTCGCGGGGTGGAAGTAGGTGCTGCCGAGCGAGCGGGTGATGGCGCCGGTGACCCTCTGCAGCTGCTCCATCTCCTCGTCGAAGTCCGCGACGATGTCCTCGAGCGAGCGGAAGCGCAGGCTGGCCGTCGCCCGGCCGACGATGCGACGGCCGGGCTCCGAGGTCCCCATCCGGTCGAAACTGCTGCCGTGGAGCTTGGCGAGGGTCTCGAGAGCCTCGTCGATCTCGAGCAGGCAGTGGGCGGCGGAGCGGGGGAAGATCGAATCCAGCAGGAGGAACTCGATCGCCTGGGCGGCCCGCACCCGCCCGCGGTAGGAGCGGATGTAGGCCTCGTGGGCGCTGCAGCTGCGCAGCAGCATCACGGTCGCACCGTCGGAGGAGTCCTCCAGGTCGTGGGCCTGCAGGATCCGGGCGATCATGTCGACCCGCTCCAGCAGCTGGCCGATCCGCAGGAACAGCCAGGCCTCGTCGCGGGTCATGGAGGCGTCGACCAGTCCGTTGACCACGGCGCAGCGGTCCTTGGCGAACTGGAAGGCGCCGTGCATGCGGGAGGGCCGCACCCCACGGGGCATCCCCAGCGTGGTGCTGTTCAGCGATTCCCACACCTCGGTGGTCAGCACCTCGCGGGCACCCCGGGCGTTCTCGCGGGCGATCTGCAGTGCTCCGGCCACCGAGGAGGGGTTCTGCCGGTCGGTGACCAGGAGGTCCAGCACCCGCTGCACCCTGAGGTCGGCCTCCACCGGCTCGGCGACACCGAAGATCTCGTAGACGCCGCTGCAGGCGAGGTGCTCGTCCTGGGAGGCGTCCTCGGTGATCGACTGCAGCATCACGTCGAGGATGCGGGCGGTCTGGTCGGCGCGCTCGACGTAACGGCCGATCCAGAACACGGAATCAGCGATCCGACTGAGCATCATGGTCCCCCTCCTCGGCGTCGTCGAGGTCGTCGTGATCGAGCATCGGGATCGCCGAGGTCACGGGGTCGGGCTGCTGCGCCGGCAGCTCCGTGCGCTCCTCGGGAAGGTCGTCGAACCCGTCGTAGTCCTCGTCGAGGGGATCCTCGATCCGCTCGTCGGGCGGGGCGACGGTCCCGTCGGGTGCCCGGCCCGACCCGGGCACCGCCGCGGCGGCCCGTGCGGCCGCGAGCACCCAGGTGTCCTTCGAGCCTCCGCCGCGGGAGGAGTTCACGATCATCTCTCCGCGGGGCAGGGCGACCCGGGTGAGACCGCCGGGCAGCACCCAGACCTCGTCGCCGCTGTTCAGCGCGAAGGGTCGCAGGTCCACGTGCCGCGCCTCCGGGCCCTCGTCGACCAGGGTGGGGATGGTCGACAGCTGCACGACGGGCTGGGCGATCCACCCCCGCGGATCGGTCAGGAGCCGCTCGCGCAGGGCGTCGAGCTCCTCCCGGGTGGCGGCCGGACCGATGACGATCCCCTTGCCGCCGGAGCCGTCGACCGGCTTGACCACCAGTTCGTCGAGACGATCCAGCACCTCGACCAGGGAGTCCGGCTCCTCCAGGCGCCAGGTGTCGACATTGGGCAGGATCGGGTCCTGGCCCAGGTAGTAACGGATCAGAGCGGGCACGTAGGTGTACGTGAGCTTGTCGTCGCCGATGCCGTTGCCGAGAGCGTTGGAGACCACGACGTTGCCGGCGAGGATCGCACGGACCAGGCCGGGCACCCCCAGCACCGAGTCGGGGCGGAACACCTCGGGGTCCAGGAAGTCGTCGTCGGTGCGCTTGTAGATGACGTCCACGCGACGCAGTCCGGCGGTGGTGCGCATGTAGATGCGCTCGTTGCGGGCGACGAGGTCGTCGGCCTCCACCAGGTCGATGCCCATGGTGCGGGCCAGCAGGGAGTGCTCGAAGTAGGCGCTGTTGTACCGGCCCGGGGTGAGCACCACCACGGTGGGCTCCTCCCCCGCGGTGTCGGGGGCGGCGGCCTGCAGGGCGCTGAGCAGGCGACCCGGGTACTCCCCGACCCGTCGCACCGGCCGGTGGGCGAACAGCTCCGGGAAGGTCTGGGCCATCGCGCGGCGGTTCGAGAGCACATAGCTGACTCCGCTGGGGGTGCGCACGTTGTCCTCGAGCACCCGGAACTCCCCGTCGCCGTCGCGGACCAGGTCGATGCCGGAGATGTGGATGCGCACGCCGTTGGGGGGACGGTAGCCGCGCATGACCTCGACGAGGGAGCTCGAGGAGCTGACGAGCTCGACGGGGATCACCCCGTCGGCGATGACCCGCTGGTCGGTGTAGAGGTCGTCGAGGAAGTGCTCCAGGGCACGCACGCGCTGGGCGACGCCTCGGGAGACACCGGACCATTCGTCAGCGGCGATCACGCGCGGGATCGCGTCGATCGGGAACGGTCTCTCCTCCCCCGCGTAGTCGAAGGTGATGCCCTGGTCGAGGTAGCTGTGCGCGAGGGATTCCGAGCGTGCGCGGAACTCCTCGGGGCCCAGGCCCGCGAGAGCGTCGTGCAGCGCCGCATAGGTGGACCGCACCGACCCGTCGGGCGCGAACATCTCGTCGCAGCCCGAGCCCGTCTCGACACGGCGGAACAGAGAGCTGGCTGACATGCCTACCATTCTCACACCGTCCCCGATCGACGTAGGCACTCACCCCCGGGTTCACGCCAGGAAGCGAGCAGCATGTCCCTTCTGACCCGCCTCACCTCCGTGCTCCGCACCGCCTCGCGCTCCCCCGCCGTGCGTCGCGGGGCGCGGGACCTCGCTCGCACCGCGGTCCGCGCCGCCCGCCGGCCGAGCACCGACGGCGCCGGCGACGCTGCCCTCGCCGAGGCCGCCGGGGCGCTGCGGGACCGGGAGCCGTCCCGTCCGCCCGAGATCGCCTACGCCCCCCACGAGGACGACCGCCCGGATCCGGGCGAGGTGGTGTGGGCCTTCGTGCCCTACGAGGAGGACATCACTCGCGGCAAGGACCGCCCGGTGCTGGTCCTGGCCCGGGAGGATGCCTCCACCGGCGGCTCCGACGGGTCCGGCGAGGTGCTGGTGGCGCTGATGCTCACCTCCCGCGACCGGGCCGCATCCGGCGAGGTGACCACCGATGAGCACGGGTCCACCTGGGTCGACATCGGTGCCGGGGACTCGGACCGGCAGAGCCGGCCCTCCGAGGTGCGGGCCGATCGTCTGCTGCGGCTGGATCCTGACGCAGTGCGCCGCGAGGGCGGACGTCTGGACGAGCAGCGCTTCACCCGGGTGGCCGAGGCGGTGCGCAGGGTGCACGACCGACGGGACTGACCGGGCATGACCTGCCCGGACCGGCAGGAGACACGCCGCACACCGAGCACTGCTCGAGCAGGGGTTCTGGTAAGGTCTTGCCTCGTATGTGTGACATACCGTTCGGTGTGCGCATGCCGTGGTCCCGCCGTGTCAGGGATGACGGTGGTGCGACCCGGACGTGTACCCGTGGCAGCGACCCGGTACCGGCGTCTCCAGGCGAATCCCCACCGCCGTCCCCGCCGGCTCCGTTCCTCGGCCGTCCCGGATGATCCACCTCAGCAGCACTAGAGAAGAGTCTTCGTGGCAAACATCAAGTCCCAGATCAAGCGGAACAAGACCAACGAGAAGGCGCGTCTGCGCAACCGGGCTGTGAAGTCCGAGCTCAAGACGCACATCCGCAAGGTCCGCGCCGCCGTCACCACCGGTGACCCCGCCGCGGCCGACGAGGCCCTCAAGGTCGCCTCCCGCAAGCTCGACAAGGCCGTCTCCAAGGGCGTCATCCACCAGAACCAGGCCGCGAACCGCAAGTCCGGTCTCGCGAAGCTGGTCGCCGGCGCTCGGTGATCTCGCAGCTCAGCTGCCGCCCCGCCTGACGGGGTGCGCGAAGGCCCGGTGCGGAACGATCCGTACCGGGCCTTCTGCGTGCTCGCACGCGGCTGTGCAGCGGCTGCCGGTCACCTGGTCAGCGCGCCCGGCGGGCACGACAGATCTCCATCACCATGTGCTGCACGGACCACCGTGGATCGCGCCCGGCACCCTTGACCTCGTGATCGGCGCGGGCGACGGCCTCGAGGGAGCGGGCCAGGGAGCGATCGGTCCAGCTCCTCGCCTCGCGCGAGAGGTTGCGGAGCATCCAGTCGGGCATGCCGAGGCTGCGGGGGCTCGCCCCGGACGCGGTCACCTTCGCGAGCGAGCGCATCTTGGAGGCGATCGCGGCGACGATCGGCACCGGGTCGGCTCCGGCGAGCTGGGCCTGAGCCAGCAGCTGGAGGGCCTCCTGCTCCTTGCCGGCGATCGCGGCATCGGCCACGGCGAAGGCGGTGGACTCCACCCGGCCCGCGGTCACGGCGTGCACGTCCTGCGCGGTGATCCGGGGCGCCTGCTGTCCCTCGTCCGGGGTGGTGTCCTCGATGAGCTGGCGGCTGATGGCCGCGAGCTCGGCCAGGTCGGTGCCGAAGGCGTCGACCAGGGCGGCCACCGCCTCGGGCTGGATACGGCGCTCTGCCCGGGCGAACTCCGCGGCTACGAAGGCCTGCTTGTCGCCGGCGCGCTTGACCGGGCTCGCGTCGACCCGGGGGACTCCCGCCATCTTCAGGACATCCAGGAGCTTCTTGCCGCGGTTGCCGCCGCGGTGGACGAGCACGAGGGCGACCTCGGGCTCGGGGTTCTTCACGTACTCCTGGATCTCGAGCACGAGGGCGTCCGGTGCGGACTGCAGATCGGGCACGAGCACGAAGCGCGGCTCGCCGAAGAGGGAGGGGCTGGCGACCTGGGTGAGGGCGCCGGGACCGGCGGCCTCCCCGGAGAGGTCGTGGACCGCGACCGACGGGTCGGCCTCCTTGGCGAGCGTCCGCAGCCGTCGCACGGCGCGCTCGGCGATCAGCGTCTCTGTGCCGTGGACGAGCACGATCGGTGCGAGGGCGACGCTGTGCCACTCGACATCGCTCACGGGATCTCCTCACTGCTCGGGGACGAGGGTCGATCCTATCGGGCCGGGCCGACGGATCGTGCCGTGTCGGGCCCCGCGGCGGACAGGACGACGGTGCCGTGGACGTCGGTGCGGATCACCGGGGTGCCCAGGGAGCGGAGCAGACCGAGCACCTCGTCGGTGGGGTGGCCGAAGGTGTTCTCCCGGCCGACGGTGATCAGCGCGAGCTCCGGGTCGAGGAGGCGGTACAGGTCCTCGTCCTGACGGCGGGAGCCGTGATGGGCGACCTTGACGATGTCGGCGGGCCCCGGGTCTGCGGTGAGCAGCTCCGCCTGGGCCGCGGGCTCGAGGTCCCCGAGCGAGACCAGACGGGTGCCGTCGGCCCAGGTCGCCGCCAGGACGACGGAGCAGTCGTTGGCGGCGTCCCCTTCCCCCGAGCCCTCTTCGCGGGCGGTGGCGGCGACGGCGTCCTCGGCCGAGCCCGGCCACAGCACCTCCAGGGCGATGCCGCTCTCCCGCCAGGTGCGCCCGGCGGTGGCCACGGTCGCCGGGACGCCGGGGACGGCCTCGTCCGCGGCCTCCGGCAGCGGGCAGATCCACTGCGCCTCGGGAGCGCGGGCTCCGGTCAGAGCCGTACGACCGCCGGTGTGGTCGAGATGGGGGTGGGTGAGGACCAGCAGGTCGATGGTCGCGACCTGCAGACGATCCAGACAGCGGCCCAGTGCAGCGGGATCCGGCCCGGTGTCGATGAGCACGGTCGGCGCACGCTGCGGGTCACCGGTGGCTCGCAGCAGCAGGGCATCCCCCTGACCGACGGCGCAGACGGCGAGGGTCCACCCCGGCACGCTCCCGCCCGGGAGGATCCGGCCGATGCCCGGGGCCAGCGCGGCCACCAGCACCGCAGCGGTCACCCAGCGCACGAGCGGCACCCGGCGGGCGGCGATCGCGAGGGTCAGGCCGAGCAGCACCGCGACGGCCAGCAGGGCTCCCGTCCCGCCCTCGGGTACGGCGATCCGGGAGCCGGGCAGGGAGTCCGCGGTGCGCGCGATGAGCAGCACCAGGTGCGCTCCCCCGGCGGCGACCGAGTCCAGGGCCTGCGCCGCCGCGGGCCAGAACAGGCCGATCACGAGGGCCAGCAGCCCGATCACGGTGGTGGGGCCGACGAGGGGCCCGACCAGCAGGTTGACCGGCACCGCCCAGACCGAGACCTCGGGGGTCAGCAGGATCAGCAGGGGCGTGCACGCGAGCTGCGCGACCAGCGGCACCGCGATCACCAGCGCCGGCGTCCTGCCCAGCCGCTCGCCGCTGAGCTCGCGGAGCACACCCGCGACCGGGGGCGCGGCCAGGAGGATCGCTGCGGTGGCGAGGGCGGACAGCAGGAAGCCGACCGAGGCGGCGGTGACCGGGTCGAGCACCGACCACAGGGCGACGGTGAGGGCGAGTGCCGCGACCGGGGAGGCCCTCACCCCGGCGAAGCGGGCGGCCAGCAGCGGGGCGGCCATGGTGGCGGCGCGCTGGACGCTGGGCTCGTCCCCGACCAGCCAGACGTAGCCCGCCATCACCGCGCCGGCCACGGCGAGCCGGGGGCGGCGCCGGACCCCGGCCAGCAGGAGGGGCCCCAGCACCGCGGCGAGCACCAGGGCGATGTTCGCCCCGGAGACCGCGACCAGGTGCGAGATCCCCGCGCGCCGCATCATCTCCTCCGTCTCCGCACCGAGCCCGGAGGTGTCCCCCGTGGTCATGCCCCGCACCAGAGCAGCCTCGTCGTCCGGCAGATGGGCGGTGTGCTCACGGGCCCGGTCCCGCAGCGCCGCGCGGGCAGCACGGAGCCGCTCGGACCCGGCCGCGGTCTCGGCCGGGGAGACCTCGGTGGCTCGCAGCACGAGCAGATCGCCGCTGGTGCTCGGGACGCCGCGCACGCGGATCGCCTGTCCGTCCCGGATCCGGGCCAGGGCGTCGGCGCTCTCCCCCTCGGCGCGCACCAGCAGCGGCAGCGAGGCGGGCAGCTCGGCCTGCTCGCGTCCCAGTCGCGCGGGACCGGCCACGGTGCGCGCCATCATCTGCATCCCGCTGCGGGCCCAGGCGGGGCCGGCCTCGGGAGGGGCAGGATCCTCCCCCGCGATCACGGTGAGCTCGACGATCAGGCCGTCACCGGCCGCGTCCTCGAGCTGCCGGTCGCTGCCGCCGTGGCGTTCCAGGGCGGGGAACAGCAGCACCCCGGCCAGGGCGATGATCCCGAGATGGGCGAGCAGTCCGTGCCGGGTGCGCATCCCACCGGTGAGCAGGAGGGCGGTCAGCACCCCGGCGATCAGCAGGGCGCCGCCGGCGACCGCCGCCGCCGTCCCTGCGGTGACACCGAGCACGGCCAGGGCCCAGACGCAGGTCGCGGCCGGGAGGAGGCGGAGATCGGCGGAGGTCATACGGCTGCCTGTGCGCGGATCTCCTCGAGCGTGGCGGGGCCGATCCCGGAGACCTCGAGCAGGTCGTCGACCGAGGCGAAGGGGCCGTTCTTCTCACGGTGCTCGACGATGCGCTGGGCGATCGCGGGACCGACACCCGGCAGCTCCTCCAGCTCGGCGGCGCTCGCGGAGTTGAGGTCGATCGGGCCGCCGTCGGCTCCCGTGTCGTCGGCCGGCTCCCCCGTCGCCCCGGCATCGTCGGGGCTGCCTGCGGCGGGGACCGGCGGCTCCTCACCGGGACGGGGCACGTGGATCTGCTCCCCATCGGCCACCGGTCGGGCCAGATTCACCGCGGAGAGCTCCGCGTCCTCGCTCGCCCCATCCGCAGCGCGCAGCGCGTCGTCCACGCGCGCTCCGGCGGGCAGGCGCACCACGCCCGGTGTCGCCACCGCCCCGGAGACGTGCACCAGGAGCTCGGCGGGACCGGAGGGCGCCGCGGAGCTCGCGGTGTCCCCGCCGTCCTCGCCGTCCTCACCGTCCCCGCCGCCGTCCGAGGGGTCGCCCGCGGTCTCGCGCGGCGTCTCCGCACTCGTCTCCGCCGCGGTCACGGGCGGGGTCTCCAGCGGGACGGCGGAGCCCGCTCCGGAGAGGTGGATGACGCCCACGGCGATGAGCACGAGCACGGCGATGCCCACCAGCGCGGAGGGCGAGGGGGACGGCAGCGCGAGGCGACGAGGGCGGTCGCCGTCCGTGTGGTCGCGGCGCTCGACGAGGGCCTGACCGGTGCGGCGGTGCCGCCCGGCCCGGCCGCGACTTCCGCCGCCGGATCCTGCGTGTGCTCCCATGCCCGCGACCCTAGGGACAGCGGCCACCCGGGATCATGGGCGACGGCGTCGCTGGGGACGAAGACCCCTTGGGGAGGAAGGATCAGCGCGGCGAGGCCGCGTGCACCCTCCGGAGCGCCGAAAGGTTCAGAGCAGCCCGGCCATCGCGAGCCATTGCCGCCAGAAGCCGGCGAGGATCGCGAGGATCACCAGCGCATACCAGGCCAGGGACAGGAGCACCCAGTGGCGCAGCACGCGCCCGAGCAGGCCGGGAACCCGCACGTCGCCGCTCTCGATCTGATGGGCGAGGTTCGCGAAGAACATCGGGGCGGTCACGGCCCAGATCACCATGCACCAGGGGCACAGCGCCCGGATCAGATAGATGGCCGAGATCGCCAGGAAGTGGATGTACCCGAACGCGAAGGTCATACCGCCCAGGCGGGCCCAGCGGAACCAGGTGGGCAGGTGGGCGCCGCTGAGCATGAGCGAGCCGATCGCCGCCATGATCCCGAAGCCGGCGAGCCCGATCGCCTGGTTGGGAATGCCCAGGGCGGAGGCCTGCCAGGTCATCATCACGTTGCCGCAGGAGATAAACGGGTTGATGTCGCAGGCCAGGGATTCCCCGGGGTGCGCGAGCAGGTAGTCCTTGTCGATCTGCAGCGCGAGCGCCGCGATCCAGCCGATGATCCCGCCGATCAGCAGCACAGCACCGGTCAGCCGCGCCCCGGCCCGCTGCGTCGCGGAGCGTTCGGCGGCGAGCTCGGCGTCGATCTCCGCCAGCAGCTCGGCCTCGGTGGGCTCGGCGGGCTCGGCGCCGTCGGGTTCAGGGGCGGGGGCGTTCTGACTCATGTCGGGTCCGGGATCTTCCGTGCGGAGGGGAGGGAGGACACCGAGCACCGTAACCTCATCCGGCGGCGACCGGGTGCTCGCGGAACCAGGCGGCGAGGTGCTCGTTGCCCTCGTCCAGGGTCACCTGCGGGGTCCACTGCAGGCGCTCGCGGGTGCGGCGCTGGTCGAACCAGTGCGCGGTGGACATCTGCTCGGCGAGGAACTCGGTCATCGGCGGTTCGTCATGCCCGGGGCGGTGCTCCCAGACCCGTTCGACGACGCGGCCGGCGAAACGGGCCACGGAGCCGGGAAGGCGCACGCTGGGACGGGGGACGCCGGCCGCGTCGCACCAGCCGCCGAAGATGTCCCGCACCGTGCGGGGCTCACCGTTGGTGATCACGAAGCTCTCGCCGTGGACGTCCTCGATGCGGTCGAGGGCGGCGACGATCGCGTCGGCGGCATTGGTGACGTAGGTGGTGTCGATCAGGGCCATGCCCTCGTCCAGCAGGGGCAGCCGTCCGCGCCGTGCCCGGTCGACGATCCGGCCCACCAGCTGCGTGTCCCCGGGGCCCCACACGATGTGCGGGCGGACCGTGGTCACCGCCAGGCCGTCCTCGCCGTCGGCCCCCATGGCCAGCAGCTCGGCGGCGGCCTTGGTGCGGGAATAGGGGCCGCGAGCACGGGTCGGGTCGGCCGGTGCGGCCCCGTCCCCCTCGATCGCGCGGCCGAGATGGGCGACCGACGGGGAGGAGACGTTCACGAGCGACCCGCCTCCTCCCGCGCGCAGGGCGTCCAGCACGTTCCGGGTGCCGTCGATGTTGATCGCGCGGTACTCGTGCTCGGGCCCCGAGATCGACACCTTGGCGGCGAGGTGGACGACGGCGTCGGCCCCGTCGACCGCGCGACGGACCTCCTCGGGGGCGGTCAGCGAACCGGTGACGTCCTCGACGCCGGGGAGGCCGGCCGGGCGGCGCTGGAAGGCGCGCACCCGCGCGCCGCGGTCACGCAGGGTCGTGGCGACGGCACCGCCGAGCATGCCGGAGGCGCCGGTGACCACGATCGTCGGGGCGCTCACAGGGCGTCGGCCCACTCCCCGCGCAGGGTCTGACCGGCCCAGCGGGACAGCGCAGCCCGGTCGATCTTCGAGTTGTGCCGGATGTCGGTGGGCAGGGCGCTGGTGGTGAAGACCGCGACCACCTCCGCCCCGGAGCGCTCGCGCACGGCGCGGCGCACGGCCTCCTGCAAAGAGGTCGAGGCGGCGCGGGGCCGTCCCGCCTTTCCGGCCCGGTAGCCGTCCTCGGTCTCGAGGACCACCACGACCTGCTGGGTGCCGCGGGGGCCGACGGCGGCGGCACCGGCCCGCCGCACCGTCGGCACGGTCTCGGCGGCGTCCTCGACCTGCACGGGGGTGAAGAGTCCATCGGCCGTGGCCAGCACGTGGTCCGCGCGGCCCTCGATCCACAGTCGCCCCTCGGCATCCAGGTGGCCCACGTCGCCGGTGGCGTGCCAGCCGGTGAAACGCATGGAGCGGTGCGTGGTGCCCCAGAGCATCAGGTAGCGGTCGCGCACGTGCGGGGCGCGCACGAGCACCTCGCCCGTTACGTCGGCCTGCTGCGAGATCTCGCCGGGGGTGCGACCTTCACCGTCCATGACGGCCACGGCGAGCTCGACCCGCGGCACGGGGCGGCCGACGCACACGCCGGAGCCCTCGCCCGCCGCCTCGATGCCCTCGAGGTCGATGGCCGCCACGGCCAGGCACTCGGTCATCCCGTAGGGCGTCAGCGCCCTCGCGTGCGGCATCAGGCTGCGCAGCTCCCGCAGCAGGTGCGCGGGGATCGGGGCGCCGGCGGAGAAGAAGCTCGCCGCGCTCGCGATCGCGGCCCGTCCGTACTCGTCGAGCTGCGGGGCCGTCTCCAGGATGTTGCGCAGGGCCGCGGGGGCGGTGAAGACGGCGGGCTCGCCGAGGGCGTCGATCGCTGCGGCCAGGGCGGGGGCGGTCAGCTCCCCGGGGCGGGTGATGTCCATGTCGGGCACCACGGACGGCGCCCCGAGCGCGGGGCCCAGCAGTGCGAAGGGCGCGAAGCCGGCGACCAGCCCGCGCTCGGGATCGAGCTGGAGGGTGTCGCCGACGGCGGTGAACATGGCGCTCATCTGCCGGTGGGTGTACACGGCGCCCTTGGCGGGCCCGGTGGAGCCGGAGGTGAACAGGATCGCCGCGTCGGCGTCCGGAGCGGGCCAGGCGGCGTCCAGCGGCGCGCCGAGGTCGCGCATCATCGAGCCGGACCGGGCCAGCTGGGCGATCGAGGTCTCGACCCCGAGGGCGGCGCGGTCGACGGTGGGCAGCTGCTCGACGCTGATCCGACGTCCGGGCCAGCCCATCGCGCGGGCGCCGACCAGCGCCCGGGGGATCCCGATCAGCCAGTCCGGGTGCGAGCCGATCACGGCGCGGGTGAGGCCGGGCACGCCCAGCCCGGCGTCGGCGATCACGGCGACGGCGCCGAGGCGCAGGCAGGCGTACAGCACGGCGGTGAGGTCCGCGCCGGGAGTGATCAGGATGCTCACGCGGTCGCCGGGGCGGATGCCGTGGCCGAGCATGCCGGCGGCGATGTCGTCCACCCGTCGGTTCAGCAGCGACCAGGAGATCTCGCGGCGACGCCCGTCGGCGTCGGCCATCTCGACCACCGCGGGCCGGTGGGCGTGGGTGGGGTCGGCGGCCAGGCGGGCGATCGGCTCGCCGACGTGCTGCTCGGGAGCCTGCTGCGCGAAGGAGGAGACCGGGCGCCAGGTGCCCGCGGGCTCGTCCTGGGCGGCCTCGGGGCCGAAGCGGGAACGCAGCCACTCGGCGACGAGTCCGGCGACATCGGCGTCCTCCCACACCAGGTGGGAGGTCTTCTCGAAACGGTGGACGTCGGCGTGGGGCACGCGCTCGAGGAGGTCGCGGAGGAAGCGGTCGGAGAAGGTGATGTCCCGCGGGCCCCAGGCCAGCAGCGTCGGCACCGTCAGGTCGCGGATGCCCTCGGCGACCCGCTCGAGCGTGGGCCGGGAGGGGTGATCGGCGCCGGCGGGGATGTCGGCGACGAACTGGTCGATGCCCTTGCGCCGGCCCCGCGTGCGGTAGGGCGCGAGATAGGCGTCCTGGACCTCCTGCGCCAGCGCGGGCCTCGACAGCGAGAGGGTGGTGCGCACGAACGCATCGGTCACGGAGGTGGAGGCGGTGCGGAATCCCGGGGTCGTGGCCAGCTGCAGCGCCCTGGGCAGCGACTCCCCCAGGTCCTGGTGCAGGCCGGTGTTGGTGAGGATCATCCCGGCCAGGTCGTGGCGGTTGTCCAGCGCCCAGCCGGCGGAGATCAGACCGCCCCAGTCGTGGCCGACGGTGACCACCGGTCCCCGCAGCGAGAGCGCATCGGTGAGCAGCGAGAGGTCGGTGATGCGGTCCTGGTAGCGGCGCTTCACCCCGGTGCGCTCGGACCAGCCCATCTCCAGCTGGTCCACGGCCACCAGGCGCCAGGGGATGTCCTCACGCACCAGGGAGCGGAACAGGAACGAGTAGGTGGGGTTGCCGTGCACCGCCAGCAGCGTGCCCTGCGGGGTGATGCCGCGCTCGGCGAGCCACGGACCGGAGTCCAGCAGGTGCCAGCGGCGCAGCTCCCCCGCGTGGTCGCGCACCTCGAGGGTGCGGCTGATGCGGGGATCGACGTCGGGCATGCTCTGCGCAGCCGGGGTCTCGGGGAGCGGGGCCCGACGGCGGCCGGTGGCTCGGGCGTTCACCACTGGACCTCCATCATCGCCGTGTTCAGGCCGGAACCGACTCCCATCAGGAGCACCCGCTCGCCCCGCTTCACGTCGTCCTGGATGTGCGCCAGGGTCATCGGGACCGCCTCGGCCGCGATGTTCCCCCAGTCGGGGAAGGTCACGGGGATGCGTTCCATGCCCACCCCGGTGATCTTCGAGAAGTTGCGGGTGTAGACCATCGAGACCTGATGCGGGATCACGTGCTCGATGCTCTTGAAGTCGTGGCCGGCGTCGTTGGCGCCCTTCCAGGTGTCGAGGATCAGGGAGATGCCGTTCTCCAGCAGTCCGGCGGAGTCGGTGCGCATGTCCTGCATGTCCGCCACGCACAGCTCGTGGTGCTCGGTGCCGGCGCGGGCCTGGGTGACGGTGAGGCGGTGCCCCTCGGGGTGCTCGTCGGAGGGGCCGATGACCGCGGCGGCGGCCCCGGAGCCCAGGGTCAGGGCCGCGAACTGGTTGTTGAAGTCGTGCTTGGTGGCGGTCTTGGAGTTCAGGCGTTCGATGGTGCCGCGCTGGACGTCCTCGACGTCCTCGGCCCCGACGATCAGGGCGTACTTGATCTGGCCCGCGTCGATCATCCCGGCGGCCATGGTCATGGCGTTGACGAAGCCGAGGCACGCATTGGTGATGTCGAAGTTCATGCAGCCGGGTGGCATGCCCAGGGAATGGTGGATCCCGGTGGACACGGCGGGCTCGAGGTGCTGGCGGGAGACGGAGGCGTTGATCAGCAGACCGACCTGGTCGCGCATGATGCCTGCCTTGGCCATGGCGCGCTCGGCGGCGAGCACGACGCCCTGTTTCCAGCCGGAGTCGCGGTCCTTCCACCATCGCCGCTCATAGACGCCGGCGACCCGCTGCAGCACGCCCTTGGGCAGCCGCAGCCGCTTGCGGGCCGGGGCGAGCATGTCGTCGATCTCGTCGGAGGTGACCGTGACCTGCGGCAGGGTCATCTCGACCGAGAGCAGGGAGGCATTGCGGTGGACGAATCCTGTGTTCCCGTTCCCCATCTGCGTGCGCTACCTCGTTCGTCTCGTGCGATTCCTGGTGGCATGGCCGCGGGACGGACGCCGGTCCGGTGCGGCTCACGCGACGGCGCGGTCACGACCGGGTCGGGCCCATGCACCGGCCATTCTCACACCGTCAGCTGAGGGCTGTCTGTCCGGGTGGCGGATCCCACGTCGTGCCGTCAGGCCCCTTCGTCGTCGTCGAGGTGATGGCCCAGGTGGTGGCGGGCGAACAGCAGGCACTGGCGCAGGATCGCCTCCCGCTTGTCGTCGTTGTTGCTGGTGCTGACCTCGAGCAGCACCGAGCCCTCCCAGCCGCGGTTGGCCAGTCTCCGCAGCACCTCGGCGCAGGGCTGGTTGCCCTCACCCGGCGGGAGGTGCTCGTCCTTGGTGGTGCGTCCGGAGCCGTCGGCCAGGTGGAGGTGGGTCAGGCGGTCCCCGAGCCGGTCGATCATCTCCAGCGCATCGTCACCGGCGGTGGCGGCGTGGGAGAGATCGACCGTGACGTGCGCGTAGTCCTCGTCGGTGGGGTCGTGATCGGGCAGGTAGTTCAGCAGCTCCCGCACGCCGAGGCGCCACGGGTACATGTTCTCCACCGCGATCGCGATGCCGTGGGTGTCCTCGAGCTCGGCCACGCCGGTGACGAAGTCGCGGGCGTAACGGCCCTGCCACCGGAACGGGGGGTGCGCCACGACGGTGGGCACTCCGAGCTCCTTGGCGATCTCGACGGTGCGCTCGACCTTGACCCAGGCGTCGCGCCCCCACAGCCCCTGCAGGAAGAACAGGGTCGGGGCGTGCAGCGAGAGGATCGGCAGGTCATAGCGCTCGGAGTACTGCCGCAGCAGCTCGGGGTCCTGACTGTCCCGCGGATAGGAGACCATCACCTCGATCCCGTCGTACCCGATCCGGTCGGCCAGGCGGAACGCCTCCTCCACCCCGGAGGGGAAGACGGAGGAGGTCGACAGGCCGACGGGGATGCGGCGCTGCGGCGCCTGCTCGCTGCGGGGGTCGCCGGCGGAGAGCCGACGGGTCAGGGCATCCCGACTGGAGCGCTGCGCCTTGTTCGCTCGCGTGTAGGGCTTGCGGGCGCCACCGCGTGGCGTGCTCGTCGCGGGGCCGTCACGGCGTGGGCTCACGGCATCTCCTCAGCTGCAGGGCGGGCGCTGTCAGTATGCAACAGGCCCGCCCTAGACTCGGCGGCATGCGCGTGCGTGACCTCACTCCCGACGACTACGTCCCCTACCGCTCCCTGACCGCCGACGCCTTCGGCGGCACCTGGGAGGACACCGGCCCCCGACCCTTCGACCCGGGCCAGACGGCGGTGGGCATCGACTCCGCGGGGCTGCCCGGCGGGGTCGACGGCGTGCTCGCCGCCGGCGCCCGGATCCGGCACGACCGCCTCGCCCTCGGTGGCGGCGTGGCCCGCAGCGGCGGCATCGGCGGGCTCGCCGTGCACCCGGCCCATCGCGGCGGCGGGGTCTTCCGCACGCTGCTGACCGGGGTCATCGCCCGCTGTGCCGAGGAATCGATGGCCGTCTCGATGCTGTACCCCTCGAATCCGTCGATCTACCGTCGCTGCGGCTACCAGGTGGTCGCCCGAGGGCAGCGCCTGATCGTCCCGCTGGTGGATCTGCAGCGTCTGCCGCCGGTCCCGGGGCGGCATCTGGTTCCGGTCACCGCTGCCACGCTGCCCCGGCTGCACGCGGTGTACCGGGAGCTGACCGCCGGGGACAACGGGATGCTGCTGCGCGAGGGGCCCCTGTTCGAGCAGGGGATGCCGGGCGGCGGCTGGTCCGCGCTGCTGCTCCAGGACGAGGCCGGCACCGACCACGGGTACCTCTCGTGGACCAGATCCGGGGGCGAGGGCCCGGGTCTGCAGGTCCACGAGATCCTCGGCCGCACCCGGGAGGACCGTCTCGCGCTGCTGCGCTCGCTGGGGTCCTGGTCGACGGTGGTCGAGGAGGCGACCCTGCGTCTGCGCACGGAGGACCCGGTGCTCGATGCGCTGCCCGGGGGTGGTGCGCGCCCGGCGCCCGGCCCGGTGCCGCTGGTGATGATGCGTGTGATCGACACCGCGGCGACCCTCGAGGCGCGCCGTGCGCCGGCGTCGCTGCGGGGCACGATCCGGCTCGTGGTCGAGGACGACACGGTCCCGCCGGGGACCTGCCGCGCCGCGGGGCGCTGGCTGCTCACGGCCGCCGACGGGAGGATCACCGCAACGCCGGAGGACACGGACGGTGACGCGGCCGAGCTCGTCCTCGGCACGGCACGCCTGGACGTCCATGCCGCCTCCCTGCTCCTGGTCGGCGGCCGCACCCTCGCCGATGCCCGTCGGCTCGACCTGGGGGCGGTCGCGGACCCCTCCGCCGAGCGCTTCCTCGACGAGCTGCTGGCCGGGCCCCGGCCCAGCGTCCTGGATTCCTTCTGAGGCTGCGCGCCGAGCACGATGATCGGCGCCGTACGCTGGGTCCCCGCACCCGCCGACCACCGATCCCGGAGCCCACCGCATGGCCAAGCTGCACTTCAAGTACGGAGCGATGAACTCCGGGAAGTCCGACACCCTCGTCAAGACCGCCTACAACTACGACGAGCGGGGACTCGCGACGCTCACGGTGAAGCCGGCGCTGGACACCAAGGGCGAGGACTGGGTGGTCGCGCGCGGTGGGGCACGACGCCGGGTCGACGTCCTGGCCCGCAGCGGCGAGGAGCTGCGCGAGCACGTCCACGCGGTCGCCGACGAGCGAGGGCTGCGACCCCTGCACGCGGTGCTGGTCGACGAGTCGCAGTTCCTCGACCCCGCCCAGATCGATCAGTTGTTCCGCGTCGCCAAGCAGGACGGCATCTCGGTGATCTGCTACGGGCTGCGCACCGACTTCCGCACCGCGACGTTCCCCGGCGCGCAGCGTCTGTTCGAGCTGGCGGACAACATCGAGAAGCTCCCGACGATGTGCCGCTGCGGATCGCAGGCGGAGTTCAACTGCCGGGTGGTCGGCGGTCGTCACGTCTTCGAGGGTGCCCAGGTCGCGATCGACGAGGCCGGATCCGGCCCCGTCGACCCCGTCACCTACGTGTCGCTGTGCGGCCCGTGCTTCCTCCAGGAGCAGGAGCGGGCCGGCGTCACCGTGCTCGGCTGATGCCCCACGGCGTCAGGAGCTGAGCGGGCGGTCCTCGCCGACCTCGCCGTCGCCGCCGGCGGCCGCGGTGTCCTCGGAGCTCGACGCCAGGTTCTCGGCGTCCTCGTCGAGCGACTCCTCGGAGCCGCCGCCGAGGCGGTCCTTGGCGGAGCCGGCGGCGCCCGTCACCGCTCCCTGCACGTTGGAGGCGACCTCGGGAGCCTTCTCCTTCACCGTGCTCGCGGTGTCCTGCGCGACGCGTCCCGCCGTCTCCTTGGCCTGGGTGGCCCGGCGCTGGACCTCCGGGTCGTCCGCCACGTGACGGGCAGTGCGCTCGAGGGACTCGTAAGGGCCTCGGCCGGCTCGCGACCCGACCACGAAGCCGATGGCGAGACCTGCCAGGAAAATGAGCTTCTTCATCGCTGCCTCCAGGGATCGTCGTTGTCGTGGATCGCATCGTGTCACAGGAGCATCACGATGCGACCTCGACCCTACCGACCGGTTCCCGTCGCGTCCCGTCCCCGTCTCGTCCCCTTCTGGTCACAGAACCTCCACGCGCGCGCGCTAAGCAGTGCGGACACCACCGCCCGGAAGGCTCTACGATCGCTTCAGGGCAAGGACGCCCCGCGCCGACCGTTCCCGCCGTGGTTGCACGGCGACCGAGGAGATGACCCGTTGTCCCCGTCGCAGTTCCCGCTCGATGAGCGCATGACCACCACCTTGACCATCGAGGACGTCGCCGCCCAGGTGCGCACCTGGGTCGAGGCCGCCGCGACCCGCCCGGTGCCCGGGCCCGCGAAGATGCTGTCGGACCTCCTGCGCGATCCGCAGGGCCTGGACTTCACGCTCGCCTTCGTCGACCGTGTGATCCGCCCCGAGGACCCGCGGGCCGCGGCCGTCGAGCTGCGCCGTCTGGCCCAGGACCCGCCCGCCTTCCTCCCGCCCGCGCTGCGCCGCGTGGTCTCCCTCGGCGGCAGCGCCTCGCGCCTCGCGCCCTCCGTCGTGGTCCCCACGGCCCAGGCCGCGATGCGCCGGATGGTCTCCCACCTCATCCTCGACGCCCGCAGCGGCCCGCTGACCTCCGCGATCTCACGGCTGACCGCCGATGGCACCACCTTGAACATCAACCTGCTCGGCGAGGCGGTGCTCGGCGCGCAGGAGGCCTCGCGACGGCTGGCGGGCGTGCGCGAGCTCGTCGCCCGCCCTGACCTCGACTACGTCTCGATCAAGGTCTCCTCGATCGTGGACCACCTTCCCCTGTGGGCCGCTTCCCAGACCGTCGAGCACATCGTCGAGACCCTGCTGCCGCTGTACCTCGATGCGGCCCGCGGGGACCATCCCACCTTCGTGAACATGGACATGGAGGAGTACCGGGACCTCGAGCTGACCCTGCAGGTCTTCGAGAAGCTGCTGGACCGTCCCGAGCTCGCGCAGCTGCACGCCGGGGTCGTGCTGCAGGCCTATCTCCCCGATGCGCCCTCGGCGATGGAGCGGCTGCGTCGCTTCGCCGAACGCCGCGTGGCCGCCGGGGGTGCGCCGGTGAAGGTGCGCCTGGTCAAGGGGGCGAATCTCGCGATGGAGAAGGTCGACGCCTCCGTGCACGGGTGGACGCAGGCTCCGCTGCTCAGCAAGGAGGAGACCGACGCGCAGTACAAGCGGATGCTGCTCGAAGCCCTGCATCCCCAGCAGCTGGCCTCCGTGCACCTGGGCGTGGCCGGCCACAACCTCTTCGATGTCGCCTTCGCGCATCTGCTGATGGGCGAGCGGAACATCCCCGCCGGCGACGGCAGCGGCGTCGAATTCGAGATGCTCGCCGGCATGGCGCCCGGCCAGCAGGCGGTGGTCCGCGAGGCGACCGGGACCATGCGGCTCTACGTCCCGGTGGTCCACCCCCACCACTTCGACGTCGCCGTGTCCTATCTGGTGCGCCGCCTCGAGGAGAACGCCTCCTCCGAGAACTTCCTGTCGGCCGCCTTCGAGCTCGACACCGAGCCGGATCTGTTCGGCCGCGAGCAGGAGCGCTTCACCCGCGCCCTCCAACGGGCCCTGACCGAGACCTCGGCAAACACCCACCGCGACCAGGACCGTACGCTCGAGACCCGCGGCGGCGAGCCCATCGCGCTGGGCACCCCGACCCTGCCCGCCGTCCCCGGCGCCTTCCGCAACACTCCCGACACCGATCTGTCCACGCCCGCGAACCAGGCGTGGGCCGAGACCATCACCCATCGCATCCGGGCCTCCACCCTCGGCGAGGAGGAGGTCCGCGCTGCCCGGATCGAGACGGTCGAGGGCGTCCGGTCGATGATCGCGCGGGCGGTCGAGGCCCAGCGGGCCTGGTCAGCGCTGCCGGCTTCCCGGCGCGCCCAGGTGCTGCGCCGCGCCGCCGGCACCCTGGCCGCGCACCGCGCCGACCTGCTCGAGGTCATGGCGTCAGAGACGGGCAAGACCTTCGAGCAGGGCGATCCGGAGATCAGCGAGGCCATCGACTTCGCCCTCTACTACGCCGAGCAGGCCGAGCAGCTGGATCGCGAGGAGGACGTCGCCTTCGCGCCACGCCGACTGACGCTGGTCACCCCGCCGTGGAACTTCCCGGTCGCGATCCCCACCGGCGGCACACTGGCGGCGCTGGTCACCGGGAGCGCCGTGATCATGAAACCGGCCCCGCAGTCCCGGCGCTGCGGCGCCCTCATCGGCCGCCTGCTGCACGAGGCGGGTGTCCCCGAGGGCGTCCTGACCCTCGTGGACGTCCCGGAGAACGAGGTGGGTCGCGCCCTGATCGCCGATCCCCGGATCGATCAGCTCATCCTCACCGGCGGCTCGGACACCGCCGAGATGTTCGCCTCCTGGCGGCCGGAGCTGAGGATCCTCGCCGAGACCAGCGGGAAGAACTCGATCATCGTCACCCCGCACGCGGATCTCGACCTGGCCGCGCACGACGTCGCCACCAGCGCCTTCGGTCATGCCGGGCAGAAGTGCTCGGCCGCCTCCCTGGTGATCACCGTCGGCTCCGTCTCCGACTCCCGTCGCTTCTCCGCACAGTTGGCCGATGCGGTCCTCAGCCTCCACGTCGGCGAGCCGACGGACCCGACCGTGCAGATGGGCCCCGTCATCGAGCAGCCCGGCGAGAAGCTCGCCTCGGGCCTCAGCGAGCTGGGCGACGGGGAGACCTGGCTCTCGCGCCCCCGGCAGCTGGACAAGTCCGGCCGTCTCTTCTCCCCCGGCGTCCGCGCGGGCGTCGAGGAGGGCTCCGCCTTCCACCTCACGGAGTACTTCGGCCCGGTGCTCGGCATGATCCACGCCGAGACCCTCGAGGACGCCGTGCGGATACAGAACGGCACCGCCTATGGGCTCACGGCCGGGCTGCACTCCCTGGACCCGGCGGAGATCGCCTGGTGGACCGAGCATGTCGAGGCCGGCAACCTGTACGTCAATCGCGGCATCACCGGGGCCATCGTGCAGCGTCAGCCGTTCGGCGGGTGGAAGCGCTCGGCGATCGGGCAGACCTCGAAGGCGGGTGGGCCCAACTACCTCGTCCACCTCATGGACGCCGCCGATGCGGGCACCGCCCTGGCGGTCGCCGACGAGGACTCGTGGCTCGCCGCGGCCCGGCATTCCGACCGCGAGCACTGGGCCGACACCTTCGGCCCCCGCGACGTGCAGGATCTGCACGGGGAGATCAACGTGCTGCGCCACCTGCCCCTCCCGGTCCTGATCCGCGCCGCCGCCGGGACCTCCGCCGCCGAGCTCGCCCGCGTGCTGCATGCCGCGGCGACGGTCGACGCCGAGGTGGAGGTCTCCCTCGCCGATCCGGTGCTGGCCGAGGTCGCCACCGCCGCGGCGCTCTCGGGAGCGCAGGTCCAGGTCGAGGACGCGCCGGACTTCGCCCGCCGGGTGCCCGGTCTCGCGCAGTCGCGGATCCGTCTGCTCGGGGAGGCCGACGAGGACCTGCGCACGGCGATCGCCCAGAACGTCGAGGTCGCGCTGTTCACCGGTCCGGTTCTCGTCAGCGCCCGGGTGGAGATGCTGGCCTTCCTGCGCGAGCAGGCAATCAGCGCCACCGACCACCGCTACGGCAACCCCCTGCCGCACCAGCTGGATCTCACCGGTGGGCGCGGCTATGCCCGTGGCCACGCAGGGTCGGGCGCGCCTCGGCGCGGTCGAGGCGCCGACGTCGTAGCCTGACGCGGTCCTCCCAGACCTGAGCATCGAGGAGCCCCATGGCCGACGCCGACCCGAGAAGTCCGCGCCCCGATGCCCCGCAGGCCGGTACGGCGGTCCCGCCGACCGCTGCGGGGAAGAAGCCTCGTGATCCGTTCCTGGACAACGCGCGCGGCATCCTGATCACCCTCGTCGTCATCGGGCACACACTCGAGTGCTTCGACGGCAAGGGCGACTACCTCGGGGGCGCGATCCACACCTGGATCTACTCCTTCCACATGGCAGCGTTCGTGGCGATCTCGGGGTTCCTCTCGCGGTCCTACCGCAATGAGCCGAGACAGGTGCGGCGTCTGCTGACGGCGATGGCCGTGCCGTACCTGATCTTCCAGATGCTCCACGAGGTCGGCAAGACCCTGCTGCTGGGCCAGGAGTTCCATCTGCAGTTCACCTCCACCGCCTGGACGCTGTGGTTCCTGCTGGCGCTGCTGATGTGGCGCCTGGCGACACCGGTGCTGCGGGCGCTGCGGTATCCGCTCGTGTTCGCCGTCGCCATCGCGGTCATCGCGCCGCTGGATCCCGGCCTCGACGGGACCTTCACCCTGGGACGCTTCTTCGAGATGATGCCGTTCTTCGTGCTGGGGCTGGTGACGACGCCGGAGATGCTGCAGAAGCTGAAGACGATGCGTCACCGGGTGTGGATCGGCGTTCTCGTGCTGGTGGGGGCGCTGGCGTTCTCCTTCGCCACCCACGAGATGTTCTCCGTGGCCCGCTTCTTCCTCCGCGGCAGCTACGCCGACGGCCCCTACGAAACCCCGGTCGCGATCATCATGCAGGTCCTGGTGCTCGCGGCCGGGATGATCGGGACCGTCGCGCTCCTGCTCGCGACCCCGCTGGGCGAGACGTTCTGGACCGCGCTCGGGGCCCGTTCGCTGACCATCTACCTCCTGCATCCGCTGGTGCTGCTGCCGATCCGCTACGTCGACGAGCCCTTCGCCTGGGTCGAGAACTGGTGGGCTCCCCTGGTGCTGGTCGTCATCGGTCTGGCGATCACGGCGGTGCTCTCCCGGCGCATCGTGGCCACGGTGACGAGCTGGGTCACCGATCCGCCGATCGGGAACCTCCTGGTCAAGGACGAGGACGCCGCGTCCCGGGGTCAGCGCCGCACCGTGTGAGGCGCGGCGCCCGCCGCTCGGCATCGGCGAGAGCGGGTGCGCCAGGTCACAGCGGCCACTACCGTGGGGGCCGCCCCACTCCCGATCGCACACCGAGGTGCCTTTCCATGACCGATCCGGCCGCTCCCCCTGCTCCCTCGCGCCGCGGCGTGCTCTCCGCCGCCGCCCTCACCTCCACGGCGGCCCTCGCCGCCGCGCCCGCGGCCACCGCCGCGCCCGCGGCCACCGCGGCGCCCGTCGAGCGACCCGGTCCCGGCGTCGACCCCGCGGAGGCCCGTGCCCGCGCGATCGCGGCCTCCGAGGCGCTGCTGACGCATTTCCGCGCCGAGACGGACCCGGACATGCTCATCGAACGCGTCCCCCGCCAGGAGGACGATCCCGAGTTCACCTTCGTCTGGCCGCTGTCGCAGGCCCGCGCCGCGGTCACCGAGCTGATCGCCGCGCTCGGGGCCGGCGGCCCGCCCGCGGACACCGGCGGACTCGACCTCGACGCGGCCGACGCCGCCCTGATCCGCGCCCAGGAGCACTACTGGTACCCCGCGGGCGGCACCACGGGCCTGCCCGGATACACCGCCGCGACCGACTCCGCCCAGGGCGCCCACGGCGACTTCTATTACGACGACAACGACTGGATCGCGCTGCTCGAGATCGAGCAGCACCTGGTCAGCGGTGGGACCGCGGGTGATCTGGGGCGTGCCGCGGCGCTGCTGGAGCTCTTCCGCTCCGGGGAGTCGACCGACCCGGCCTTCGCCTCCCCCGGCGGCATCTTCTGGACCCAGGGCGCAGGGATGCGCAGTCGCAACACCGTCTCCACCGTCCCCTCGGCGAAGGTCGCTCTGCGCCTGTACCAGCTGAACGGGGACCCCGCAGCGCTCGAGGACGCCCTGCGGTGGATGCACTGGGCCCGGGAGACCCTGCTGGCCCCGGAGGGTCTGTACTGGGACAACATCCAGCCCGACGGGGAGATCGACACCACCTTCTGGACCTACAACCAGGGCGTGCCGCTGGGTGCCGAGGCCCTCGCCTACGAGATCACCGGCGAGTCCGTCCACCGCGAGAACGCCCTGGCCCTGGTCGAGGCCGTGATCGCGCACTACCGGCCCTTCGAGGAGGGCGGCCCTTTCGACGAGCAGCCGCTCCAGTTCAACGCGATCCTGCTGTCGAACCTGCTGATGGCCGAGTCGATCCTGGGCGCCCGGGTGCAGGGCCGGAAGATCACCGAGGCGTATGCCCAGCGGCTGTGGGCGACCCGGCGCGACCCGGAGACCGATCTGGTCACCGACTCGCGGGAGACCGACGTCGGCACGCACCTGCTGGACCAGGCCGGCTTCGCCCGTTCCCTCGCCCTCGCCGCCGCCCCGCGCCCGCTCTGGCCCCACCTGACCTGAGCCGCCGGCCCCGCACCGCACGCCCCGCCACGACCCCGCCGAGAACGTCACCACGTGCCTGGGTATCGAGAACCGGGCATCAAGACGCGGGAACCGAGATCGACATGGGGCCCACTTTCCTGGGCCGAAAGTGGTCCCCATGTCGATCTCGGCGTGTCCGTTCCCCACGTGACCGCCCGCCCCCGCTGCATCATGCGCCACGGCGGACGTCCCACGGTCAGGAAGGTTGCCAGCCGTGCCGGAGGAGGGCGTCCCGGACTCGCGCCACGCCCCTGCGACAACCAGTGCCGAGGTCCCCGGCCGTCGTGCGGACCTCGATCCACCCGGCCTTCTCCCGCCGCTCCGCACGCGCGATGTCCCGCGGCAACTGTTCGGCGCGCAGGTGCCTCGGGCCCTCGTGCTCGAGGGCGACCCGCCATCGTGGCCAGTGCAGGTCCGGCTCGCCGAGGTCGATGGGTTCACGCCTCTCGCCGGAGTTCACCACGGCGCGGACGTTGACGAGGGGTTCAGGCAGCCCCGCCCTCACCACGGCCAGACGCAGGCGGGTCTCCGCCGGTGAGTCGCTGCTCACGCGCGCCTGGGCCATCGCCTCCCGCACCGTGATTGCTCCCCGTCCGCGGAACCGCGCCGCGATCTCGGCCAGCTCCTCGACCGAGGCATGAGGATCAGCCCTCCCTTCCAGCGCCGGGCGGGGCATGCGCACGAGATGGTCGCCGATGATGACGAGGTCGTCCTGCCCGAGTATCCCCGCGAGGTCGAGCAGGGTCCGGATCCGCGAGGTGAGCCGCACGCCCGGCTCCTCGCCGAGACGGACCCGGTCGACGGACAAGCGGCTCCAGTGCACGAGGGCCGATTCCCGGCGCAGCGTCCCCGAGGTGCCCATGTGGATCCGGGTGTCGACGGCGCGTCCGCCCGGTTTGTACACCCGGCGTCCGCCGACCCTGCGTGGCGAGGACGGGGCGGCGACCACCTCGCGCCCGAGGGATCCGGGCAGGGGAAAGCCCCAGAGGCGCGCCGCCGTGAGCCCGACGGCGAAGACGTGGCGGTCGCGTCGACAGAGCGCGGCAACGATGTCGCGCTCGGTCACGGTCCCGTCGGTCCGGGCCCACAGGTCGTGACTGAGGGATCTGAGGTCCGACGCCCGCAACCTCGACGCCGAGATGCCGGCACGGCGTGCCTCGGTCGCGGTGAACACGGTGTAGGGCAGCTCGGGCGGGAGCGGACGGGGTCTGCCGGTCATACGAACAGCATCGGGCCGTGCCGCCACGAGGGAGCAGACGTTTCCACAGCCCGCAGGTGAGCGGCCCGAGCGCACGGCCCTCCCCAGGCGATTCCCCGTCGGGCACGTCGCGCGATGCACCACCGGCAGATCGAGATCGACATGGGGACCACCTTGAACCGAGCAAAGTGGTCCCCATGTCGATCTCGGCGGTTGGCCGGCGCGGGGGCGCGGCGGGACGGCGGCGCAGGGGCGCGGCGCAGGGGCGCAGCGGGAGGACGGCGCCGCGAAACCAGCGTGGCGGGACGCGGGACAGGACGGCGGCGCAGGGGGCGCGGCCCGGCACCGCCGCCGAGATCAGGCGGGGCTGACGGTGCCGACGCGGGCGCCCTCGGGCACCTCGCCGCCCTCCTCGCCGAGCACCGCGTCGCCGACCACGCTGACGTCGACGCCGAAGGTCCAGTCCCCCTGGACGTCGAGGCTGACGGCGTCCTTGAGGGAGGGGACTCCGTGCGGGAAGCGCGGCTCGAAGTCGCCGATCAGCTTGTAGGAGTCCGCGGCCAGCGACACCGTCGGCACCGGGTCGACCTGCTGGACCAGCGCCGCGCGCTCGTCCAGCGTGTACACGTCGGAGCGGATCAGCAGCAGGTCGCTGGTGGACTTCACCGGCAGGAAGCGGTCGCGGCCGACGACGATCGCGGTCGCCCCGTCGAACACCTCGATCGCCGCGCCCATGGCGGACTCGAGCTGGTAGACGGCGGGGCTGGACTTCTCGGCCGGGTCCACCGTCTTCTCGTTGCGGATCAGCGGCAGGCCCATGACCCCGTCGCGCTCCGTGAGCACGGCGTCGAGCTTCTCGAGGTCGAACCACAGGTTGTTGGTGTGGAAGAACGGGTGCCGGTGCTCGTCGGTGAAGTAGTCCATCTCCTCGGCCGGGGTCTGCGCCGTATCGCGCAGGATGAGGCGGCCGTCGGACGTGCGCACCGCGAGGTGGCCGCCCTTGCGGTCCGCCGGGGTGCGGCGGCACAGCTCGGCGGCGTAGGGGGCGCCCGTGGACGCGAACCAGGAGGCGAGCACCGGGTTCGGGACGGTGCCGAGGTTGTCCGAGTTCGAGACGGAGGCGTACTTGAAGCCGGCGTCCAGCAGCTGCTGCAGCAGCCCGGAGGTCTGCAGGGCGGTGTAGAGGTCGCCGTGGCCGGGCGGGCACCACTCCAGCGCCGGGTCCTGTTCCCAGGTGACCGGGGCGAGGTCGTCCGTGCGCAGCTTGGGTTCCTTGTTCTGCAGGAAGTCCAGCGGGAGGTCGCCGACGGGCAGGTCGGGGTACTTCTCGAGCACCTCGAGGGTCTCCTCGCGGGTGCGGAAGGAGTTCATGAAGATCAGCGGCAGGCGGGACCCGGTGCCGCGCCGGGCGGCGAGGACCTGCTCGACGAGGAGGTCGAGGAAGCTCTTGCCGTCCCGCACGGGCAGCAGGGACTTGGCCTGGTCCAGGCCCATCGAGGTGCCGAGCCCGCCGTTGAGGTCGATGATGGCGAGCTGGTCGAAGACCTGCTTGGCATGGGCGGGATCGATCTGCACGTCCTCGAGCAGCGGCGGGTCGAGGTAGGGCTCGATCGTGTCCTCTTCAATCGTGCCGGTGACTCCCTCCTCGAGCTGACCGTAGTAGTGGGTGAAGACGTCGATCGCGGTCTGGGCGACCCCCGCGTCGGCCATCTTCTGCTGGGCGGCCTGAAGTCCTTCGTTGCTCATGGTCCCAGGGTATCCAGTGATCGCCTCCGGTTCCGCATTCCTCTCACCGCCCGGGTGCCTCGCCGAGCACGAGCCGCGGCCAGTGCCCGAGCGCGCGCAGCACCCAGCGGTCGTGGGTGGCGAGCACGACGGCCGACGGGGACTCCTCGAGCGCGGAGAGCAGGTCGTCAACTCCGCTGATGCCGAGGTGGTTCGTCGGCTCGTCCAGCAGCAGCACGTCCGGTCGTCGGCCGAACAGCGCCGCCAGGGCACGGCGACGCCGCTCCCCGGGACTGCCGCGATGCACTGCGGGGGCGTCGTCCTCCTGGGACAGGTGAGCGACCCGCGCCCCGCCCAGCACCCGCACCCCACCGTCGTCCGGGGCCAGCTCACCGGCGAGCACCCGCAGCAGCGTGGTCTTGCCCGCGCCATTGGGGCCGACGACGAGCAGGCGATCACCGCCCTCGAGCCGCAGGGTGGTCCGCTCGAGCCGCCCGGTGACCTCCACGCCGTCAGCTCGCAGCAGGGGCGCACCGCCCGGGGTGCTCGCGGCGGGCAGGGTGAGCCGGGGCGGCGGGGGCGGCACGTCGAGCCGGTGCTCCTCGAGCTGGGAGAGCCGGTCATTCATCGCCCGCACCACGCCGGGGGCACGGGTCTGGCGCTGGTGCTTGCCGGTGCCCTTGGGCGGCCGCCAACCGCTGGAGAGCCGGGAGCGGGCCTCCTCGGCCCGGGAGCTCAGCCGCGCGTGCTCCTCCTGCTGGGCGCGGTGGGCGTCCTCCCAGGCGGCCCGGGCGCGTGCTCGGACCTCCTGCCACCGCTCCAGGCCGCCGCTGACCAGCAGGGCGCGTCCGTCGCTGGTCGGGTCGAGGTCGAGGACGGCGGTGGCGACGTCCGTCAGCAGGGCCCGATCGTGGGTGACCAGGGCGAGAGCGCCGGGATGCTCCTTCAGGGCGCGGGTGAGGTGGTCGAGGCCGCGGGCGTCGAGATGATTGGTCGGCTCGTCCAGCAGCAGCAGGTCGTCGCGGGCGGCGAGGACCCCGGCCAGGCGCACCCGGTAGCGCTGGCCCACCGAGAGGGTGTCGAGCGGACGAGCGCGCTCGGTGACGGCCTCGACCTCGGTGAGAGCGACCTCGAGCCGGCGCGGCGCGTCCCAGGCGTCCACGGACGTGACCAGGGCGAGCGCCGCGTCGTAGCGGGCGCTCGCCGCGGGGCCGACGTCCTCCGCCAGCGCCGCGGCCGCCTCGTCGAGCTCCCGCAGCGCGCGCAGGGGCCGAGCGAGCAGCTGATCGAGCAGGTCCCCGACGGTGCGGGTCGCGGGGGTCAGCGCCAGGTCCTGCTGGACGACGCCGAGACTGCCGTGACGCTCGAGGGTGCCGGCGTCGGGCTCGAGGGTCCCGGCGAGCACCTCGAGCAGGGTGGTCTTGCCGCGCCCGTTCTCCCCGACGACGGCGAGGCGGTCGCCCGGGGAGAGTGTGAGGTCGATGCCGTCGTGCAGCACGCGGCCACCGCGGGCCAGGCGGAGCTGCCGGGCGCGCAGCTGCGCGGTGCCGGTGGAGGGGAGGGAGGAGGTGTGCGAGGTCATGTCGTGCCTTCCGGTGGTGGGTCACCGGGCGCGCGGGAACGGCCGCCCGGTCAGGATCCGGACGACGGCGTGGGGGTGTGCTCGTGCGCCGCCGTCAGCGGCGGACGCGGGGGCGCGCCACCTGGGCGGCGCTCGACATGATGACGCTCATACCCTCGACGGTAGGGCACCGCGCGGGCGCTGTCACGGCAATTCCCGTCGGCATCGAGGATCGCCCGCCGCCCCACACTCCTACGATGACTCGCCCACACTCCTACGATGACTCGATGGCCACCTCCCTCCCTCCCCCGTCGTCCCTCCTGCAGCTGCGCACCGTGGTCTCCGAACACGATGTGCGCGCGGTGGTCTCCGACCTCGACGGCGTGCTGCGGGTCTTCGATCCCTCGCTGTGGGACCGGCTCGACCACCACGTCGGTCTCGCACCGGGCACCGCCTTCGCGGCGATCCTCGGCCACCCCTTCCTCGAGGAGGTCACCCGTGGCCGCGGCACCCATGCGCAGTGGCGGGAGCGCGCCGTCGCCGAGCTCGTGACGCAGGGAGCCGCTCCGGGGACCGCGCGGGAGACGGTGCGGCTCTGGGCCGCGACCCCGGGGTGCGTGGACCAGGAGGTGCTCGCACAGCTGCAGCGCTTCCGCGAGCAGGGACTGGCCGTGTTCGTGCTGACCAACGGCACCGATCGGGTGCCCTGGGAACTGGACCAGCTGGGACTGGGCGATGTCCTCGGCCCGCGCCGGCGGTTCCTGCTGAACACCGCGGACCTCGGGGCCGCGAAGCCCGATCGCGAGGCCTTCGCCCGCGCCCATGAGCGCCTCTCGCGGGAGCCGGCCGGGCCCCTGGCGCCCGCCCAGGTCGCCTTCCTCGACGACTCCGCGGGGCACGTGCGCGGGGCCGAGGAGTTCGGCTGGCGGGCGGTGCGCCATGGTCGCGGCTGAGACCGGGCGCGCCCTCCCCTAGACTTCAGGGCTATGAGCACAGTCCTGTCCGCGGTCGCCTGGCCGTACGCCAACGGTCCCCGCCACATCGGTCACGTCGCCGGCTTCGGTGTCCCCTCCGACGTCTTCTCCCGCTACATGCGCATGGCCGGCCACGACGTGCTCATGATCTCCGGCACCGACGAACACGGCACCCCGATCCTGGTCGAGGCGGACAAGGAGGGCGTCACCGCCCGTGAGCTCGCCGACCGCAACAACCGCCTGATCGTCGAGGACCTGGTGGCGCTGGGGCTTTCCTACGACCTGTTCACCCGGACCACCACCGGCAACCACTACCAGGTGGTGCAGGACATGTTCGTGACCGTGCGGGACAACGGCTACATGCTCGAGCAGACCACCTCCGGGGCGATCTCCCCGTCGACCGGGCGCACCCTGCCGGACCGCTACATCGAGGGCACCTGCCCGATCTGCGGCGCCGGCGGTGCTCGCGGCGATCAGTGCGACAACTGCGGCAATCAGCTCGACCCCACGGACCTCATCGACCCCGTCTCCCGTATCAACGGCGAGACCCCGGAGTTCATCGAGACCTCCCACTGGTTCCTCGACCTGCCGGCCCTGGCCGGCGAGCTCGGCCGCTGGCTCGACGAGCGGGAGGCCACCGGTCTGTGGCGGCCGAACGTGATCCGCTTCAGCCAGAACATCCTCGAGGACATCAAGCCGCGCGCGATGACCCGCGACATCGACTGGGGCATCCCGGTGCCGGGCTGGGGGGACCAGCCGAACAAGCGCCTGTACGTGTGGTTCGACGCCGTGATCGGCTATCTCTCCGCCTCGATCGAGTGGGCCCGCCGCTCCGGCGATCCCGAGGCGTGGCGGAAGTGGTGGAACGATCCGGAGACCCTCGCCTACTACTTCATGGGCAAGGACAACATCGTCTTCCACTCGCAGATCTGGCCGGCGGAGATGATCGCCCAGAACGGCGCGGGCGACGCCGGCGGCGCACCCGGGAGGTTCGGGGAGCTGAAGCTGCCCACCGAGGTCGTCTCCTCCGAGTTCCTCACCATGGAGGGCAAGAAGTTCTCCTCCTCCAAGGGCGTCGTGATCTATGTGCGCGACGTGCTCGAGCGCTATCAGCCCGACGCCCTGCGCTACTTCATCTCCGCGGCCGGCCCGGAGAACCAGGACGCCGATTTCACCTGGAGCGACTTCGTCTCCCGCACGAACAACGAGCTGGTCGCGGGCTGGGGCAACCTGATCAACCGCACCGCAGCGATGATCGCCAAGAACGTCGGCGAGATCCCGCCGGCCGGCGACCTCGAAGACGTCGACGAGCATCTGCTGGGGGCGATCCGGGACGGTTTCGGCACCGTCGGGAAGCTCATCGAGGCCCATCGCCAGCGCGCAGCGATCGCCGAGATCATGCGCCTGGTGGGCGAGGCGAACGCCTACGTCTCCCGCACCGAGCCGTTCAAGATGAAGGCCGAGGAGCAGCGCCCGCGCCTGCTGACCGTGCTGCACGTCCTCGCCCAGGCCGTCACCGATCTCAACACCATGCTGGCCCCGTTCCTGCCGCAGTCCGCCAACGCCGTCGAGCGGGCTCTGGGCGGGGATCGCCAGGTCGCTCCGCTGCCCCACATCGTGGAGGTCGAGGACCTCGACGGCGGCCCCGCCTACCCGATCATCACGGGCGACTACAGCGACGTCCCGGCCTGGGGGCACCGTCCGGTGGCGGTGGGCCGGACGGTCCTCAAGCCCACCCCGGTCTTCGTCAAGCTCGACCCGGCCATCGCCGAGCAGGAGCTCGAGCGCCTCGAGGCGGCGGCCGAGGACCGCTGAGCTCCTCCTGGTCCGTCCTCACCGGGTATACGGTGAGGTCACCGCAGTCCCCGGCGAAGGAGGCGATCCTCCCATGTCCACGTCCGACGCGCAGCCCGGAGCCGGACCGGCGCCGGCCCAGCATCTGAACCCCAAAGTCGTCGCGATCAGCGTGGCCGCCGCCGTCGGCGGTTTCCTGTTCGGCTTCGACACGTCGGTCATCAACGGCGCTGTCAGCGCGCTGTCCGAGGAGTTCTCCCTCGGTGCCGGTCTGACCGGCTTCGCCGTCTCGTCCGCCCTGCTGGGCAGCGTCGTCGGCGCCTGGTTCGCCGGCAGCCTCTCCAGCCGGTACGGCCGCGTGAAGGTGATGGTGGTCGCCGCGGTCCTCTTCTTCCTCTCCGCCCTCGGCTCCGGCCTCGCGTTCGGAGTCTGGGACCTGATCGCGTGGCGCGCGCTGGGCGGTCTCGGCGTGGGCGCCGCCAGCATCATCGCCCCTGCCTACATCGCCGAGGTGGCGCCGGCCCGCTACCGTGGCCGGCTCGGTTCGCTCCAGCAGCTGTCGATCGTGCTGGGCATCTTCGCGGCGCTGCTGTCCAATGCCGTGCTCGCGAGGGTCGCCGGCGGATCCGCAGGCACACTCTGGTTCGGCGTGCCCGCGTGGCGGTGGATGTTCCTGATCGAGATGGTCCCTGCCGTCGTCTACGGCGTCCTCGCCCTGAAGCTGCCGGAATCCCCGCGATTCCTGGTGGGCAGGAGCAGGTTCGACGAGGCGTCCCGGGTGCTGTACAAGTTCACCGGCGAGATCGATGTGAACCTGAAGATCGAGCAGATCCGCGCCTCACTGGAACGGGAGCAGCGCGAGTCCCTCCGGGATCTTCTCGGCCGGCGGTTCGGGCTGAAACCGATCGTGTGGGTCGGTATCCTCCTCGCTGCGCTCCAGCAGCTGCTGGGCATCAACGTGATCTTCTACTACTCGACCACACTGTGGCAGTCCGTCGGATTCGACGAGTCCCAAGCTTTTCTGACCAGCACCATCACGTCGGTGATCAACATCCTCGCCACGGTCGTGGCCATCCTTCTCGTGGATCGGGTGGGGCGGCGACCCATGTTGCTGATCGGCTCGGGCGGCACGACGATCTCCCTGGCGACGATGGCGCTCGCCTTCTCCTTCGCCGAGCAGGGCGCGGGCGACGCCGTGTCGCTCCCGGCTCCCTGGTCCACGGTCGCGCTGATCGGGGCGAACGCGTTCGTCGTCTTCTTCGCGACGACCTGGGGACCGATCATGTGGGTGATGCTCGGAGAGATGTTCCCCAATCGCATCCGCGGCTCGGCACTGGCAGTCGCCGGCGCCACCCAGTGGGTCGCGAACTTCCTGGTCTCCACGACCTTCCCCGCCATGTCCCAGATCGGCCTCACCTTCGCCTACGGGGTCTACTCCGTCTTCGCGGCGATCTCGTTCCTCTTCGTGCTGCGCCTGCTCCCGGAGACGAAGGGGAAGGAGCTGGAGGACATGGACGATCTGGAGGTCAGGCGCGGCGGGAGCGCGCGCCACGGCACCTGAGCCGCCGGCGCCGCCCGTCTCCTGGTCTCCTGCGCGAGACCTCCACCAGCTCAGACCTCCAGCAGGCTGCGCGCGGCGGCCGCGATGTGCGCCGCGTCGATCCCCGCCCAGTCGAGCAGCTCGGCCGTGGAGCCCGATCCGGGCACCCCGTCGACGGCGAGGTGCTCGAGATGGAGGTCCTGGATGCTCTCTGTGGCCAGCGCGGCGAGCACCGCGGCACCCAGCCCGCCCTCGGCGTGGTGGTCCTCGGCGACGACCACCCGTCCGCCGGTGGCGTCGACGGCGGCGCGGATGCCCTCGGCGTCCAACGGCTTGACCGAGTAGGCGTCGATCACCCGGGCGCGGATCCCCTGCTCGGCGAGGGTCGCGGCGGCGGACAGCGCCTGGTGCAGGGTCACGCCGGCACCGATCAGGGTGACGTCGTCGGACGCGGAGGAGACCAGCGTCTTGGACCCGCCGACGGGGAACTCCTCGCCCGCCTCGTACAGCACCGGGTACCCGCCGCGGGTGGTGCGCAGGTAGCTGACGCCGGAGGTCGCGGCCATCTGCTCGACGAGGGCGGCGGTGGAGGTCGCGTCGCTGGGGTACAGCACGGTCGAGCCCTGGGTGGCCGCGAACAGCGCGAGGTCCTCCAGCCCCATCTGCGAGGGCCCGTCGGCGCCGATCTCGACGCCCGCGTGGGAGCCGACCATCCGCAGGTCGACCCGGGAGACGGGCGCCATCCGCACGAAGTCCGCGGCGCGGGTGAGGAAGGCCGCGAACGAGGAGGCGAAGGCGATGTGGCCGCGCACGGACAGCCCGGTGGCGGCGGCCACCATCTGCTGCTCGGCGATGTACATCTCGAAGAAGCGCTCGGGGAACTCGGCGACGAAGTCGCCGGTCCCGGTCGAGTTGGAGACCTCTCCGTCCAGCGCCACCACACGAGGGTCGGCGTGGCCCAGGGCGACCAGTGCCTTGCCGTAGGCCTTGCGGGTGGCGAGCTCCTCCCCCACCTCGAAGGTGGGCAGTTGGACCGGGCGGGCCTCGGCCCGGTCCCGGGTGTAGGCGGGCGGCCTGGGGCCGCGCACCAGCAGATGACGCTCCCCGCCGAGCTCGCGGAGGGCCTCCTCCTCCTCGTCCTGCGGGATCGGCTTGCCGTGCTTGTCCTCCTGGTCCTCGACCGCGGAGTAGCCCTTGCCCTTGACGGTCCGGGCGAGGATCACCAGCGGGCGGTCGCCGGGGTCGTCGGCCTGGGCGAGGGCGTCGTCGATCTGGGAGACGTCGTGGCCGTCGATGATGACCGCCCGCGCCCCGAAGCCCTCGACCCGGGCGGCGTAGGCATCGAGGTCCCAGCCGAGGTCCGTCGGGCCGCGCTGGCCGAGCCGGTTGACGTCGACGAGGGTGACGAGGTTGGTGAGCCCGTAGTGGGAGGCCTTGTCGAGCGCCTCCCACACGGAGCCCTCGGCCATCTCGCTGTCACCGCAGAGCACCCACACCCGGTAGGGGGCCTGCTCCAGGTGCTTGCCGGACAGGGCGACGCCGACGCCGTCGGGCAGGCCCTGTCCGAGGGAGCCGGTGGCGACGTCCACCCAGGGAAGCACCGGCGTGGGGTGACCCTCGAGGCGCTGGTCGAAGCGGCGGTACCCGGTCATGAGCTCTTCGTCGGAGACGACGCCCGTCGCCTTGTACACGGAGTAGAGCAGCGGGGAGGCGTGTCCCTTGGAGAAGATCAGGTGGTCGTTGCCGTCGGCCTCGGGGTGGTCCCAGTCGTAGCGCAGGTGACGCGCCACCAGCGTGGCCAGCAGGTCGGCGGCCGACATGCTGGAGGTGGGGTGCCCGGAGCCGGCGGCGGTGGAGGCACGGATCGAGTCGACGCGCAGCTGCGCGGCGAGTTCGGGGATCTGCGAGAGGTCGAGCCCCTCGTGCATGGTGGCGGACATGGACTGCTCCTTCCGGGATCCCGGCTGCGAGGAGGTCGCGCCCGAGGATCCGTGGCTCGTCATCCGGTCTGCTCCCCACCCTAGGAACCTGCTGTGCGGCGCGCCAAGGACCGGGGTGACCGAGTGGTCCCGTCTCAGTCCCCGAGACCTCCGAGGTCGTGGACCCGCATCGTCACGGCGTGCTCGGTCCCGGCCTTCGCGCCGCCGGCGCGCAGGATCTCGGGGAGGAAGTCCTCGGGAGCGGGATGGCCGGTGACGTGCTCGAGATAGGCCGCATGGGCGCGCAGGGAGTCGACGGCGGCCTGCACCTGCGCCGGACCCACCGGTTTGGCGTGGGTCGGCTCGGGGTGGCCGACGACCAGCAGGGCGCGGGCGGTCCAGGGTTCGAGCCCCTCGCGTTCGCGCAGTTCCCGGAACACCCAGGGGTTGGCAGCATCACGGGTGCCGTCCACGGCGCTGAGCCCGGCGGCGCGGTGATCGGCCTGATTGACCGAGCCGTAGGCCTCCAGGTCGAAGTTCGCGGTCAGCACGAGGTCCGGCCGCACCTGCCGGACCACCCGGGCGATGTCGCGGCGCAGAGCGAGGGTCGCCTCGAGCATGCCGTCGGGGTGCTCGAGGATCCGCAGGTCCGCGACGCCGACGACCTCGCAGGCGCGCTGCTGCTCGCGGGCCCGCAGCGGCGCGACGACCACAGGGTCCTGGGCCATCCCGGCCTCGCCACGGGTCAGCAGCAGGTAGGTGACGGCGACGCCGGCCTCGGACCAGGCCCGCACGGCCGCGGAGGCGCCGTACTCCATGTCGTCGGGATGGGCGACGACGCACAGCACGCGCCGGATCCCGTCCTCGGGCAGCGCAGGCAGGGCCGTGGGGGCGACGTGCTCGGACGCAGAAGTCATGGGGATCCTCCCGGTGGGCTGGTCCCACTCTAGGCGGGCGCGAGGCTGCCCTGGAGGGTTCGCAGCAGCGAGCTCACGGCGGCACGGCCGGCGCGGTTGGCGCCGATGGTCGAGGCGCTGGGGCCGTAGCCGAGCAGGTGGATGCGGGGGTCCCCGGCCACGGCGGTGCCGTCCAGGGCGATACCGCCGAGCGGGCCCCGCAGCCCCAGCGGCCGCAGGTGGCGCAGCTCGTGACGGAAGCCGGTGGCCCACAGGATCGCGTCCAGCTCGGTGGTGGTGCCGTCGGCCTCGACCACCCCGCTGGGCGTGATCCGGGTGAACATCGGGCGGCGGGCGAGGAGGCCTTCTCGCGCGGCTTCCCGCAGCTCCGGGGTCCATCGCAGGCCGGTGTTCGAGACGACGGAACCGACGGGCCGGCCCTGACGGACCCGACCGGCCACCCCGGCGACGGCCGCCCGGCCGACCTCCTCGGTGAAGGGTCCTTCCTGGAACTCCACCTCGCGTCGCGTGTACCAGAGGGCCCGGCCCACGCCGGCGATCTCCTGGAGGAAGCCCAGGGCGCTGATCCCGCCGCCGACGACGGCGACCCGCTGCCCGGCGAAGTCCTCCGCGCGCACGTAGTCGACGGTGTGCAGCTGACGCCCCCGGAAGGAGGCGGCCCCTGCGAGGGCGGGCACGAAGGGACGGGTCCAGGTGCCGGTGGCGCTGAGCAGGGCCCGGGTGCGGATCGGGGCGCGCCGGGCGCCATCAGGGCCGACGGAGTGGACCAGCAGCGGCGGATGCGGCGACTCCGCTGCGACGGGATCGTCCTCGACCAGGGTCACTCGCACCGGGCGCTCGACCGGCACCTCGAAGCGGCTCTCGAAGTCCGCGAAGTAGGCGGGCACCGCCCGGTTCGCCGGCTCGGCGGCCTCCGCGGTCACCTCGGGCATCCCGGGCAGCTCCCGGATCCCGTTGACGGTGGACATGGTGCGGCTGTCCCAGCGGTGGCGCCACGCCCCGCCGGGCCCCTCCTCAGCGTCCAGGATCACGAAGCGCAGACCGCGACGGCGCAGATGGTAGGCGGCCGACAGCCCTGCCTGGCCAGCACCGACCACCACCGCGTCGGTGGTGCGCACAGAGGTCTCCATACCCGGCGGAACCCGCTCGGGACCGGGGATGTTCCCGGAGGCGACGGGGCTCATCCCCGCCGGGCGACCGCCTGTTCCGGCTCGGCGGCACCGCTCACGGCGCGAGCGGCGGCCAGGCCCCGCTCGAGGTCGGCCCAGAGATCCTCGACGTTCTCGAGTCCGATGCTCAGTCGCACGGTGCCGGGGCCGACGCCGCAGGCGCGACGCTGGCTCTCCTCCAGGTGGCAGTGGGTGGTGGTGGCGGGGTGGCAGACCAGGGAGCGCGCGTCGCCGATGTTGACGGCGAGGGTGAACAGCTCCAGGGCGTCGCAGAACGCGGCGGCGGCGTCCTCTCCCCCGTCCAGGTCGAGGGCGAACACCCCGCCGGTGCCGTGCGGGAAGTCCCGGTCGGCGAGGTGGGCGTCGGGCCGACCGGGGATGGTGGGGTGCTCGACCCGGGCTGTGCCGACCGAGCCGTGCAGGCGGGCGGCGAGGGCGGCGGCGTCGGCGCTGATCTTGCGCATCCGCAGGTCGAGGGTCTCGATGCCCACCAGGATCTGCTGGGCGCTGGCGGCGGGGAGGGTGGCCCCGAAGTCGGTGACGTACTTGGCGCGGGCGTAGGCGAGCAGTCCCGAGCAGCCGCGGTCGTACTCGTCGGCGAAGGTGACGCCGAAGCGTCGGTTGGGTGAGGTCAGTCGCCGCCAGCGCTCGGGACATCGCCGCGGGTCGAAGCGGCCGGTGTCCACGATGAGGCCGGCGATCGTGGTGCCGTGGCCGCAGAGGTACTTGGTCGCGGAGTGGACGACGACATCGGCCCCGTGCTCGCCCGGCCGGTACAGCGCCGGGCTGGCGAGCGTGGCGTCGACCACGACGGGGACGTCGTGGGCGTGGGCGATCGAGCTGATCGCCGCGAGGTCCACCAGCTGCGCCCCGGGATTCGCGACCGACTCGACGACGACGGCGCGGGTGGCCGGGGTGATCGCGCGCTCCCAGGCCTCCAGGTCCCACGGGTCGACGGTGGTGGAGGTGACGGCGAGGTCGGCGAGGGTGTCGTCGAGGAATTCGGTGGTCCCGCCGTACAGCAGCTGGGAGGCGACGACGTGGCTGCCCGGCTCGAGCAGGGCGCACAGCGCGATGGTGGTGGCGGCCTGGCCGCTGGCCACGGCGATCGCGCCGGCCCCTCCCTCGAGAGCGGCCGCCCGTTCTTCCAGCACAGCCGTGGTGGGGTTGCCGGAGCGGGAGTAGGCGAAGCCTGCGCTCCGCCGGGCGAACAGGTCCTTGAGCGAGGCGTGGTCCTCGTGCGCGTAGGCGCTGGAGGAGTAGACCGGCGGCGTGAGGGCGCCGTGCATGTCGTCCGCTCTCCAGCCGGCGTGGATCGCTGCAGTGCTCACGTGGCCTCCTGGGCAGATGTCGACGATGCGGTGGTCGTGACCCAGGATGTGACGGCGCCAGGGGGCGGGGCGAGATCTGTGACGGAATGTGGCTCTCAGGCGATGGCGCCGTCGACCGTCCAGAGGCCGGAGGTCCCGCGCCGGTGGGAGCCGACGAGGTGGGTATCGACGAGGCCGAGGGCCTCCATCAGTGCGAACATCGTGGTGGGGCCGACGAAACGGAAACCGTGGCGCTTGAGCTCCTTGGCCAGGGCGTGCGATTGGGTGCTCGTGGTGGGCACCTCGGCGGCGGCGACGGGGACCGGGGTCCGCTCGGGGCGGTAGGACCAGATCAGCTCGGCGAGGTCGCTGCCCGGCCCGAGCTCGCCGCCCGCGCCGAGGCCGTCACGGGTGCGCAGGTCGCAGGTGGCGCGGGCGTTGGAGATCGTCGCCTCGATCTTGCCGCGGTGGCGGATGATGCCCTCGTCCTCCAGCAGACGCTCGACGTCGGCGGGGCCGAAGGCGGCGACGGCGTCCACGTCGAAGCCGGCGAAGGCGCGACGGAACCCCTCGCGGCGCCTCAGGATCGTCGCCCAGGACAGCCCCGACTGGAACCCCTCGAGGGCGAGGCGCTCGAACACCCCGCGCTCGTCGCGCACGGGCAGGCCCCATTCGGTGTCGTAATAGCTGCGCAGGTCCTCGTGGACGGCGGCCCAGCGGGGCCGGGCCAGCCCGTCCTCCCCGACGACGAGGTCCTCACTCATCACTCATCGATCTTCCCGATCGGCTCGCGCTTCTCGGCCTGGAACTGGTCCTCGATGCGGCCCAGCGCCCAGTAGGCGGAGATCGAGATCTGCTCGCGGGGAATCCCCGCCTCCGTGACCAGGACGCGGCGCAGCTGCTTGGTCAGCCCGCGCTCGGCGTGGCAGAACACCTGCAGGCCCGCGGTGGCCGAGAGGTCCAGGGAGGACACGGTCTCCAGCAGCTGCTCACGCTCGCCCAACACCCAGCGCAGCTCGATGCCGGCAGGGCGCTCGAGCTCGAGCACGTCCTCCTCGTGCTCGAGCTGGAGGAGGACCAGTCCCGTGGCGTCGGGGTCCATGGACTCGAGCGACGCGGCGATCGCCGGCACGGAGGCGTGGTCGCCGATCAGCAGGTGGGCGGAGGTGGAGGGGTCCGGGGTGTATCCACCGCCGGCGCCCATCAGGGCGAGACGGTCCCCCGGCAGCGCCTCGTCGGCCCAGCCGGCGGCGGTGCCGCTGTCCGCGCCGTGGCCGTGCAGCACGAAATCGAGGTCGAGGGTGCGGGCCTCGTCGTCCCAGCGGCGCACGGTGTACGTGCGGCGCGCGGGCAGCAGCTCGGGGCTCTCCTCACGCAGAGCCTCGAGGTCGTAGGGCGGCGTGAGGCCGGAGGCCGGATCGGCGATCAGCAGCTTCACGTAGGCGTCGCTGTGCTCGTTGCGGTTCAGGTGGGCGTACTGCTCGCCGCCGAGGCGCACGCGCAGCAGGCGGGGCGAGATGCGGGTCTTGCCGAGGACCTCGAGCACTGCCTGCTTCCGGGGCGGCTTCGGACCGCGGGGGCTCCGGGCGGCGGGAGGCGTGGGCGCGGTCGCTTCGGTGGTGGACTCCATGCCCCCAGATTACGCGACACGTGGGTTTCGTAAATACGTCGACCGCGGGACGGACCGCGCGCGCCCGTCTAGGCTGGGGTCATGAGCGCCTCCGCGTCCCCGGAACTCGATGCCGTCGTCGTCGGCTCCGGCCCCAATGGCCTCGCCGCGGCCGTCACCCTGGCCCGGGCCGGTCTGCGCGTCCAGGTGCTCGAGTCCCAGGACTCCATCGGCGGCGGCGCCCGCACCCTCGACCTCTCGCTGGCCCCCGGGATCGTCCACGACCTCTGCTCCGCGGTGCATCCCCTGGCCCTGGCCAGCCCCTTCTTCCGCGATTTCGGCCTCGAGGCGCGCGGGGTGCGGATGATCGCACCGGAGGCCTCCTACGCGCAGCCGCTGGAGAACGAACCCGCCGCGATCGCCTGGCACGATGTGGAACGCACCGCGGACGGGCTCGGGGTCGACGGCCCTGCCTGGCGGGCGACGCTCGGGACCCTGTCCCGGCAGTGGGACCTGGTGGCTGAGCTCGCACTCGGCGACAAGCGCTCCGCGGCGCCCGCGCTGCTGACCCCGCGCACTCTGGCGGTCGCCCCGCTGTTCGGTGGACTGCTCGGCCTCCAAGGGACGCCGGCCTGGAACCTGCCCTTCCGCACCGACCGCGCCCGCGCCCTGCTCAACGGGGTCGCCGCCCACGCGATCGGCCGCATCCCCTCCCTCGGCCTGAGCGCGACCTCCACCCTGCTGGGAGCCCTCGCTCACGGCGTGGGCTGGCCCATCCCCGAAGGCGGGTCCCAGGCGATCGCCGACGCCCTGGTCGCGGATCTCCGGGACCACGGAGGCGAGATCATCACCGGGCACCGCGTCCGCACCTGGCGCGACGTGCCGGCCGCCCGCGCCGTCCTGCTGGACACCACGGCCGGGGCAGCAGCGGACGTCCTCGCGAACCGGCTCCCCCGCTCCCTCGAGGCACAGCTGCGGCGCTTCCCGCGCGGGGACGCCGCGGCCAAGGTCGACTTCGTCCTGTCCGGCCCCGTGCCGTGGCGCGACCCCGAGGTGGGCCGTGCCGGCACCCAGCATCTGGGCGGGACACGGGAGCAGATGGCCGCCGCCGAAGCGTCCGTCGCCGCCGGACGGGTGCCGCAGCACCCGGTCACCCTGGTCAGCGACCCCTCGGTCGCCGATCCCTCTCGCCGCCACGACGGCCTGCGGCCGCTGTGGTCCTACGCGCATGTGCCGGCCGGCGACACGACGGATCCGACGGAACTGGTGACGCGGCAGATCGAACGTTTCGCCCCTGGGTTCCGCGACGTCGTCGTGGCCTCCCGCGGCGTGCCCGCCGCCGAGCTGGAGCACCACAACCCATCTCTCGTGGGCGGCGAGATCTCGATGGGTCGCGTGTCGATGTACGACATGATCGCCCGCCCCACGGCCCGCTGGGACCCGTACCGCCTGACCGATACGGGCTGGTACCTCTGCTCCGCGGCGACACCTCCGGGGCCCGGCGTGCACGGGATGGGCGGCTGGCACGCCGCGCGTCGTGTGCTGCGTCACGAGTTCGGCCTGCGAGAGATGCCCGACCTGGCGCCGACCCCTGAGCGATTGAGTTTTCCACTATCGTGACGGGTCCCTGACTCGTCCCGAAAGGACTCCCCATGACGTCTGCGACCACCGCCCTGCCCGCGGCGCTGCGCGATCCCGCGCTGCTCCTCGCCCGCCTCGTCGTCGGGGCCGTCTTCATGGCCCACGGCTGGCAGAAGATCGGCCAGAACGGGATCGCCGCCACCACCGAGGGCTTCGTCGGCATGGGGATCCCCTTCGCCGAGATCGCCGCGCCGGTGGTCGCCTACGTCGAGCTGATCGGTGGTGCGCTGCTGATCCTGGGGCTACTGACCGCCGTCGCCGGTCTCGCGCTCGCGATCGACATGGCCGTCGCCGCCTTCGTGGTCCACCTCGGCGGCGGACTCTTCGTCGCCGACGGCGGCTGGGAGCTCGTCGGCGTGCTCGGCGCCGCGGCCCTCCTGCTCGCGGCCGTCGGCCCGGGCCGTATCGCCCTCGCCCGTGGCGCCCGCTCCCGGGGTCGCTCCGGCGCGAAGTCCTCACGCCCAGGCGCCCACGCCGCCTGAACCTCGCCGACCTCTCCCGCGCGACTGACCCGTCACATCCCCTCGCGGGGGATTGCCGAGCGCCGACCAGGTGGCGCAGGATGAGCGACCGTGAATTCTTCAGACCCCTCAGATCCGAGCGCACCGGACGGCACCGTCGCCGCGGACGCGGCCGTCGTGGACGAGCACAACCCCTCGGGACAGACCTTCATGGGCCAGCCCGGACCGCTGGCGAACCTGTTCAGCGTCGAGCTGTGGGAGCGGTTCAGCTTCTACGGCATGCAGGGCATCCTCGCCCTGTACATGTACTTCGAGACCACCCGGGGTGGCCTCGGGATCGATCCGACGGTCGCGGCCGGCATCGTCGGCGCCTACGGCGGGTCGGTCTACATCTTCTCGATCCTCGGCGCCCTGGTCTCCGACCGCCTGCTGGGCCCCGAGCGGACCCTCCTCGGCAGCGCCGTGATGATCATGCTGGGGCACATCGCCCTGGCCCTGCTGCCGGGCGTGCCCGGTCTCGTCGCCGGTCTGCTGCTGGTGGGCATCGGCTCGGGTGGCCTCAAGGCCACCTCGGCGACCCTGGTCGGCGCGCTGTACGACGTGAAGGACTCGCGCCGCGACGCCGGGTTCTCGATCTACTACATGGGCGTCAACATCGGCGGTCTCTTCGGACCGCTGCTGACCGGCCTCACCCAGCAGACCTGGGGCTTCCACGTCGGCTTCGGCCTCGCCGCCCTGGGCATGGCGATCGGTGTGACCCAGTACGTCCTCACCCGCAAGAAGCTTCCCGCGGCCGTGCACGAGGTGCCCGACCCGCTTCCCCGCGCGATGTACCCGATCTGGGGCGGGATCGCCCTCGCGGCGATCCTGCTCGTGATCATCCTCGTGCTGACCGGCATCATCCATGCGGGCAACCTGGCCGCGATCATGGTGACGCTGTCCGTGATCGGCGCGATCGTGATCTTCGCGATGCTACTGATCTCGAAGAAGGTCAGCTCCGACGAGCGCTCCCGGGTGGTCGCGTTCATCCCGCTGTTCCTCGGCACCGCGGCGTTCTTCGCCCTGTTCCAGCAGCAGTTCACGGTGATCACGCTGTACTCGGACACCCGCCTGGACCGCGCGCTGCAGCTGCCCTTCCTCGGGGAGTGGGAGATGCCGATCCCGTGGGTGCAGTCGTTCAACCCGTTCTTCATCATCGTGCTGGCGCCGCTGTTCGCCGCCCTGTGGACCAAGCTCGGCTCCCGCCAGCCCACCACCCCGAAGAAGTTCTCCCTCGGCATCATCCTGATGGGCTCGGCCTTCCTGCTGTTCCTGCCCATGGTCCCCGTGGCGGCGGTGCCGGTGCTGTGGGTCGCGATGATCATGGTGGTGGCCACGCTCGGTGAGCTCTCGCTCTCGCCCGTGGGCCTGTCGCTCACCACCAAGCTGGCCCCGTCCGCCTTCCCGGTGCTGATGATGGCGCTGTACTACCTGTCGGTCGCCCTGGGCACCTCGCTGTCCGGAGCTCTGGCAGGGTTCTACTCCGCGGAGACGGAGGGGGCGTACTTCGGCGCCCTCGGCGCCGTGACGATCGTGATCGGTCTGCTCATGCTCGCCATCTCGAAGCCCGTCGAGAAGGGCATGCGCGGCGTCCGCTGACCGCCTCACGGCCGACGCGCAGGAGCCGCCCCACCGTCACCACGGTGGGGCGGCTCCTGCGCTCTCCCCTATCGGATTCCACCATGGCAGTAACTGCCATTCGGGCGTAGGGTCGCCTCATGGCAACGGTGTCACGGACAGAGTCTGCTCGGCTCAGGGCGGCCGAAGCGTGCAGCGCGCTCTACATCTCTCGGGGCACGACTGCCTTGACCGTCTCGCAGATCTGCGAAGAGATCGCGCTCCCGCAGCGCACCTTCTATCGGTACTTCCCGGTCAAGGCCGACAGCATCGGCCCGATCTTCGACTGGTCCACCCGGACGTTCACCATGTCGATCACCGCGGCATCTCCGGACGCGACGCTCGCCGAGATCCTCGAGGACGCGTTCCGCGCCATGTTCGACGGCGAACACGCTGAGCGCACCCGCGCACTGTTTCCCCTCGTCTTGGCCGATGCCGAAATGTGGTCGCTGTTCCTGCGCACGGTGCACGACGGTGAACGGACCCTCACCCCCGTGCTCGCACCGCGGCTCGGGATCCCCGACACCTCCCTGCGTGCCCGGACGGCGTCGGCCGCGGTCGCGAGCTCGACCCGCATCGCCCTCGAATGCATGGTCACGGAGGGAGTCGACCTCGTGGAGCACTTCATGGATCTGCTGGCCGGTTTCGGACTCGTCCCGGACCAGGATCGATCGGTGTGAGGAGTGCCGTCGACCGCTCCCGGCCCGGCGGTTCGACGGCCACAGCAGCGGGCCGGCCGACGATGAAGGAGTCACAGCATGTCTGACCTGCTCACGGACAAGGTCGCGATCGTCACCGGCGGGACCAGCGGCATCGGTCTCGCCACGGTGGAACGGTTCATCGCGGAGGGTGCGAAGGTCGTCATCGGCGACATCCAGGACGACCGCGGAGAGGCGGTCGCCGAACGTCTCGGCGACGCCGCGCTCTACGTCCACGCCGACGTCACCGACGAGCCCGCGATCGAGGCACTCGTCGCCGCGACGGTGGACCACTTCGGAAAACTCGACGTCATGTACAACAACGCGGGCGCCCAGGGTGACCCGTCGCCGCTCCTGGAGGTCGACTCCGAAGGCTTCGACAAGACGGTCGCCCTGCTCACCCGCTCCGTGGTGCTGGGCCACAAGCACGCCGGGCGCCAATTCACGGCTCAGGGGACCGGCGGTTCGATCCTGTCCACCGCGAGCGCCGCTGGTACCCAGGGCGGCTGGTCCGCCCTCGGGTACACGGCCGCCAAGCACGCGGTGATCGGTGTCGTCCGTCAGGCGGTCGCAGAGTTCGGCGATGCACGGATCCGCTCGAACGCCATCGCTCCCGGCATCATCACGACTCCGATCATGGCACGCAGCTTCGGCGTCCCGGTCGAGCAGGCCGAGGAGTTCGCGGACTTCCTCGCCGAGCGCCTGGGCGGCACCCAGCCGATCGGGCGCACCGGAACCGCCGACGACGTCGCGAAGGTCGCCACGTTCCTCGCGAGCGACCTGTCCGGGTACGTCACCGGCACGGTGATCCCGGTGGACGGCGGGGCCACCGCCGTCACCCAGGGAACGTTCTCGACCGACGTGGTCGCCGTCGCCGCGGAGTTCACCGCACGGTGAGGACGGTGGCACCGACGCCCGCTCAGCTCCGCGGGCGCCCCGTCACGAACGCCCGGATCACCGCGGGGTCGAGCTTGGGCCGACGGTCCGCGTCGGCCAGGCCGTTGGCCTCCTGGAGGGTGTCTGTCAGCTGGGTGTAGCAGTGCCCGGCGAGCACAGGGCCCGCGTTCAGCGCCGCGAACAGGGAGGCGACCTTCTCCTCGAACTCCACGGGGGTGGTCACGGTCGCGTAGCCCCAGGTGCCCTCGGCGGCGTAGGCGATGCCACCGAACTCGGTGATCATCACCGGGGCGCCGTCGGCGAGAGCGACGGCGGCGTCGTCGATGGGGCGTCGTCCCTGCGGACCACGACCGGCGAGGACCTCCGCCACCGCGTCCTCGTCGGCGTAGCGGCGCGCGAGGACGGCGGCATCGGTGGTGTAGTCGTGCAGCGCGATGACGTCGCCGCCGGTCAGCTCGTAGCCGTCGTTGGAGACCACGGGGCGGGTCGCATCCAGCGCCCTGGTCAGCGCGGTCAGGGCGATCGTGAGCTCGCGCTGCGGGGCGTGGTCGGCGAGGTCGCGGACACCCCAGGACTCGTTCACGGGCACCCAGGTGACCACCGAGGGGTGGACGCGCACCTGCTCGACGATCTCGGTCCACTCCGCGGCGATCGCGGCGACCGCCCGCGGGGAGTAGGAGTAGGCGTTGGCGGTCTCGCCCCAGATCAGCAGACCGAGCCGGTCGGCCCAGAACAGGAAGCGGGGGTCCTCGACCTTCTGGTGGACGCGGGCGGCGGTGAAGCCGAGCTCCTTGATCAGCTCGACCTCCTGCCGGTACGCCTCGAGGGTGGGCGCGGTGAGCTGGGAGGTGGGCCAGTAGCCCTGCTCGAGCACGGAGCGCACGAAGTACGGCTCCCCGTTGAGCAGGAACCGGCCGCGGTCGATGCCGGTGGTGCGCAGACCGAGGTAGCTCGCCGCGGTATCGATCACCTCGCCGTCCAGCAGCACCTGCAGCGTGACGTCGACGAGGTGGGGGTGTTCGGGGCTCCACAGCAGCCCATCGCGGTCCTGGGTGTTGCGCACGGCAGGCACGTCGACCGTGGTCTGCACGCGTGGATCATGGGCGGCGACCTCGACGGCGCCGAGGCTCCGCTCCCCCGCCGCGAGTGCGATGCGCACGGTGGTGCCGGGCTGCGGTCGACGGGCCAGGCGCAGGCTCACGTCGATGCGGGCGCGCGGCATGTCGAAGTCGCCGTGGAAACCGGTGAGATGCTGCTCGGAGACGGTCTCGAGCCACACGCTGCGCCAGATGCCGGTGGAGCGGTGGTACCAGATGCCGTGCGGCTCCTCGCGCCAATCCTGCTTGCCGCGCGGCAGCTCCACGTCGTGCGGGTCGTCGAAGGCGCGCACCACCACCACGTGCTCCTGGCCCTCGTCCAGCAGATCGGTGAGGTCGCAGGTGAAGGCGGTCTGGCCGCCGAGGTGGTGGCCGGCCAGGCGCCCGTCGACCCAGACGTGGGCCTCGTGATCGACGGCGCCGAGGTGCAGCAGGATCCGCCGTCCCGCCTCCGGTGCCGCGGTGATCACGCGGCGGTACCAGAGAACCGGGTGGAAGCCGGTGTCGTGGATCCCGGAGGCCTCGGACTCGGGGACGAAAGGCACGGTGATGGTGCGGTCGAAGCGCTCGGAACGGGCGGGCTCGTACCAGCGCTCGGCCAGGCCCACGCCGGCGTCGTCATGGGCGAAGCCCCAGCTGCCGTCGAGCGAGGACCAGGCCTCGCGCATCATCGTGGGCTGGGGGTGGGTGCCGTCGTGCGTGCTGGCGCGCAGCGTCATCGGGTCGCTCCTGGGCGGTCGGTGGGAAATCGTCATGCGGTGCGCGCCCAGCCTGCCACGTTCTGGTGCCCACGTGGGAATCATCACCGCCCCGTGAGCACCGCCAGCTCCGCCGTGGCGCGGGTCATCGCCACGTAGCGGGCCGCCGCCCCCTCGAGACCCTCGCCGAAGTTCTCGGGGTCCACCAGCACCACAAGGTCGAACTCGAGGCCCTTGGCCAGCTGCGGGGTGAGGGCCTGCACCCGGGCCGTGGAGACGAGGGTCGGGTGCCCGATCACGCCGACCGTGCCCTCCTCGTGCTCACCGAGCCAGGCCTCCAGGATCTCCTCGAGCTCCTCGGTGCGGCCGTGGCGCACGGGCACCCCGGTCTCGCGGATCGACCTGGGTACGTTGGCGTCGGGCAGCGCGGCGCGGATCACCGGGGCGGCCTCCTCCATGATCTCCCGGGGCGTGCGGTAGTTGATCGACAACGCTCTGATCTCCACCCGGTCCAGGCCGATCCCGGCGAGGTGCTCCCGCCAGGTGTCGGGGAACCCACGGGCCGCCTGGGCCCGGTCGCCCACGATCGTCAGGCTGCGGGAGGGGCAGCGGCGCAGGATCATCGCCCACTGGGCGTCGGTGAGCTCCTGCGCCTCGTCGACCACGACGTGGGCGAAGGGCCCGGCAAGCTCGTCCGGCGGGGCGACCTCCACCGGCGTCGCGTCGGCCAGGGCACCCTGCAGATCCTCGCCGCGCAGCATCGACATCTCCTTCATGTCGGAGTTGTCGGACTCGATGAGGGAGTCGACCATCAGTCCCACCTCGTCCACGGTCTCCTGCCGGGCGGCCTCCTGGCGCCGGTGCCTGGCCTCGGCCCCGGGGTCCCCGAGGCGGTGCCGGGCGGCGTCCAGCAGCGGCAGGTCCGCCTCGGTCCAGGCCCGGGCGTCCTGCCGCTGCAGCAGCTCCACCTCCGCCGCGGTGAGGTCAGGGGCGCAGCGCCGCAGGTAGGCGGGGACCTCGAAGAGGTCGCCGACGAGGTCGGTGGCCCTCAGCAGGGGCCAGGCGCGGTGCACGAGCGCCACCAGGTCCTCGTCGAGGGACAGGGCCGCGCGCACCTGGGCGGGATCGGGGTGCTCGTCGTAGGAGTCCGCGAGCTGCGCGGCGACGATCTCGGCGAGCTCCTCCCAGATCTCCTCGCGGGCGAGGTTGTGCGGACTCGCGGGGTCGACGGCCTCGAAGGCGTCGGCGAAGTCCGCGCCGCGAAGGAGCACGGTGCCCCAGTCGGTCTCGAGCCGGTGCTCGCGCTCCGGCGGCTCCTCGTACAGGGCGACAGCGGGATCGATCGCGTCGACCAGGGTCCCTGCCGCCTTCAGCGCGGCGATCTCGGGGTCGCTCTCGGCACCGGCTCCCTCGCCCTCCGGCACCAGGTCGGCCAGGGTGCAGGTGCGCACGTCCTCCTCGCCGAGGCTGGGCAGCACGTCGGCGACGTAGTGGAGATAGCGATGGTGGGGGCCGACGAACAGCACCCCGCCGCGGCGGTCCCGCAGCCGCGGGTCGCTGTAGAGGAGGTAGGCGGCGCGGTGCAGGGCGACGACGGTCTTGCCGGTGCCGGGACCGCCGTCGACCAGCAGCGGGACCCGGGCGCCGGCGCGGATGATGGCGTCCTGGTCGGCGGCCAGCGTGGTCAGCACCGACTCCATCTGCGGACTGCGAGCCCGGTCCAGGGTGGCGAGCAGCGCCGAGTCGACGTCGAGGCTCTCGTCGGGAGCCGCCGGCGCCCCGTCGTCGCTCGGGAGCAAGGTCTCGTCCCAGTAGTCACGGACCCGTCCACCGCTCCAGCGATAGCGCCGACGGGAGGCCAGCCCTCGCGGATCGGCGCGGGTCGCGGCGAAGAAGGGCTCCGCGGCCGGCGAGCGCCAGTCCACCAGCAGCGGCCTCCCGTCGGACCCGTGGACCGCGAGTCGGCCGACGTAGATCGGGGCGGATCCGTCGGCCGGGGTCATCCGGCCCAGCACCGCATCGAGCCGGAATCCCTCCAGTCCTCGCAGGCGGGTGCGGAAGTGGGCGACCTTCGCATCGCGCTCGACGCGCCCCTGGGCGTCGCCCCTGTGGTGGGCGAGGGCTGCCTCGAGGGCGCGGCGGACGTCGCCGATGTCGGCGGCGAGCGCCGCGGCGATGGCGCCGAACTGCTCGTCGTCACGGGCGGTGTGCTCGGGTGCGGCTCTGTGGCGCGCCCGTGCGGGCAGGTCGAAGGTGCTGGTCTGTGTCATGTCTCCCCCGGAGATGGTGCGGTGCGCGAGCCGAGCAGGCGGCGCGAGGGGTGATTCTTGCCCAGCCGGGGGGCCTTGCCGCAAGCCCCGCACCAGGGCATAGACTGGCCGTACGCCGAGGGGAACCGTGCTCAGAACTCCTGTTCGTTGCCCGCGCTCCTCCAGGCCCCGGCGACCGGGAACTCCATCACTCGCAGGCGAGCGGTCCCGTACGGCACCAGGCGGAACGTGTGGACGGGCCCGTGGTCGAGCACCGGGCCGGCGGGCGGGACGTCCGCCGAGGCGCCGTCTTTCTCCCAGGCCCGCACCCGGCAGCCCGTCGCCTCCAGCCAGGTCGCCTCCCCGAGTGCGAAGGGCGCCTCGGGGACTGCGCCGCGGCCGACGCGCCATCGCGGGGCGTCCTCGAGGTCCGTCAGCGCCCAGTTCCAGGTGGTGCGCGGGTGGATCTCCCACTCGCCCAGACCAGGGGCCTCCGGGACGGCGGTCCAGGTCTCCCCGGGGCTCGCGACCATGACCAGCGGGCCGAGGTGCACGGCCGCGGCCTGACGCTCGCGCCGGAGGATACGGGCTCGCATGGGCAGGGTGAGGGCGACCAGGGTGGTTCCGGCCCAGTCCCGCGCGAGCTCGACGTGTCCGTCGGGTCCCGGTCTCGCAGGGACCCGCACCCCGTCGACCGTGAGCTCCGGCTGCTCGCACCAGGTGGGGATGCGCAGCCGCAGCGGGAAGCGGGCGCCGCCGTCCACCGCCTCGACCCTCAGGCGCACGGTCTCCTCGAAGGGGTACTCGGTCTCGACCGTGATCGTCACCGGTGTGCCGCCTGAGTCGGCCCGGATCTCCGCGGGGGCGTAGGCGACCGCGCGCAGTCCTCCGTCGGTGTCGCGGGCCCACAGGGAGGTGGCGAACTTGGGCCATCCCTGGTGGAGGTTCGCGGTGCAGCAGCCGAAGTGCGGCTCGAGGCCGAAGACGTTCGCGTCGTCGCTCGAGTACGACCAGTTCCGTCGGGCCACCGAGGCCTCGATCTGCGTGCCCTGCTGGTGGTACTGGTGGGCGCGCATCCGCGGATCGCTCGAGGCGGGCAGCAGGTTGAGCGCGAGCGATTCGAGCCGGTCACCGTGCACGGCGTCCCCGAAGATCCGCGAGAGCGTCCCGGCAGTGTGCATCATCTCCACCACCAGGCAGGTCTCGATGCCGGCGGTGGCCTCGCGACCGCCCAGCCATTCGTCCCCGGAGAACCAGCCGTGGGCCTGGCCGTGCCAGCGCTCGAGGTTCGCCAGCGCCGCCTCGGTGCGCTCGCGGTGCGCGGGGTCGCCGTCGAGCAGATGCGCGGTCGCACCGGTCTTGAGCCCCTGGGCGACGTTGACGCCGTGGGTGGAATGGGTGAACACCTGCGCCTGCCCGGTGATCAGGTCCGTGGTGAGGTACTGATTCCAGTCGAAGGTCTGCTCCTGGACCAGGGCGGCGAGCTCGAGCAGCCACTCCTGGCCGGTCGCGCGGAAGGTCCACGCGATCGTCAGCACGTCCTCGGCGCCGCGTGCGCGGCCCCAGTCGGACAGGGGCCGGGAGGGCAGGTGCTCGTGCTGGTAGCGATGCCAGCGCAGCAGGAACGGGGCGACGCGCTCGTCCCCGGTGGCGTCGGCATGCTGGACCAGGACCTTCGCGGCCACCATCCGCGGCCACCAGTCCTCGTTCCGGTCAGGGCCGAAGAAGCCGTCGGCCCGCTGCGAGGCGAGCATCCACTCGATCCACGGCCTGGCCTTCGCGATCAGGCCCTGGTCCCCGAGCGCGTGCGCGAGCGGCACCAGGCCGTCGAGATAGTACGGCCCGCGCTCCCAGTCCTCCCCCGGCCCTCCGAGCCAGCCGCTGTCGGGACCGACGTCGGGCCAGATCTCCTGAAGCCGCCCCGTGATGCCCTCGGCCTGCAGGCGCAGCTGGCGCTCGAGCCAGCCCCGGGGTCGGATCGCTCCGGGCGGGAGCGTGGTGGCGGCCTGGTGCAGGCGGGGCTGGGGCAACATCATCGTCGATCGCTCCTGGGGAGGTGGCAGCAGTGCGCCGCACCACGATAGGTCAGGTCCGGGCCGGCGCCGCCCTCCTCACCGCGCTCGCAGCTCCAACCAGTCCTCGGCGCCGTCGAGCGATTCCCATCCCACCTGCTCGTAGAGCGCCCGGCCCTCGACCGAGGCCTTGAGTACGACGCGCTTCAGCCCCATCGGGGCGAGGTCCTCCAGGATCCCGTCGAGCAGCTCCCGGGCGAGACCTCGGCGGCGGTGGGCGGGGTCGATGATGACGTCGGCCAGCCACGCGAAGGTGGTCTCGTCGGTGACGATGCGGGCGTAGCCGACCTGCGCCCCGGTGGCGATCTCGTACATCGCGTAGTTGCGGGAGGTCTCGATGACGCGGTCCTGGACTGTGCGCTCCCGACCCGCGGCCCAGTAGGTGAGGGTGCTCAGCACGTGGTGGACCCACGCGCGGTCCAGGCGCGCGGGATCGGTGGAGAACTCGTAGGTGGCGGCGATGTCGTCCGGCATGAGGCCATTGTCCCCACGTCAGCGCGCGGAGGGGCGCAGCAGCGTCTCCTGGGCGACGGCGACGACGGCCTCGGTGAGTCCGCCGAGCAGAGTCGAAGGCGTCCGGGCGACCTGCCAGTACAGCGGCGTGGTCAGGGCGCCCCCACCCAGCGGGACCCCCACCCCGCGCTCCTGCATGTCGATGCCCTGACCCTCGAGCAGCATCGCCCACCCGAGGCCGAGCTCGACGGCACGGGCCAGATCATGGGTCGAGGGCACGTGGTGGACGGGGGCCGACGCGGGATCGACGCCGCGCTCGTGCAACCAGTGCGCCTGCAGCTCGTCGCTGCGGTCGAAGTCCACGCGCGGCGCCCGGGTCAGGACCTCGGGCGTGACCGAGGCGGGATCGGGATCGCGAGGATCCCCCACCCACCGCTCCCACCACGTCGTGGCCGCCATCGAGGTGTAGGACAGCGAGCCCAGTGCTGTCACCGAGCACCCCGGCGAGGGGGAGGACGAGGAGGTCACCGCGGCGACGGCGGCGCCGGTGGCGAGCAGGCGGGCAGTCACGTCCTGGTCCTCGCGGACCACTTCCACCTGGGCCGGGTGCCGCTGCGTGAAGCGGGCCAGGGCGCCGAGGAACCAGGTGGCCAGGGAGTCGGAGTTGACCGCGATGGTGAGCCGGGGCGCGGCGCCGCGCCCGTCCAGCCCCAGCGCCGCCTCGGCGTCGTGCTCGAGGACGGCGTAGCGCCGGGCGAAGCGGACGACGGCCTCACCGGCCTCGGTGATCCGCACCGGTCGGGAGCGGACCAGGAGGCGCTGCCCCAGCTGCTGCTCGAGCTGCTTGAGCCGCTGGCTCACGGCCGACGGGGTGATGTGCAGTTCCTGGGCGGCTTGCTCGAGCGTGCCGCACTCCGCGACGGAGGCCAGGGCGAGCGCCGACTGCGGATCGATAGACATGAAGCAATGCTAATGCTCCGTCAATACTCCTCGCTGGTGCTTCATCACAATTCCTTCTACGGTCGAGCTGTGCCCGCTTCGCTCCACGGCTTCGCCGCCTCCCTCGCCCTGATCATCGCCATCGGCTCCCAGAACGTCTTCGTGCTCCGTCAGGGACTGCGCCGCCAGCACGTGCTCGCCGTGGTGACGGTGTGCATCCTCTCCGACGTGGTGCTCATCGCCGCCGGCGCGGGCGGGGTGGGACTGCTCGTCCGCGACGCTCCGGGCCTGGTCACCGCAGCCCGCTGGGGCGGCGCGGCCTTCCTGCTGGTCTATGCGGCGAGCGCGGCCCGACGGGCGCTGCGGCCTGACGGGGACGGACTCGAGCCGTCCGCGCCGGAGTCGGCGCGCGGCGGCGGAGTGTGGCCCGTCGTCCTCACGGCCCTGGCCCTGACCTGGCTGAATCCCCATGTCTACCTCGACACCGTCCTGCTGCTGGGGTCGATCGCCGCCACCCACGGGCAGCAGTCGCCGTCCTTCGCCCTCGGGGCGATCGCGGCCAGCGCGTCCTGGTTCCTCGCGCTGGGATTCGGCGCGCGAGGGCTCGGGCGGTTCCTGCGCAGTCCCCGGGCCTGGCGGGTCCTGGACGGCGGCATCGCGGTGACGATGATCGTGATCGCGATCCTGCTGGTCAGCGGATGACGTGGTCTTGACCACAGTCCGGGACCGCTCTACGTTGGCGCGGACGCCCCCCAGCCCGTTCCCGGGGTATCCCTGACCCGTTCGAAAGGCCGATGATGCCCGACGCGCCGTCCGCTCCCCACTCCCCTGCTCCCCTGCGCGAGGCCCGCGTCGAGATCGACACGCACCGCCCCGCGGGAACCGTCGGTGATGACATCTACGGTCACTTCCTGGAGGCCTCCTTCTACGGCAACATCGAGGGCGGCGTGTTCGACGAGGGCTCGGAGCTCTCGTTCACCGAGCCGGGGCACCTGCAGGGGGTGCGCGCCGATGTGCACGATCTGGTCGAGGAGCTGCGCCCCGGGGCGATCCGGTGGCCGGGCGGGAACGTCACCTCGGCGTACCACTGGGAGGACGGCATCGGTCCGCGGGACGAGCGTCCTTCCCGCCTGGAGCCGGCCTGGGGCGAGACCGAGACCCACCGCTTCGGCACCGACGAGTTCCTGGCCTGGTGCGAGTCCGTCGGGGCGGAGGCATACCTCGCGCACTCAGCGAGGGATGTCGAGGAGGCGATGCGCTGGGTCGACTACACCAACGGCACGCGCGAGACGACCATGGCCCGTCGGCGCGCGGCCAACGGACGCTCCGAGCCGTGGCGGGTGCGCTACTGGGGCATCGGCAACGAGGTCTACGGCCCCTGGCAGATGGGTCACCGCAGCGCCGAGCGCTACGCCGAAGACGCCCTCGAGCACGCCCGGTTCATGCGCACGATCGATCCGTCGATCGAGCTGATCGGCGTCGGGACCCCCGGGGACCAGGAGCGCTGGACGACGCCGCTGCTGGAGCGGGCCGGGCGCTTCCTCGATCACCTCTCACTGCATCTGTACGGGGCCAGCAACCATCTCATGACCGGTGACGACTACGACGCCGTGGTGGCCCAGTCGCTGTACGTGGAGCGGGAGATCAGTCGGTACTCCCAGCTGGTCGCCGGGATCTCCGCGCGGGCCGGTCTGGAGCGGGCGCCGAAGCTGGTGATCGACGAGTGGAACATGCGCCATCTCGAGCCGTCCGCCTGGGAGGCGCCGCGACCAGGGGCCGACGGCGGGATCGCCGAGCGCGAGACGGCGCCCGTCGACGCCCTGCCGTCCCAGGTGCGCGTGAACCGCTACAGCCCGCGGACGATCGGCGACGCCCTGTTCGCGGCCGGGGTGCTCCACGCGATCCACCGCACCGCGGGGAACGCCGCCGCGGTCTCGATGGCGAACCCGGTCAACCTCGTCACCGCCAACGGCGTGGTCGTCGCGCGACCCGGAGGTGCCGTCGGCTCGGCGCTCTACCCCGTGTGGCACCTCTACCGCCACCACACCGGTCGCACCGTGCTGCCCACGACGGTCGACGGTCCGGGGCGCCTGCAGTCCGTGCGTCTGGGCGATGACCGTGACCCCACGGGGGCGCAGCCCACCGCCACGATGACCGTTCCCTTCCTCGATGCGGTCGCCACCCGGGCGGACGACGGCTCGGTGCGGCTCGCGGTGGTGAACCGCCACCGCAGCGAGACGCTGCGGGTCCGGCCCGTGCTCGACGGCTCGACGTCGGCCGCACCCACCCGGGCCCGACTGCGCCAGGTGGGCGGGGACCTCACGGACCTGTATGCCGCGAACACGCTGAGCGCCCCGGAATCCGTGACCACCCGGGACCTGGGCACGGTCGAGGCCGATGACGGCACCTGGGTGCTGCCCCCGCACTCGATCACCGTGCTGACCCTGGAGGCGCGATGACTCCCACCACCGAGCAGCCGAACATCCTGCTGCTGTGCACCGATCAGCAGCGCTTCGACGCCCTCGGCGCCGCCGGGAACCCGCACATCGACACCCCTCACCTGGACCGTCTGGCCGCTGAGGGTGCGCTGTTCGAGAACTGCTACGTGCAGAGCCCGGTGTGCGGGCCGTCCCGGGCGAGTCTCATGACCGGTCGCTACGTGCCCTCCCACGGGCTCTGGGCCAACGGCGTGGACCTGCCGGCACACGAGCGGCTGTTCACCCGGGAGCTGGCCGACGCCGGCTACGACGCGGGGCTGGTGGGCAAGCTGCATCTGGGCTCGTGCCACGGCGGGCGCACCGAGCCACGGCTCGACGACGGCCTGCGGGTGTTCCGCTGGGCCCACGACCCCTACCCGGGCTCCTCGGAGAACGCGTACCACCGGTGGCTGGCCGCTCGTCACCCGGATCTCCACGCCAGGGCGTTGCGGGAGGGGCCGGGCGCCTTCGACGCCCTGCCCGCCGAGGCGCACTACAGCCACTGGATCGCCGAAGAGACCATCGGCTTCCTGCGCCATGCGGCGGAGGGGACCGGTGGGGCCTCCAGCCCGTTCGTGTTCCTCGCCAACTTCTTCGACCCGCATCACGGCTTCGGCGCCCCGCAGGAGTACCTCGACCGCTACGACTCCTCGGGCCTGCCCGCCCCGGTCACGCGGCCCGGCGAGCTCGAGTCCAAGCCGCCGATCCAGGCCGAGGCCTCCGCCGAATCCTATGCAGGACACGCCCGGGGCTATCTCGAGTACTCCGAGCAGGAGCTGGCCGAGACGGTGCGCGCCTACTATGCGATGGTCTCCCTGCTCGACGACGAGGTGGGGCGCATCCTGGCGGTGCTCGAGGAGACCGGCCAGGCCGAGAACACGATCGTGGTCTTCACCAGTGACCACGGGGAGATGCTCGGGGATCACCAACTGATGCTCAAGGGCCCGTTCCTGTACGAGGGCGCGGTGCGGGTGCCGCTGATCGTGCGCTGGCCCGGCGTGACCGAGCCCGGCACTCGGCGCACGGAGCTGGCGCAGTGGGTGGACCTGGCCCCGACCTTCCTGGAGGCCGCCGCGGCCCCGGTGCCACGGGCGATGCAGGGCTCGAGCCTGCTGCCGCTGCTGCGAGGGGACGAGGACGTGCGATGGCGCGACTGGGCGCTCTGCCAGTATCGCGACAGCGGCCACCCCTACGATTCCCCCGCCCTGGTGACGATGCTGCGCACCGGGCAGTGGAAGCTCGTCGTCCATCATGGCGAGCCCGCCACCGACCGCGAGCGCACCGGTGAGCTCTACGACCTGGCCGCCGATCCGCGGGAGCTGACGAACCTGTGGGCCGAGGCGGGCCACGCGGCGACGCGCCTGGCGCTGCAGGAGACCCTGCTCGACGTGATGGTCGCGACCGAGGACCGCACGGCGCGGCGCGTCGACGTGTGGTGAGGCCGACGCCGGATCGCCGTGGTCAGGCGGTCCCGTCGCCCCGGGTGTTCTGGTCCTTGATGAGGGCCACCAACGCACCCATCACGGCCGAGGAACCGCGGTAGCGCTCGCCGTCGCGCGTGAGGACGCCCGCTCGGGCGAGATCGTCGAGGTCCGCCCGCACACTCGAGAACCGCTGCCAGTCCTCCACGCTGCGCTGCACCGCGGTCTGGGCCCGGGCACCTGCCGCCCCCGCCTCTCCCGATGCGCCGTCGAGGTTCTCGCGGAGGTCGAGCCCCTGCTCACTGCAGGCGACGAGCAGCGCGGCGAGGGTGTCCGGCATGCCGCGGAACCCGCCGTCCTCCCGGTCCCGGGCGTCCCGGCCGAACAGCGTCGCCGTGAGCACGGCGTGGCCGAACTCGACGAACTTCTCCGGATCCTCGCTGAGCGGCACGTACCGGACCGGGCCCGTCTCGCGGTGCACCTGGGAGCCGGAGAGGCTGAGCCAGCCGCCGTCCAGCAGCGTGACCCAGGGTCCGGAGAGCTCGGCGTGCTGCCACATGGTGCGCACGCTCTGCGGGGTCCCGATCGTCGCGAGGAGGGAGGAGCTGTCGGCCCGGGTGAGGGCCTGGGTCCCGGTGATCCTGCGGCTCCCGTCGCCGACCAGGTCGAGGATGCCGACGGCGATCCGGACGAAGGTGTTGTCCGCGTAGGCCTCGGCCTCCTGGTCGGTCTCGAGCTCGGTGACCGTGACGCCGTCGCCGTCCTCGAGCTCGGGGAGGAACCAGGGCCAGGAGCTGCTCAGGCGGCTCTCGTCCTGGGCCGCCCGGATGGATTCCTCCCTGTCGAACGGGACGGTGGGGGCGGTGAGGCGTCCGGTGTCGCTGAGCTCGACACGCTCGTCGTCGGGCAGCGAGTTGTACCAGTGCATGTAACCGGCCAGCTCCTCGTCGTCCTCGAGATCGACGCCGAGCGCGAGGCCGTGGCCGAGGATGTTCGTGGAGAAGGAGCGGCGGGAGGGGTCGTCGGCCGCCTCGAGGGTCGCGAACTCGAGCGAGGCGAGCATCATGGGGGCGGCCTGCGGGGGCATCGAGTCGGCGGCCCAGCGGCCGGTCTGGCCCAGGTAGGTGAAGAAGTGTCCGAGCGTGGGCACCATGTCCATCACGTGCTCGCGGGGCTGGATGACGGTGCGCGGCACGATCTCGGTGAGCAGCTCGGTGGCCAGCTCCTCGGTCCACAGCCCCGGTTCCGGACTGCCCTGCTGCTCGGTCTTCAGGCGAAGCAGCGTCTCGAGGGTCCGCACCTCCTCCGCGACAGGGGCGTCCTCGTCGGCCGTCACTCGCCAGGTGCCGTACTCGGACAGCACCTCCTCCCGTGCCCGCTGCCACTGCTCCTGCGTGGCCGGATCCGGTTCGTGGGAGGAGCGCTCCCGGGGCGAGTTCTCCGACATCCCTCCAGCATGACGGTGCGAAGCGGATCCGGCCACCTGCGAGCGGGGAGTTTCCCTGGTGGCGTACACGGAGGGGGGCAAAGGTCCGGCTCAGTACGGCGGGTCGGGGTAGGTTCCTGCGCCGACCAGCCCGGCACGATCCGGTTCGCCACCGTCCATCTCGCCACCGTCCATCTCCCCACCGTCTATGGCGACCGGCGCACCCTCGTCCTCGAGGTCCCCGAGGCCGCGGCGCCGGGCATCGTCCCCTGCGAGCATGTCTTCGTAGGCCTCCCAGGAGCGCTGGAGGGCCGCTGCGAGCTCCGGGGTCAGCAGATCCCGGTTCTGATCGGTCGTGATGGTGGCGAGGTCACCGATGCGCCATGTGGTCGTCCCATCCGGTCCACGGACCGGATCGAGAAGTCCTCGTGTCTTCATGTCGTGATGCTTCCAGCACAATCGGTGAAGATTATCGAGGGCGGTGCGCCCACCCTTCTCAGGATTCTCGTGATCGAATTCCTCGATATGGTCCGCCTCGCCGACCGTGCACACATTGTTGGTGCATCCGGGAACGGCGCAGACGGGATCGAGCAGGCGCAGGTGCTCGGCCATCGCGGTGGTGGGCGAGTACTTCTCGGGCGGCAGCGGGAGGTAGGCACCGTCCGAGGGATCGGTGAGGATCCGGTACCAGGTGGGTTCACCGGCCGCGAGGTGGCGGGCCATCGGTGCGGGCAGCGGGATGGTCCCGTCGATCGTGCCGGGGGCGTCGGACTCCCCCAGGAGCGTCATGGCCGGGACGATCACCTGCAGCCGGAAGCGACTCTGGGGCACCTGCACACCCGGGGTCTCGAGCATGGTGCGGGTGAGGATCGCGTAGCGCAGGGCCGCAAGGGGCATGTGGCGCCCGTCGCGGGCGACGTCCCCATCGATGTCGAAGGGCGCGGGGCGCTGCTCCTCGAGGGCGCGACGCTGCTGGTTCTGGACCGCGCGAGCCGCGAGGTCGAGCCGGCGCGCCAGGCCGAGCATCTCGTGGACCGGGCCGGTGACGACGAGGCACGCGGTGCCGTCGTGGTCGGGATTCATCTCGAGAGCGACATTCCGCTGCTCGGTCGGCGTGGCACGCACTGCCGCCGCACCGAACCAGGCGATGAGCTTGCCCAACTCCCGCGTGAACCGGTCCGAGGTGATGTTCGCGAGGTCCCACTCGGCGACGCGGTCGTCGACCTGTCGGCACTCGTCGGAGGTGAGGCGACGGACCCTGCGCAGCAGCTGCTCGAACCAGGAGACGGGGAGATGACCGGCTTCGAGGCGGGCGAGGGTGTGCGGAAGGGCCACCACGGCCGTGACGGCGTCGCGCAGCTGCGAGCGGGCCTGAGTCAGGGTGATCCGTCGCGCGTCGGCGACGAGGATGGCGTTCAGGTCGCCCTCCTCGCTCTCCTCGTCCCAGAGCATCGCGAGCGTGCGCAGGCGACTGGCGTGGGCGAGCGCCTCCTCGTGATGGGTGGCGAAGAGCGCACGGGCCAGCTGCTCCTCGACGCAGCCGGGTTCGACGTGGGAACGGGCGGCGAAGGTGTCGGGATCCAGAGGCGTGCGAGCGCGGACCGGCGTATGTGGGAGTTCGACGGGAGGAGGGGCCGCCGCGTCGCGGGAAGCCTGCTGATCGTCGACAGCGGCCGAGGCGGTCGTGGCGCACGCAGAGGACCTCGACCCAGAATTCGCCGACATCGTGCACCACCCTTCACATCATCTCGTCCTGCTCTTCTCTCCTATTTTAGAAGCTTTGTTCGACCGGCGCCAGTGCTTTCGCAATACTGCTCCACATTGTGGATGACCACCCTGTGTGGAGGAAAGATCGACGGCGACCCTCGGGGCGAAGACGGGCCTCGGCGTCCTGTCGCCATCGTGCGCCGGCAGGGCTCGGCGCGAGGTCCGCCCGACACATGGCGACGGCCCGGCACCGGGGTCTCCCCCAGTGCCGGGCCGTCGCCCAGCACGTGGCGACCGGAAGGCATCGGTCGCCCGTCGGCTCAGATCAGCTCGATCCGCGCCTCCTTGTCGTTGAGCACGATCACCGGCGTCACGGTCGAGTACCCCGCGACGCGGATCGCGGAGAGGTCCGCGCGCAGCAGCGGCGTGCCCGCGCTGACGTGCTCCCCCGTCTGCACCAGGGTGGTGAAGCCCTCGCCCTGCATCTTCACCGTGTCGAGGCCGACGTGGACGAGCACCTCGGTCCCGTCGTCGAGGGTGAGCGCCGCGGCATGACCGGTGGGGAACACGTGGGTGACGGTGCCCGCAGCGGGGGCGACGACCTCGCCCGAGATCGGCTCGATCGCGACGCCCGGGCCCATGACGCCCTGTGCGAAGGTCGGGTCGGGAACCTCCGAGAGCGGCACGACGGCGCCGGCGACGGGCTGGCGCAGACGCACCAAGGAGCTCGTGCGGACCGCGGTGGCGACTCCCCCGTCCGCACCGGCGTCCCCGCCCGTCGCGGCGGCGATCTCTGCCGCCTCCGCGGGGGCGACGGCCTCGGCCTTGCCGGTGATGATGCGCTCCATGGCGTCCTTCACGAACTGGACGCTGGTGCCGTAGATGACCTGGACCGACTGCCCGCCCGGCTTCATCGTGCCCGCGGCGCCGGCCCGCTTCAGGGCGGCCTCGTCGATCGCCGTGGTGTCGGCGACCTCCATACGCAGCCGGGTGGCACAGTTCTCGAGGTCCACGATGTTCTCGCGGCCGCCGAGGGCGATGAGGAAGGCGGTGGCGGTGACGAGGTACTTGTCCGCGCCGGGGGCGAGGACATCGTCGTCTTCCTCGAGATCCTCGCCGTCCTCGCGGCCGGGGGTCTTCAGATCGAAGCGACGGATGATGAAGCGGAAGACCACGAAGTAGACGACGAACCAGAACACGCCCATCAGCGGGATCGCCCAGGGGTTCTGCGCCATCGGGTTCACCCAGCCCAGCACCAGGTCGATGAAGCCGCCGGAGAATCCGAAGCCCATTCGCACCGGCAGCAGCGCGCTGATGCCCATGGAGATGCCCGTGAACAGGGCGTGCACCACGTACAGGCCCGGGGCCAGGAACATGAAGGAGAACTCCAACGGCTCGGTGACGCCCACGAAGAACGAGGCGATGGCGCTGGAGAGCAGGACGCCCGCGGCGACCTTGCGGCGCGTGGACTTGGCCGTCACGTACATCGCGAGCGCCGCGCCGGGCAGCCCGAGCATCATGATCGGGAAGAAGCCGGTCATGTATTGCCCCGTGACACCGTAGGTGCCGGTGTTGTTCAGGAAGTTTCCGAGGTCGTTGATCCCGGCGACGTCGTACCAGAACACAGAGTTCAGTGCGTGATGGAGGCCCAACGGGATGAGAAGCCGGTTGAGGAAGCCGTAGATCCCCACGCCGACGGGGCCGAGGGTGAGGATGAACTCGCCGAAGCCCACCAGGCCCGAGTACACCAGCGGCCAGACGAAGAACAGCACGAGGGCGACGACCAGCGAGATCCCGGCGGCGACGATCGCGACGGACCGCTTGCCGGAGAAGAATGACAAAGCGTCCGGCAGCTTTGTGTCCTTGAAGTGGTCATAGACCCAGGCCCCGATGAGGCCACAGATGATGCCCACAAAAACGTTCTCGAGGTTGGTGAAGGCGGGATTGACCGCCTTCTCCTCGATGCCCTGGAAGAGAGCGACGTTCTCCGGGTTCAGCAGGGTGGTCACTGTCAGCCAGGAGACGAGGCCCGCGAGCGCAGACGTGCCGTCCGGCTTCGTGGCCATGCCGATGGACACACCGATCGCGAACAGAAGGGGCAGGTTGTCCAGCAGCGCGCCACCGGCTGTCTGGAAGAAGACCCCGGCCAGGTTGGTGTCGTTGCCGGTCGCGGTCAGGATCCAATAGCCGATGCCGCTCAGGATCGCGGCCACGGGGAGGACTGCCACGGGCAGCATCAACGATCTGCCCAGGCGCTGGAAGAACTTCATCGGTACCTCTCAGGACGAAGAGCGCACCGCATCGACCGGCTACTGTGCCGTGCCATGCGCTCCGGGGAACGGTGGTCATTCTGCACCGATTCGGGGTCGAGATGCGCATGGATGAGCATCCCACATGACGGACGTCGCACTCGGGCGCCGACGGATCAGATACCGGCGAACCTCACGGACCCCTGGTCGAGCTGCTTCTGAGCTCGCTTTATCGTGACGGAGTCGTAGGATCCGGTGGAGCGCGCCTCGTTGAGCGCGTCCTGCTGGGCGTCCAGGAGCAGCTGCATGAGCTCGGGGTACTGGGCCCGCGAGGGGTCCTCGTCGTGCGCTCGGCGCTCCGGATCGCTCATCCGCTCGTGCATCTGCCGGGCCTTCTCGAGCACGGCCGGGTCGAAGGGGGTGCCGTCGCGGCGACGCAGTTCGGGATTTGCGAGCACCTGACCGACGGCCGCTTCGTTGACCTCGGTCAGGAGCAGGGAGAGCTCGCGCCGAGCCTTCTCCTCGTCGGTGCCGCGGACGCCGAGCAGGCGAATCAGCAGCGGCAGGGTGCCTCCCTGCCCCACCAGTGTCACCAGGGCGACCACGAAGGCGACCAGGAGCAGCTGGGTGCGGTACGGGAAGCCTGTCGGCAGCGACTGGGCGGCGGCCAGGGTCACCACCCCGCGCATCCCGGACCAGGCCAGGACGGCCCCTCCTCGCCAGCCCAGGCCGTTGCCGGCGTAGAACTTGGCGTCAGCGCGGCGGCGCTGCAACCAGCGCTCGATGCGTTCGCCGCGAGGGTGACTCTGGAAGCGCTCGTCGCTCGAGACCTGGTCGAGCGCCTCGCTGAAGCGTCGGGCCTGCGCCTCGTAGCCGGGACGACGCCGACGGGCGGCGAACACCACCGGGATCACGAAGAAGGTCCTGATGAGGATCAGCAGCACGGTGACCACGAGTCCGACCCACACGGCGCTCCACACCGACAGCCCGTCGTGGGAGACGTCGGCGATCAGCGTCATCAGCTGCAGGCCCATCAGCAGGAACACGCCGTTCTCGAGCAGCAGCTGCGCGGTCAGCCAGTTCGTGCGCTCGGCGTTGCGGTCGGCCACACTCAGCCGACGCACGCCGCTCGCGCCGGTGACCAGGCCCGCCGCGACCACCGCCAGCACCCCGGAGGCGTGGGCGAGCTCGGCGGGCAGGAAGGCGATGAACGGCACCACGAAGGAGATCGCGGTGGTCAGCACCGGCTGGTCGATCTCCGAGCGGATCCGGACGGCGATGAAGCCGACGACGGTGCCGACGAAGATGGCCACGGCGACCGCGTAGAAGAAGTCTGCCGCGGCGTGCCAGAAGGAGAAGGCGCCGGCGGTGGCGGCCACGGCAGTGCGCATCAGCACCAGGGCGGTCGCGTCGTTGACCAGCCCCTCCCCTTCGAGAATGGTCAGCAGTCGCGGGGGCAGGCCGAGGCGCTTGCCGATCGAGGTCGCCGCGACCGCGTCCGGCGGGCTGACCACTGCCCCCACGGCGACGGCGGCCGCGAAGCTCAGGTTCGGGAAGATCGCCCAGAGCAGTGCGCCGACGGCGAAGGCGGAGACCAGCACGAGGACGACGGAGAGGGAGCCGATGGTCCTCAGGTCACGCCGGAAGTCCATCACCGGCATGTTGACCGCCGCCGAGTAGAGCAGGGGCGGCAGCACCACCGCCAGGATCAGCTCGGGTTCGGGATGGACCTCGGGCATGCCCGGGATCAGGCTCACTCCGAGGCCCACGAGCACGAGGATGATCGGTGTGGCCAGGCCCAGTCTGCTCGAGAAGTACGAGGCCGCGACGATGATCAGCACGGCCAGGACGGCGACGATCTCGAACTGTTCCAACCCCACGCTGTCCCCTCACGCTCGCTCTCAGATCCAGCCGTGCGCGCGCGCCTCCCTGGCGGCTGCGTGACGGTCCGCGACGCCAAGTTTCGCGATGGCGTCCGAGAGATAGTTTCTCACCGTCCCCTGGGCGAGGTGGAGATGTGCGGCGATCTCGGCGACGGGAAGTCCCTGATGGGTCAGCCGCAGCACGTCGACCTCGCGCTCGGTGAGCGGGCAGTCGAAACCCAGCGCCGTCACTGCGAGCTCGGGGTCGACGTAGCGCCCGCCGGCGTGGACCCGCTCGATGACACGGGCCAGCTGATCGGCGCTGGTGCTCTTGGGGACGAATCCGCGCACCCCGGCGGCGAGGGCGGAGCGCAGGATCCCGGGCCGGGCGTGCCGGGTGATCATCACGATCGCAGCCTCCGGGTCCCGGGCCACGAGCGCGCGGGCGGTGTCGACGCCGTCGAGGTCGGGCATCTCCAGGTCGAGGACATGGACGTCGACCTCGGAGGCCGGCTCGTGCTCGAGCGCGGCTCGGCCGGTGCCGCCGTGCCCCACGACGGTGAGGCTGTCCTCGAGCTCGAGCAAAGAGACCAGGGCGGTGCGGAGCATGTCCTCGTCGTCGGCGAGGAAGACGTGGATCATGAGGGCTCCTCCAGGGTGCCGGTGACGGTGAAGCGATCGCGCTCCTGCTGCCAGGTCACGTGGCCGCGGGCGCGCTCGAAGCGGCGCTGCAGACCGACCAGGCCGCTGCCCCCGGGGCCACCGCCTGCCTCCGGCTCGCCGACGGCTCCGTCGTTGCGGACGAGGACCGAGGTCGAGGTCAGCTCGATGCGCACATGGGCGGCGTCGGCGTGCCGCAGGATGTTGGAGGTGGCCTCCCGGACCAGCGTCGCGAACAGCTCCTCCTGCTCCGCGGGAGGTGCCGGCTCGCCGCGGTCGATGCGGACCTGGATCCCGGCGGCGGTGAGCAGCTGGTCGAGGTTCGCGAGCTCGGCGGCGAGGGTGAGGCTGCGGTAGCCCTGGGCGAGCTCCCGGGTCTGGTCCCCTGCCTGGGCGGCGAGGTCCTCGATGTCCTGCAGCTCGGCGAGCACGCGGCCGGGGTCCCGGTCCAGGCTGCGCCGGGCCAGCTCGGCCTTCATCTTGATCGCGAGCAGGGTGTGGCCCTGGATGTCGTGGAGATCGGTGGCGAAGCGCAGACGCTCGCGCGCCAGGGACAGCTCGTGCTGATCGGCGTGGTGCTGGTCCAGCCGCTGCTGCATCTGCCAGCCGAGGCTGGTGCCGGCGAAGCCGATCACAGCGGCCCCGAAGTAGATGCCCATCATCACCACCTCACGCGGAGCGACGCCGCTGTCGTGCACCCAGCTCGCCACCACCGCGGCCACCACGATCGCACCGAGACCGACGGCGGCCGGGAGCCAGCGCGGGTGCATCCACGCCACGCCGAATCCGAAAGGGACGCTCGTGGCCATGACCGTGATCGGGTCCTGGGCGAGGACGAAGGCGAGGATCATGGCGAGGGCCGCGAGGGCCAGGACCAAGCTCATCGTGGTCGTCGAGAGCGAGCTGCGCCCCCGGTGGACCAGCCAGATCGACAGCAGCAGGGAGACGACGATCACCGCGACCGCGGCCGCCGTGGCGGGGTTCCCGGGCCGCTCGATGACCGTCAGGGTGAGGGCGGGGAGCCCGATCAGGATCGCGGCCCCGAACAGCAGCCCCCGGAATTCGGTCGGCGGGTCCTGCGTGGACCAGAGGCGCGTCGACGGCCTCTCCCCGGTCCTGCTGCTCTGCTCGGTCATCGGACCCCGCTCTCCGTCTCGTCGGTCGCACTCGCCGCACCAAGACTCTCGCACTCGCGACCGGGGAAGTAGTGCGGCGCGTCATCCGTGCGTATGACACGTGTCAGACGGTGCCCGGGAATCGGTCACCAGGACTGCTGACATCCCGCTCTACAGCGACGAGGGGCGCTCGACCAGGCTGGATACATCGCATCCCGCACCTCCCGAAGGAGTCAGCATGAGTCCCTACGAAGGCCTCCAGAATCTCGTCGACCAGGTCCCCGCTCTCCTCCAGCCGTTCGTCGTCGCCCTGGCGGGCATGGTCCCGTACATCGAGGGCGAGGGCTCCGCGGCCCTCGGCGTGATAGCGGGCATCAACCCGGTGCTCGCCGCCGTGGCCGGGGCCAGCGGCAACATCCTCATCGTCTTCGTCATCGTCCACTTCGGTGATCGGATCCGCTCCGCGATCGTAGGCCGTCGGGCCGAGAAGAAGGCCGCCGTCGGCTCTCGCGTCGAGGTGCTCGCCGGGGCGCCGGCCGCCGCCGGCGCCGACGAGCACGCCGAGGGCCGCGACCTCGCCCCCGCGAAGAAGCCGTCCAAGGGCCGCGAGCGCCTGATGCGCTGGGTGGTGCGTTTCGGGGTCCCCGGCGCGAGCCTGATCGGCCCCCTCGCCCTGCCCACACACCTCACCGCGGCGACGCTCGTCGCCTCCGGGGTGCGGCGCAACTGGGTGCTGCTCTGGCAGGTCATCGCGATCGTCATGTGGACCACGCTGATCACGCTCGCGGCGACCGGCATCCTCACCGTCCTCACGGGCTGACCCATGACGAGCACACCGACCTCCCCGCGCACCGGGGCCGAGGCCGAGCGGCGCGTCCGCCCCACCCCGCTGGCCGACCGGGCCCTCGCCCCGGATCTCGCTCGCGGCATGATGCTGCTGCTCATCGCACTCGCGCACGCCCCCTGGTTCCTGTACCTGACCGACGTGGGCGCGAGCCCGATGCATCCGGCCGACGGCACCTGGCCGGATCGTCTCGCCCAGGCGCTCACCATCGTGGTCGTCGACGGTCGCACCCACACCATGTTCGGCCTGCTGTTCGCGTACGGCATCGGGCAGATGGCCGCTCGACAGACCGCCCGGGGCATCCCCGCGGATCAGATCCGGGGCACTCTGCGCCGACGGCACCTGTGGATGCTGGTCTTCGGTCTGGTGCACGCGGCTCTGCTGTGGCAGGGCGACATCCTGGGCACCTACGGGCTGATCGGGCTGCTCATGATGCCGCTGTTCTTCCGTCGCTCGGACCGCACCCTCGGGGTGTGGATCAGCGTCCTGCTCGTGCTCGGCGCCGCCGGCATGCTGCTCTCGATGCTCAGCACGCTGCTGGTCCCCGGCACGGACGCCGCCGCGGCCGCGGCGGCGTCCCAGCGAGTCAGCCTGGCCGAGCCGTCCGCCCTGCTCGCCTCGCTGATCCGCCTCCCGCAGTGGCTGTTCGGCCTGGTCAGCGGCGTGGCGACACTGGCTCTGCCCACGGTGTTCCTCATCGGTCTGCTCGCCGCCCGCCATCGGGTCCTCGAGGAGCCGCAGCAACACCGTCGGCTGCTGACGTGGGTGGCCGGGGTGGGCATCGGCATCGGATGGAGCGTCGGGCTCGCCCAGGCACTCGTGCACCTGGGATTCCTCGAGCTGTCGAACCCGTCGCTGCTGGGTCCCGCGACCTTCTACTCGGGGATCTTCGCCGGCGCCGGGTATGCAGCGCTGTTCGGTCTGATCGCAGACCGGATCCGCACCCGAGCCGCACGCGAGAGCCTCCCGGTGCGGGCCCTGTCGGCCCTCGGCCGCCGGTCGCTCAGCGGCTACCTCGCCCAGTCCGCGGTCTATGCACCGCTGCTGACGGCCTGGGGTCTGGGACTCGGCGCGCACCTGTCCAGCTGGTCGGCGATGCTGCTCGCGGTCGCCGTCTGGCTCGCGACGCTCATGGGCGCACTGGCGCTCGAGCGAGCCGGTCGGCGGGGGCCCGCCGAGGTGCTGCTGAGACGCCTGAGCTACGGCTCCGACACGCAGAGTTTCCAGGCCATACACCGATGAAGGGCCTCCGCGCCACCCGGGGCGCGCACAATTCAAGAGTGAGGACTGCGTGCACCAGGTCACACGTGCGGTGACCTGTGATCGCAGCACGGCCCGACGGAAGGTGGTGAGGACGATGCCCGTGGTGAAGGTCTACAACCTCGGGTACGACGTCACGACCGGCATCGGCGAGCTGCTGCACACGACCACCGTGCGCCACGCCTTCGGGATGATCCGGCGTGAGGTCGCGAACCCCGTCGAGCTGACCATCCTCGAGGACCGCATCATCCCCCTCGCGCTCGAGCTCACCCGAGAGCTCAGCGGGGCCTGGGTCGAGGGCGCCGGGCAACGCTCGGTCGGCTTCTCCTTCCGCGCGGTCCACGAACGTGACCACTGGAACTGCGCGTACTGCGGGCGCAGCGTGTCCAAGACGCCGGCCTGCGAGGCCCTGCTGGCCACGGTCGACCATATCGTTCCCCGTTCCCACGGCGGTGAGTCCTCGTGGTTGAACCTGGTCTCGTCGTGCAAGGAGTGCAACAACCGCAAGGGCGCACGGACCCCCATGGAAGCCGGGATGGACCTGCGCTTCGAGCCGTACGACCCGGCGCACGCCTACCGGGTCGGCGGACAGGTCGAGGCGCTGCCGGTGCCGGCGGCCGGCTGAGCCGGTCCTCAGAAGTCCATCGGGTGCGCCGACTGCGAGCTGCCGCGGCGCCGCAGGTGCACCCGGCGGGCGAGACGGATGGCGGGGCGGATGGTCATCTGGATGCTGCCGATCAGGAACAGCCAGGTGCCGACGGTCATCAGCTGCTCGGAGAAGAAGCAGATCGAGCCGATGATGAACCAGAAGCCGATCAGCACATCGTTGGCGATGCTCGCGGACTCATAGCGCTGGCTGAGCTCGAGCTCGTGATGACCGAAAGTCAGCTCCAGGGGAGAATCGCTGCGGTCGTGGTGGCGGTCGGCGCGATGGTCGCGATCGTTCATGGGCCCTCCTCAATGGTCTGCCCCACTGTCCCACCGCGACGGCCCGTGACGTGACGAGGAACGCACGTGAACCCATAGCAGGTATCTCATACGTGAGATAGCGTCGGCTCCATGACGCAGACGACGGAGATGCCCGCCCCCGGGACCGAGAACTACCGCGAGCGGATCGGCGGGATCATCCGCGACGCCCGCCTCCACGCAGACCTGACCCAGACCCAGCTCGCCGCCCAGCTCGGCACCAGCCAGAGCGCGGTCAACCGTATCGAGAAGGGGCAGCAGAACTTGACCCTCGACACCCTCTCCCGGCTCGGGGCCGCGCTCGACTCCGAGTTCGTCGGCGTCGGTGCTTCCGGCCCCAGCCACCTGCGGGTGCACGGCGGGACCACCCTCCACGGCGAGATCGAGGTCAAGACCTCGAAGAACGCCGGCGTCGCGCTGCTGTGCGCCTCCCTGCTGAACACCGGCACCACGGTGCTGCGCAAGGTCGCCCGCATCGAGGAGGTCAACCGGCTGCTGGAGGTGCTCACCTCGATCGGGGTGAAGGCCCGCTGGCTGAACGAGGACAACGACCTCGAGCTGCGTGTCCCCGAGCACCTCGACCTCGACTCCATCGATGCCGACGCCGCCCGCCGCACGCGCAGCATCATCATGTTCCTGGGCCCGCTCATGCACCGCGCGGAGTCCTTCCAGCTGCCCTATGCCGGCGGCTGCGACCTCGGCACCCGCACCGTCGAGCCGCACATGACCGCGCTGCGCCCCTTCGGGCTCGACGTCGTGGCCACCGAGGGGTACTACCAGGCGACCTCCTCCGCGGGCACCGGGCCCCGTCGTCCGATCGTCCTCACCGAGCGCGGGGACACCGTCACCGAGAACGCGCTGCTGGCCGCCGCCCGGTACGACGGCGAGACCATCATCCGCAACGCCAGCCCCAACTACATGGTCCAGGACCTGTGCTTCTTCCTCGAGAAGCTCGGCGTCCGGATCGACGGGATCGGCACCACCACCCTCACCGTGCGGGGCACCACCGGGAGCCGCAAGGACGTCGAGTACGCCCCCAGCGAGGACCCGATCGAGGCGATGAGCCTGATCACGGCCGCGATCGTCACCGGCTCGAGCATCACGGTGCAGCGGGTGCCGATCGAGTTCCTAGAGATCGAGCTGGCGATCCTCGAGGAGATGGGCTTCAGCTACGACCGCTCCGAGGAGTACACGGCCCGCAACGGTCAGACCCGTCTGGTGGACATCACCACCCACCCCTCCCGGCTCCGGGCCCCGATCGACAAGATCCACCCGATGCCGTTCCCGGGACTGAACATCGACAACCTGCCGTTCTTCGCGATCATCGCCGCGAGCGCGGAGGGCCAGACCATGCTGCACGACTGGGTCTACGAGAATCGGGCGATCTACCTGACCGAGCTCACCCGGCTCGGCGGGAACGTCAAGCTCATGGACCCGCACCGGGTGCTCATCGAAGGACCGACGCGCTGGAGCGGCACCGAGATCGTCTGCCCGCCGGCGCTGCGGCCGGCCGTGGTGATCCTGCTGGGGATGCTCGCCGCCAAGGGCACGTCGGTGCTGCGCAACGTGTACGTCATCAACCGCGGCTACGAGGACCTCGCCGAGCGGCTGAACAAGCTCGGCGCGCGGATCGAGACGTTCCGCGACATCTGAGGCAGCGCCGCCCTCCGGAGACACGCCGAATCCCCCGATATGACCCGGGATCGGGCCATATCGGGGGATTCAGCGTGTCACGCGCAGCGGGCTGCCGTGCGGCGAGCGCCCGCTGGTCAGACCGTGCGGGCGAAGGGGTCGAAGCCCTCGGGCAGCAGCGGCACGTCGGCGACCGCACTGTCGACGGTCACGAACTCGCCGGAGGCAGCGGACTCCTCGGCCGAGAGCATCACGTCCAGCACGTGGTAGCCGAGCTCACCGCTGGCCACGTGCGGGCGGCCCTCGGCGATGGCACGGACCATGTCGAGCAGGCCCAGGCCGCGACCGGTGACGACGCCCTCCTGCGGGACCTCGATCCACTCCTGCTCCGGCGGCTGCTCGCCGAAGGACTCGAAGGGACGCACGTAGGCGATGCGGCCCTCGAACATGTTGGGGTCGGGGACCACGAGCGAGCCCTCGGTGCCGTGGATCTCGACGACGCCCTGGCGGGCCAGCGGCGAATCGAAGCTGACCAGCGAGGTGCCGGTCTGACCGGCCTCGAACTGGGTGAGCACCGAGATGGTCGAGGGGACCTCGACGGGGAAGGACTCCCCCGCGTTCGGACCCACCTGGATGGCACGCTCGTCCTTCGCCCTCAGGCCCACGGCGGCCACCTTCTCGACGGTGCCGAACAGGCTCACCAGCGTCGTGAAGTAGTACGGGCCGATGTCCAGCAGCGGGCCCGCACCCTTGGCGAAGAGGAAACCGGGGTTCGGGTGGAAGACCTCGGGACCCTGGTACTGCATGGAGGTCTGGGCGAACAGAGGGCGGCCGATGGTGCCCTTGGCGACCTCGCGCTTGGCGGTCTGGACGCCCGGGCCGAGGACGGTGTCGGGCGCACAGCCCACCCGCACCCCGGACTGCTCGGCCAGCGCCAGCAGCGCCGAGGTCGACTCGCGGTCCAGTCCCAGCGGCTTCTCGGTCCACACGTGCTTGCCGGCGGTCACCGCGGCGGCGGAGATCTCGGCGTGGACGGCGGGGATCGTCAGGTTGACGACGACCTGCACGTCCGGATGGTCGAGCACGTCCTGCGCGGTGCCGGAGGCGGGCACGCCGTGCTTGGCGGCCTGCGAGGCGGCACGCTCGGTGTCGAGGTCGCCGACGATCAGGACGTCGACGTCCGGGAAGGATCCGAGGTTCTCCAGGTAGGTGTCGGAGATGACGCCGACGCCGATGAAGCCGACTCCGACGGGAGAGGTGGCGGGGGCGCTCATGCGGCCAGGCCCTTCTCGATCAGGAAGCGGTAGCTGTCGGCGATGTCCTCGAAGACGTCGCCGGGGGCCTTGTCGTACTCGATGACGGCGTACTGCACGTTCGTGGCCGCCTGCATCGCCTCGATCGTGGGCACGTCGCCCGAGCCGGCGTGGCGCTGGTCGAGGCTGGAGGAGTCGAACTTCGGGGCCTCGGGATCGAAGGGGTTCGACGCCGGGGCGACGCCGTCCTTGACGTGGATCGCCACCAGGCGGTCGCCGAGCTCCTCGACAAGGCCGACGACATCCTGACCGCCCACGAGAGCCCAGAACAGGTCGAGCTCGATCTGGACGGAGGGGTCCACGAGGGAGAGGAAGCGCTGGTAGGCGGTCTTCCCGTCGAAGGAGGCGAGGAACTCCTGGGCGTGATTGTGGTAGCCGACGCTGAGCCCGTACTCCTTCGCCGTGACGGAGGCGGCATTGAGGCGCTCGGCGATGTCCTTGACGCCGTCCTCGGTGAGCCAGCGCTCGGTGGGGACCATCGGGTCGATGACGGTGGTCATCCCGATCTCGGCCGCCGCCTCGAAGACGACCTCGTTGGCCGGCGTGGGGATCGAGCCGTCAGGGGTCCACAGCTCGTCCGACAGCAGCGGGGCGTGGCCCGTCGGGGAGCTGAGACCGGCCTGGTCGAGAGCGGTGCGGATCTCCTTCGGCCGACGGACGAAGTCGAAGGCCTCGACGGTGCGCAGGCCGATCGCGGCGAGCTTGTCGAGGGAACCGTTCATGTCCGCCGAGAACTCGGCGGCCAGGGTGTAGAGCTGGATGGAGGCGATGGGCAATGCCACGGAGAACCTTCTTTCACACGTTGTCACCCGCTGGCCGCACGTCACGGTGAGGGCGTGGAGCAGACATTATCACGCAAACCCTCCACATGGAGGTTTCTTTCTGGGTAGCATCGCCGCATGTCCACCGAGGAACACGCCGCCCCCGCGGAGTCCCGGATCATCGGCCGCGCAGGGTCGTACTCCAAGGGCGTCGCCCGCCGTCAGGAGATCCTCGACCGCGCGATCGAGGTGTTCCGGGAGCGCGGGGCCGACGGGACCTCGTTGCGGCGCATCGCGACCGCCATCGGCGTCTCCCATGCGGCGCTGCTGCACTACTTCGACTCGCGCGAGCAGCTGCTGGTGGCGGTCTACGAGCACGCCGAGTCGAAGCGGGACACCGCGACGATGTATGGCGATTCCATCTCGGCGCTCGACGTGCTGGTCAAGGCCGCGATGCTCAATCTCGAGGTGCCCGGGACGGTGGAGCTGTACACGACCCTGGTGGCCTCCTCGCTCGCCGTCGACGGGAGCCCTTCCCACGAGTTCTTCACCGCGCGCTTCGCCCGGATCCGTCAGGAGCTCACCGAGCGGCTGACCGCGGAGCAGACCGAGGGACGGATCCGCGCCGACGTGGACCCGTCCGACACGGCGGCTCTGCTCATCGCGGCCTCGGACGGTCTGCAGATCCAGTGGCTGCTCGAGCCCTCGATCGAGCTCCAGCGCACCCTGGAGACCTTCGCCGTGCTGCTGGCGCCGCCCTCCTGAGGTCTACGACGTCAAGCTCCCACGCAGGTCCGGGACGTCCGACAGCAAACGCTTGGTGTAGTCGGCCTGCGGGGAGAAGATGACCTCCTCGGTGGTGCCCCGCTCGACCACCCTCCCCTGCTCCATCACCGCGACCTCATCGGCGAGATAGCAGGCCTGGCCGAACTCGTGGGTGATGAACAGGACCGTCAGCCCCAGCTCGTCCGTGAGGTCGTGCAGCACGTTGAGCACGTTCGCCCGCAGTGTCGTATCGAGCATGCTGGTCGCCACATCGGCGAGCAGCACCTTCGGGCGCATCATCAGGGCGCGGGCCACCATGACCCGCTGGCGCTGACCGCCGGAGAGCTGGTGGGGGAACTTGTGCAGCGTCTCCTTCGGCGTCATGCCGACGAAGCCCAGGCACTCCTCGATGAGGGCGTCGGCCCGGTCCGGAGGGACCTTGCCCAGGGGAACCTCCCCCGCCCCCAGAAACTCCATTGATAGGCGTGACGGTCCCACACCGAGTCTGCGTTGGGTCACATCCCCCCAGGACGAGGTGCACCGCGCATCGACGCGTCGGTCTCAGCCGCGGTGGGTGCCGTCGCTGGACCATGCCGGGTCACGGCGAGCGCGGCGGCGACGCCTGCTCTTCGCGCAGCACCGAGCAGGCCCTCCCCCGCTGCGAGCCGCGCGCACATCACCCCGGCGTGTGCGTCACCGGCACCGTTGGTGTCGACCGCGTCGACGGCCGGCGCAGGCACGGCGAGCACCGGTTCGCCCGGTCGTGCCAGATAGGCGCCGTCGGATCCGGCGCGCATCACGATCTGCCGGGAGGTCCGGGCGCACAGGGCCGCCGCGAGGCTCTCGGGGCCGTCCTGCGGCATCGCCTCGAGGGTCAGCCGCTCGAGGAGGATCCACGCCTCCCGGTCGTTCGTTGTCCACACGTCGGCGCGCTGGAGCAGCACCTCGATGTCCTCGAGGCCCACCTCACCGATCACCGGAGCCGGGTCGACCACCACCTGGCACTGCGCCGGGAGCGTCGGCAGCCAGTCCAGCAGGGCGCGACGGTTCTGCTCGTGCACGAGGGAGTACCCGGAGACGTAGACCACGTCCCCCGGGACGGCCGCCGCGCGGTGCAGCTGGTCTGCGCTGCCGTGCGCCTCCGCCCCCGTGGTGGAGACGAAGGTGCGCTCGGTGCTGTCCTCCACCAGCGCGACGCTGAACCCCGTGTCCGTGTCCGGATCGATCGGTGCCAGGAGCGCGACACCCTCCGCCCGGAGCGCCTCGCGGACGAGGTCGCCGAAGGGCCCGGTGCCGTGCCCCCCGACGTAGAGGACCTCGGCCCCGTCGCGGGCCGCGGCCACCATGACGTTGACCCCGCCGCCGGGGAGGAACTGGTGACCGGTGGCGAACACGTCACCGCCGAGCCCCGGCATCTCCGGGATCCGCATCACCAGGTCGACGACTCCCTGCCCGGTATGGATCACGCGTCCGGTAGGCGTCCCCGGTGCCGCATTCACGATGCGCTCCCACGGGTGCGCAGGGCGACCAGGGCGTAGAGCACGCCGCCGATCACGGCGGAGAGCACCCAGGCCATGCCGTTCGCACCGATCCAGGTGTCGGCGAACGGGCCCGTGTACCAGGCCTGCTCGCCCGGGGCGATGCGCAGGAACAGCGCCGCCACGACGATCGCGATCAGCCAGGGGCCGAGGGCCGCCCAGCGCACGCCCCCGCGATAGAAGTACGCACTGCCCGGGGAGAGGTCCAGCAGAGCCTCGGGGTCGTAGTGGCGGCGCCGGGCCATGTCGACCAGGAAGATGCCCACCCAGGCGGAGATCGGCACCGCGAGCAGGGAGATGAAGGTGATGAACGGTCCGTAGAACCCGTCGGCGACCAGCAGGAACAGCAGGGACCCGGTGGTGGTCACGACGACGTCGACGAGCACGGCGTGCACGCGCTTCACCCGCAGCCCGAGGGTGAGAGTGGTCAGGCCCGCGGAGTAGACGGAGAGATGGTTGGACAGCAGCAGCCCCACGAAGGAGACCAGCAGATAGATGACCGCGACGGCGTGCGGCAGGGTGTCCCGGATCGCATCCAAGGGGTTGGCGGAGGCGGCGATACCGGCATCGGACGTCCCCAGCATCGAACCCATGGAGATCATGACGACCAGCGGGATCCCGGCGCCCGCGGAGGCGGACATCACCAAGGAGAGCGCCCGGACCCGCGGCGCCTGGTAGCGCGCCATGTCGGCTCCCGAGTTCGCCCAGCCGATGCCGGTGCCGGCCGCTATCGTGCCGATCCCCGTCACGACGGCGGCCGTGGAGCCATGGGGCGCCTGGGCCACGTGGGACCAATCGATGGTGGCCACGAGGAATCCGAGGATCAGCAGGTTCACTCCGCCGAAGATCCAGGTCGACCACTTCTGGACGAGGAGGATCACCCCGTGGCCCATACCGGAGACGGCGACCGTGAACGCGACGAACAGGACGACGCCTAGCACGGCGATCACAGGGGCGGACTTCGCATCCCCACCGGTCCCCGCCACGAGCGAGACGATGGTGACCACGGCCAGAGCGGCGGTGGAGGTGTTGACGGTCTCCCATCCCAGGCGGGACACCAGCGCCACGGCGGCCGGCCCGGCGTTCCCCCGGGTGCCGAAGACGGCGCGCGACAGGGTGAGGCTGGGGGCGCCGCCGCGTCGCCCTGCGACGGAGATCAGGCCGACCACAGCGAACGATCCGAAGGCGCCCAGGACAGCGACGAGGATCGACTGCCACACGGAGAGCCCGAGCACCACGAGGCTGACTCCGAGCGGGAGGCCGAGCACGGAGATGTTGGCGGCGAACCAGACCCAGAACAGCTGCAGGGGGTTCCCGTCGCGCTCCGACTCGGGGACCGGTTCGATGCCGCGCTGTTCGAGGGCACCGATCGCACCTCCGCTCGGCGCGGCGGCGTCGTCCAAGGGATTCGCGGCCGGCGCGGTGCCGGTCTCGGGGGCAGACATCGGTGTCACCTCGTCGTCGTCGATGTGTGGCGTACGGCGAGCAGCTGCCGCACGAGGGGGTCCAGGTCGAGGTCGTTGACCTCCAGGACCTGCCGGAGGACTGCGTCCGGGAAGGCGCCGGGTCCGTGCACGGCTCCGAGCACCGCGCCGGCCATCGCGGCGACCGTGTCGGTGTCGCCGCCGAGAGAGGCCGCCGTGCACAAGGTGTCGAAGGGGGCGAGCCGCCCCCGGTCCACGAGCAGCAGCGCGGCGACCACCGATTCCTGGGACTGCACGGAGGTGCCGACCACGTCGTACAGGTAGGTTGCGGCGGAGGCGGGGTCCAGGGCCCGCACGTGATCCCGGTGGGCGGCGAACCGCGCCGGGATCGATCCGCCGGCCACCCAGTGGCCCCGGGTATGCCCCTCGAGCGCCGCGGAGTGTGCCATCTCGAGTGCCTCGTCGGTGTCGGCTCCGTCGATTCCCGCGGAGACCGCGGCGGCGATCGCGGCCGCTCCTGAAATGCCCAGGCCCGTGTTGTGGGTGACGCGGCTCGCGGCGACGACGGCCTCGACCAGTCCGGGGCCGGGGCGGTGGGCGATCCCGACCGGCGCGATCCGCATGGCGGCCCCGTTCGTGGTCCCGTACCGGCCCGTCTCTTCGAGGGGCGCCCCGGCCTGGAGCGTCGCGAGCGCGGATCTCGTGGAGGGACCGAGCAGGTCGAGCGACCCGCGGGCGATCATGTCCTGCTCCCAGGCGATGAGCGCGGCGGCGAACTCGTGGCCGTCGACGATGCCCTCGCCCGCGATGGTCAGCCGCGCCACGATGAGTGCCTGCTCGGTGTCGTCCGTGATGGATCCGGCGGGCATGCCGGGCGCGATCGGCTGGTCCGCCGCCCCGTCGAGGAAGCCCTCGACCGTGCCGTAGCGATCCTCGATCCCCTCCCGGGGCAGGGACTGGGTGGGCATCCCGAGCGCGTCGCCGATGGCGAGGCCGAGCAGTGCTCCCCGGGCACGGTCGGTCGTGCTCGCCGGGGCGCTCTGGGTCCGGGCGCGTGGGGTCATCGATCGTCTCCGAAGCTGAGGGAGAGCGTGAAGTGCTGGGGGTCCAGCAGGGAGACGACGTGCTCGACGACGGCGCCGTCGACATCGAAGGAGGTCCGGGCGGTGCGCAGGAACGCCGTGCCGGGGTCGCGGTGCAGGATCCCGGCCTCGCGCTCGTCGAGCAGGTGGACATCGGCGCGCTGGGTGCCACGGGCGGGGTGGAGCCCGGCCGCGGCGAGGGTGGCCGACAGCGACCCGTCGAGCAGGCCGTGCTCGGGGAGGTCGGCCAGTCGGCCGTGGGCGGGGACGGTCGCGCACTCGAAGGAGATGGGGGCAGGTCCCTCGTCCTCGCGGTGCAGGGTGCGCACGCGGCGGATCGCGATGCCGGCGGCGAGGGTGACCTCCGTCGGCAGCAGGGGGACGGCGCGTCGCTCCACCGGCTCGATGCCGAGTATCTCGGTGGTGACCGTGCTGCCCGTATCGGCCATCGACTGCGCCCAACCGCGGTCCTGACTCAGCGGCTGGCCGTCGAAGATGACGAACGAGCCGCGTCCCGTCTCGGTCGCGATCATCCGTCGCTGCTGGAGCTCACCGAGCGCATCGCGGATCGTGCCGCGGGAGACGGAGAACTCCTCGGCGAGGCGCAGTTCGCCCTCGAGCCGGGTGCCCGGTGCGTAGTGCCCTTCGCGAATGCGTCGTGACAGGGTGTCGACGATCGTCTGCCGCTTGCCCCGCGAGACCTGTATGGACATGTTCATACATCTATACGTACACGGTCGAGCCGCGAGGACACAAGCCCGGACCGGCCGGTGGGCGGCGGGACCGCTCTACGCAGCCACTCCCGCCCGCATCCGCGCCACGATCTGCTTCGCGGCGACATCGGCCCCGGCCAGCAACGGTGAGGGCACCCCCGGGCTGGCGCCGATGGCGCTGCCGGGCTGGGTGCTCTGGGCAGGGATCCCCAGCACGATCACGGAGGGGTCGACGCTGCCGTCGGCCGCGATCAGGTTGTGTCCGCTCCCGAGGTGCTCGGTGTCCTCGGCGTACTCGGCGCCGGTGGCCTCGAGGCTCTGGGTGGGCACGCCGTCGACGGTGTGGATCCGGGCGCGACCGGAGTCCAGCAGGGAGCGCAGCAGCGGATCGTCGGTCTCCGGGATCCTCCCCTTGGACATGCGGGTCTCCAGCAGCACCCGCGCGGTGGCGACTCGGCCGGTGATCGGCGAGGCGGCACGGAAGACGCCCTCGTGCTCATCGGCCTCGACCACCGTCTCCGGGCCGAGCAGCTCGATCACGCCGGCCTCGAGCAGGGCCAGCACCAGGCGCACGCGATCCGCGGGCGGCCCGGAGGCCAGTGCCAGGGAGTCTCCGTCGAACCAGCCGAGCACGTCCCGGGCCAGCGAGGTGCCGTGGAACGCGCCGAGCTTCGTCAAGCGTCCCACCTGCTTGCGCAGCGCCCCCATGGCGCCGTTGACCGCGGCGCGGGGGTGGCCGGCCGGGACGGAGAGGGAGCCGAGCTCGTCCTCGACCAGCCGTGCGACCATCGCATCCCACTCGGCGCCGCTGACCGCGTCGCCGACGGTGGGGCGGTGCAGCTCGTCGAGGGTCCAGGTCCAGCGGGGGTCGCCGATCGCGGCCTCGAGCACGGCATCGACCTCGTCCTGGGTCTGCGCCGCCCCGAGGCCGCTCAGCCAGTCGCCGGTGATGGCTTCCGGCGCCAGCTCGGTCAGCGCCTCGAGGTACACGCGGGCGAACTCGCGGGCCATCAGCGGCCACACTTCGGCGGCGAAGTCGACGTCGGAGCGGGCGGAGAGGTCTGCGACGTGCTCGGGAGTGAGCCAGCGCGGGGTGAAGGGGCGCACGGCGCGGCCGCCGTCGGGCTTGGAGCGGTAGGGGACGCCGCGCCGGGAGCCGACCACGAGGTGCGGCTCCCGGCCGCTGGGCACATAACGCAGCCGTCCCGTCGGGTCACCGGGGACGGACCCGAGCGCCCCGCCCCATTCCGCGGCGAGCTGGCCGATGACGTCGAAGAAGTTCGCGCCCAGGCCGCGCACCAGGACGCTCTGCCCGGCCGGGAGGGCGGTGTAGTCGCGTTCGGCGGGCATGCCGGGCTCGACGTAGCGCAGGGCGAAGCGCTCGGCGGCCTCGAGCAGCGCGGTCACCTCCGGGGTGCGGCGGGCCTGGACCATGCCCTGGGCGAGCACCACGGTGGGGGCGCTCAGGCGCCGGCCGTCCGCGAGCACCGTGACGACGTCGCCGCCCTCCCCCACCCGCTCGAAGTCCACGACCCGGCCGTGGATCTCCTCCACCTCGACGTGCCCGGAGGCGATCGCCGCCTCCAGCTGGTCGCGGAAGTAGACCCCCTGCAGGCGGCGGGAGGGGAAGGTGGCACCGACCAGTGCCCGGGCCTCCTGCAGCACCCACGGGCCCACGCGGTGGCCGCCGGCGTCGACGACGGACCGAGCCCACTGCACGAGGTCCGGGCCGGGCGCGGCGGGCCCGCTCATCGGGGTGGATTCGTCGGGGTGGACGGTGGTGGCATCGGCCTGCGTGTTGTTGAGGTACTCGCCGGGTTGATCGATCAGCCAGGTCCCGCCGGACCCGACGGCGAGGGCGTCGATCACGGCGAGGCGGAGCGGGGCCCGCCCGTCGGCCGCGACGCGGGCGGCACTGCGCAGCACCGTGGCGACCCCTCGGGGCCCGCCGCCGACGATGATCCCGTCGAGTGCTCTCATCGCGTTCCCGTCGGGGCCTCGAGCTCGTCGAGGCGCGCGCCGGTGCGGGTGAAGCCGTGTCCGTCCACGCGGGGGCGCACCTCGACGACGTCGTCGCTCGATTCGACCTCGACATCCACCTCGTAGACGGTGCGCAGCGTCGCGGCCTGCAGCGCCTCGGCAGGAGGGCCGTCGGCCGTGACGTGCCCGCGGTGCAGCACGATCACCTGGTCGCAGTAGCGGGCGGCGTGATTGAGGTCGTGGATGGCGATCAGGGCGCTGATGCCCTCCTCACGCGTGATCTGCCGGACCAGCTGCAGGGTCTCGATCTGGTAGCGCAGGTCGAGGGCACTAGTGGGCTCGTCCAACAGCAGCACGCGGGTGTCCTGGGTGAGCGCCCGGGCGATGAGAGCGCGCTGGGCCTGGCCGCCGGAGAGCTCGGACATGCTGCGCTCGGAGAGGTCCGTGAGCCCCATCCGCACGATCGCGTCCTCGACCTTCGTGCGGTCCTCCTCGCGCGGGGTGAGGCCGTAGTGCGGGGTGCGGCCCAGCATGACGGCCTCGCGCACGGTGAGGTCGAAGGGGGCGTCACCGGCCTGCGGGACGTAGCCGACCACCTTCGCGAGCTCGCGGCGTCCCAGCGAGGCGGTCTCCCGACCCTCGACCGTGACCCGACCGGCCTTCGCCCGGTGCACGCCGGCGATGGCCTTGACCAGGGTGGACTTGCCGGAGCCGTTGGGGCCCAGCAGGGCGCAGAAGGCCCCCGGGGCGACCTCGAAGGAGATGTCCTCGAGGATCTTCCGCTTCCCATAGGAGAAGGAGAGGGTGTCGACGGTGAGGCTCACTTCAGGGTGTTCCTTCGGGTGAGGATGAGGTAGATGAACACGGGACCGCCGATGAAGGCGACCACGATGCCGACGGGCACCACCGCCGGGGCGATCACCGTACGGCCGACGGCGTCGGCCACCAGCAGCAGGAGCCCACCGGAGAGGGCTGCGAAGGGCAGCAGGTGTCGGTGGTCGGCGCCGATCGCCAGGCGCGCGATATGGGGGCCGACGAGTCCGACGAAACCGATGATCCCGCAGAAGCTGACCACGACCGCGGCCAGCGTGACCGCCAGGGCGATCAGGCCGACGCGCAGCGGGCCGACGTTCACGCCGAAGCTGCGGGCGGCGTCGTCGCCCGCGAAGGCGATGGCATTGAGATCCTTCGAGAACCACAGGGTGAGCGGGATGGCGATCGCGGTGATGATGCCGACGACGAGCACGTCGTTCCAGCTGGCGTCGTTCACGGACCCGAAGGTCCAGCGGATGATCGCCTGCAGCGTGTTCTCGTTGGCGGTGAACTGCAGCGCCGAGGTGAGCGCCTCGAAGATCTGGGTCATGGCGATGCCGAGCAGCAGCAGGGTGGCCACGGCCATGCGTCGGGCGGTCGCGATGCCGAGCACCACGGCGGAGACCGTCAGCGCCATCACCATCGCCCCGCCGATGGTGGCCCAGACCGGCAGCTGGTTGGTGCCGGCCACGGTGATCACCAGGGCCGCCCCGAAGGCGGCCGCCGGGGACACGCCCAGCGTGAAAGGGCTGACCAGCGGGTTGCGCAGAAGCCCTTGCATGAGCACACCGGAGACGGACAGGGCGGCGCCCGCGGCGAAGGCCAGCAGCACGCGCGGCAACCGCAGCTGGGTGATCACCGAGTAGGACGAGGCGAACTCGGCGCTGATGGTCCCGCCGAAGATGCTGAGCATGATCGAGCGGACCACGTCGCCGAACCCGACCCCGGAGGTGCCGATGGTCACCGCGGTGACCAGGGCGAGCACGGAGGCGATGAGACCGACGACGAGGGTGAGGGACTTGCGCAGCTCGCGGCGGCGGGCGGCGGTCGTCCCGGCGGACTCGGGGGCTCGGGCGTCCTGGCGCGAGGTCTCGAGGGTGGCCGTCATGAGGTGGGCCCCTGGACGTAGTCGGCGGGATCGCTGAGCCGGGTCTCCTGGAACTCGGTGACCCAGCGGGTGAGGTACTCGTCAGGATCGACGCCCTCGAGCTCCTCGGGATGGAGCCAGGCGCCGAGGTAGAGCGCGCCGATGGCCTTGCCGAGGGCGGAGGTGGCCCAGCCGTTCGCGATCGCGACGTTCCCGTGCTGCAGTGCGGTCATGCCGTCCCAGCCGGGCCGGGCGGAGATGTTCTCCCGGATCTCCGCGAAGCGGTCGACGGGCTCGGCGGAGGGCTCGAACTCGTGGACGATGAACTGCGGGTCGCGCAGCACCACCTCGCTGGGGTCGACCGTCAGCTCCTCCTGGGCGTCGCCGCCGGAGGCGTCGGAGAAGATGTTGGTGCCCCCGCCCGCCTCGATCATGGTGTGGAACCCGGAGCCGGGCAGTGCCGTGAGGTACGGCTCGACGGTCTCGAAGTACACGGGGACGGCCTGCACGTCGGCGAGGCGATCCTGCAGGAGGCCCGTGATCTCGTCCTTGAAGTCCAGGACGGTCCGGGCCCCGCCCTCGGCGCCGAACACCTGCCCCAGCAGGGTGATGGTATCCTCGACCACCTCGGTGTCCCAGGCGGTCGCGACCACCATCGGGATGCCGAAGGGCCCGAGCTGCTCGGCGGCCTCCTGCCAGATGGCGTTGCGGGGAAGGATCACCACGTCGGGTTCGAGCTGTGCGATGGCCTCGTAGTTCAACTGATCCAGGCCCTCGGCGATGACCTCGCCCTCCTCGAGGGAGAGGTACGGCAGGCGGTCGAGCGAGGCGCGGTCCACGCCGACGACCCTGTCCCCCGCGCCGATCGCGCGCACGAACTCGTTGGTGTAGCTGTTCAGGACGACCGCGCGCTGGGCGGGACCGGGAAGCTCCACCTCCCGGTCCTGGTCGTCCACGAGGGTGACGGCCTGGCCGCCGCCGGAGACTCCCTCACCCTCCACGGTCACCTCGCCGCAGGCGGCGAAGCCCAGGACGGGCAGGGCGGCGACGGCGGCGCCGAGCAGGGCGCGGCGGCGGAGTGCAGAGGTCATGGCTCCTCGGACGGGATCGGGATGTGGGGTGAGGCGGGGCGGTCAGGCGGCGGCACGCTCGGCGTCCGGCAGGGACGGCTCACCGAGGCTGAGCATGAGGCGGTTGGCCCAGGCGAAGAAGGCGGCGGCGGTCAGGAGATCGGCGATCCCGGCCGTGGTGAGGTCGCTCTCGCGCAGCGGCTCGAGATCGGCGGAGGTGAGCCGAGGGCGCGGGCGCGAGAGCTCGGCAGCCACGGTGATCACGGCGGACCAGCGGGGATCCTGATCGGCGGCCAGCGGGGCGAGGTCCGCGGCGATCCAGTCGCCGTCACGCACGAGGTCGGCCGCGAGCAGCGCATCGACGTCGTTCTCGCGCTGGGAGAATCCGGCGGACTTCCGGGCATGCACGGAGGCGCAGTAGATGCAGTCGTTGACCTTGCTGGTCACGGCCGCAGCGAGCTCGCGCTCGGCCTTGGGAGCGCCGTCCCGGGGCAGGAAGATCGCATTGTCCAGGGCGCTGCGGGCGGTGGTGATCCCGGGAGTCAGCGAGAGCATCCGGAAGTAGACGCTGTTCGTGCTGGACTTGGAGGCGAAGGACGCGCGCTGGTGCTCGGTGAGCTCGTCCTCGCCGGGCACGGCGATCCACGGTTCCCACTGGAGGACCTCACGGGTGAAGGCCGACGGGCGGGTGCGACCGGTGACGGTGGGGCCACCGTGCGCGGCGGCGCGACCCCGGGTCAGCGGACTGCGGGTCGGCGCGATCGCCGTGGGCACCTCGACGCCGTGCAGGGCGGCCAGGCCCACGACGAGCCGCTGGAGATAACTCTCGAAGGAGACGAGCTGGCTGACCAGGACGGCCAGCGAGGAGTCAACGCCGGCCCCGCGGAGGCGCTCCTGGTCCTCGCGGCCGATGAGGGCCGGGGAGATCGAGAGCAGGTCGACGTGGTCGCGCAGCGCGTTCAGAAGCGTCGCGCCCAGGCCGTGGAGGTCCGTGGCGATCGGGTCGGCGGCGGTGAGGCGGGCGTCGGCGCCCTGGGCTGCATGCCATTGGGCCAGCGGACCGCTCCCCTGCCAGTCCGCGGCGACGACCGCGAGCGCGTGCAGCACCGGAGCAGGGAGCAGCTGCTCGCTGCGGTACAGCGCGTCGTAGGCCTCGCGGGTATGGGCGAGGACCTCGGGCCGCAGCGCGGTCAGGGCAGCGCGCACCTCCGGGGCCTCCGGGGACTCGGTGAGGACCGCCGCGAGGATCTGGTGGGCGTCGAAGGGCGTGGGCGCATCAGACATACAGCCATCTTATGTCCGTGCCAAGCCGCACTATGCCTTAGAAGAGTGTGGGAGGGCTCACCCGAGGATTCGGTGACCAGCTCATGGCCGCGGAGCGGGTCACACGTCGTCACCGGCACGCTCACTCCTTGGCGGCGAACAGCATCTTGTAGCTGAGCCCCGCGATGGCGGCACCGATCGCCGGCGCCAGGAAGAACAGCCACACCTGCGCGAGGGCGGCCGGGTTGAACACCGCCACGGCCAGGGAGCGGGCCGGATTGACGGAGGTGTTGGTGACCGGGATCGCGACCAGGTGGATGATCGTCAGCGTCAGGCCGATGGCCAGCGGGGCGAAGCCGACCGGGGCGCGTCCGTCGGTCGTCCCGAGGATGACCCACAGGAATACGGCGGTCAGCACGATCTCGAGGACCAGCGCCGCGAGGAGGCTGTACCCGCCGGGCGAGAGTTCCCCGTAGCCGTTGGTGGCGAAGGAGCCCGGCGCCGTCGGATCGATCGCGAAGTCGCTCTGCCCGCTGGCGACCACGAAGAGCACCGCCGCGGCGACGATGCCGGCCACGATCTGCGTGAGGACGTAGGGCAGCACGGCCTTGGCCTCGATCCGACCGGCCAGGAATACACCGAAGGTCACGGCAGGGTTGAAGTGGCCGCCGGAGAGGTGACCCAGGGCGTACGCCCCGGTGAGGACCGTCAGGCCGAAGGCGAAGGCCACACCGAGGAAACCGATGCCCAGGTGAGTGCCATCGGGGTTGACGAAACCGGCCGCCAGCACGGCGGCGCCGCAACCGCCGAAGACGAGCCAGAAGGTGCCGAGGAACTCGGCGGCCAGTCGGGAGAACAGGGTGGGGGCGGAGACGTCGGGCATGGGGACCTCCGTGAGGATCCGGGGAAAGGGGCGCCGGGTGTGATCTGGATGACCACCGGCCCTGCCCGTGAGTCTGGCACGTCCTGACCGTCCGGTCACGGAACCCACCGGACGCGTCGGTGCGGCGGGCACCGCGCCGATCAGCCCTCGACCCAGCGCGGCTCTACCAGCGTGATCCGGGGTCCGGCCCCCTCGATGCGCAGCAGCCTCACCAGCTCGGCGACGGCGATCTCGCTGATCTCTATCCGTCGGGGGTCGATCTGCGGCACCGCGGCGAGCAGCGGGCTGACGTCGACCAGGTCTTCGCCGCTGAGGGCGATGAGCACCCGGGTCTCGTCCACGAGCGCACCGGTGGCGGCCATGGCGAAGAGGGCCTGGCGCACCCCGGTGATGCCGGACAGGGCGGTGCGCTGGTTCGGCAGGGTCATGCGCAGGGCCCGCTCCGGCGCCCCGGACAGCGGTCCGTGGTCGAGGACCACCTCCAGGTCGCTCTCCTCCGCGCTGTCCTCGACCCCGGCCAGGAAACGGGAGACGTCATTGCGTTCGCGCTTGCGGTCCGGCGCCCCGAACAGCAGCAGGTGGTCGCACCTCTCCTCGACCGCACGTTCGACGACCATCCGGCCCAGCATCTCGAAATCGAGGTCGACGACCGAACCCTGCGGGAACTCCTCCGGCTTGCCGATCGTCACGAACGGCAGCCCCGACTCGATGACGGGGGCGACGCGCTCGTCGTGCCGGTCGAGTTCCATGAGGATCAGCGCCTCGCACACCCCGGTGCGCACCACGCGACGGATCCCCGGGGCACCCTCCTGAGCGGTGACCAGCAGGATGTCGTAGCCATGGCGCTGGGCCTCGCGCGCGATGGCGCCGATGAAGACCATCAGCACACCGTCGTCGGCGTCGGCCTCGGGGACCATCAGCCCGATCACACCGCTGCGCTGGGAGCGCAGGGTGCGGGCACCGGAGTTGGGGTGGTAGCCGAGCTTGTCGATCGCGTCCTCGACCCGTGTCCGCGTCGTCTCGGAGATGGGGCGGGAGCCGGTCAGCACATAGCTGACGGTGGACTGCGAGACGCCGGCCAGGCGCGCGACGTCCTGGCTCGTCGGCGGCTTCTTGCGCTCACCTCTCCTGCCGGCCATGGCTCCCTCCCCGTCCCCGGTGCTGCTCTCTGCGGCGGCTGGTCCACCTCTCTACCAGGTCCGCAGCCCCGCGATGCCAGTCTTCCACGCCGAGAGGGCGTGACTGCGTCCGTCCGCGAGATCGAGCTCGCGGGCCTCGGCGAGAGCCTCGTCGAGCACCTCGGCCAGCTGCACCCGGCGTCCGGCGTCGGCGGAGCGGACCGCGGCCTCGACGATCGCCTGGGTCCAGACGTTGCCGTGGACCTCGGAGTCGGGGACGGACGCACCGCGCAGCGCGGCGCAGAACTCGGCCAGCGAGGCGTCGAGCTCCCAGCGGGACCGTTCCGAGGGGGCGCGGCCGTCGATCTGCTCGCCCACCTCGGGCTGGGCCGTCGGCGGGTTCTCACCGTCCCAGTGGACGCTGCCGCTCGCGCAGCTGAGCTGCCAGTCGCCGTTCCAGCTGGTCTCGCGTCCCGGGGCGGCCCAGGAGCCGGAGTAGGTGTGCACGGCGCCGGTGTCGTAGGTGATCGCGACGGTCGCCGCCGCGTCCCCGGCGTACCAGCTCCAGCTCGGGTTGTAGGTGGTGGCGGTCACGGCGACCGGATTGCCGTCGATCAGCACGCGGCCGGCGTCGAAGGCGTGGATCGCCATGTCGACCAGCAGCGGATGCTCCATGGCGTCACGGAAGCCCCCGAAGCGGGGCGCCTTGGCGAAACGGGTGTCGACGATGCCGACCCCGCCGAGCTCCTCGGCGAGCCGTCGCGCCTCGTGCAGGTGGGGGTTGTTGCGCCGGGACTGGGAGACCATGAACAGCCTCCCGGTGGCCTCGGCATGCCCCGCCAGCGACACGGCCTCGGCGAGGGTCGCCGCGCAGGGCTTCTCGCCCAGCACGGGGTAGCCGGCGTGGAGGGCGTCGGCCGTGACCGGATGGTGGGCGGCCGGGATGGTCACGTCGATGACCGCCTCCGCCGATGCCTGCCGGGCGACGGTGACGGCGTCGGTGCCGGTGACGATCTCGGTGCGGCGCTCCGCGGGGACGAGCTCGTCGACCGCCCGCTCCGCGGCGCCCTCGAGCACGTCGACGACGCCGACCAGGCGGGCCTCCTGCGCCTGAAGCACGACGCGCAGCCAGGTCCTCCCCATGCCGCCGGCGCCGACCACGACGACGGGGACCGGGGTGATCGCGGTCGCGCTCATGCGCTCTTGCCCGCCGCGGCCGCGTCGCCCAGGCCCTGCCCACCGGAGCCGGTGAGGAACCAGTCGGTCTCGTAGCGGTCCAGGAAGGGGACCTCGCGGTCGGCGACCGCGGGACGGGCCCACCCCACGCCGTTGGCGATCACGCGGCGGACGTCGGGATGCTGGTAGACGGGGTAGTCCTGGTCGCCGGGGCTGAAGTAGAAGATCTTGCCCTTGCCGCGACGGAAGGTGCAGCCGGAGCGGAACACCTCTCCCCCGCTGAAGGAGGAGACGAACACCAGCTCCTCGGGCACGGGGATGTCGAAGTGCTCGCCGTACATCTCCTGCTCGTCGATGATCAGCGGGTGCGGGACGCCCTCGGCGATGGGGTGGGAGGGGTTCACGGTCCAGACCAGCTCGCGGTCGGCCTCGTTGCGCCAACGCAAGGTGCAGGTGGTGCCCATGAGGCGGGTGAAGGGCTTGGACCAGTGCCCGGAGTGCAGCACCACCAGGCCCATGCCGGCCAGCACGTGCTTCTGGACGCGCTCGGCGACCTCGTCGGAGACCTCGTCGTGAGCCATGTGGCCCCACCAGGTCAGCACGTCGGTCTGCGCGAGGACCTCCTCGCTGAGCCCGTGCTCGGGGTCATCGAGCAGGGCGATCCGGGTGGTGACGGACTCGCCGTGATGCTCGGTGACGGCGTCTCGGATCGCGGAGTGCATGCCCTCGGGGTAGTGGTCTCGCACTCGCTGGTCACGCTGCTCGTGGCGGTTCTCGCCCCAGACGGTCACGCGCAGCGGCGCGGCAGCTGTGGAGGAGGTGGTGGGCGTGGTGGTCGTGGTGGTCATCGAGGTGTCCTTCCGTGGGGGTGCGGGTTCGGGGGTCATTTCACGGCCCCGCCGGTGGCACCGGCGGCGACGTACTTCTGGGCGACGATCATGAGGATCACCGCGGGCAGGGAGGAGAGCACGGCCGTGGACATCACGGCGCTCCAGTCGGTGTCGTTGGTGCCGATGTAGGTGTACAGCCCCAGCGTCACGGGACGGATGCTCTCGCCGGTGGTCAGCGTCAGCGCCATCAGGAAGTCGCTCCAGGCGAACAGGAACGAGAAGATCCCGGCAGTGATCAGGGAGTTCTTCGAGACCGGCAGCACGATCGACCAGAAGGCCCGCACGTGCCCGCAGCCGTCGACCCGGGCGGCCTCGACGATGGAGGTCTCGAAGGTCTCGAGGTAGGCGCGCATGATGAGGATGGCGAAGGGGATGCCCTGGGAGGCGTCGGCGAGGATCAGCCCGGGGATCGAGTTGATCAGTCCCAACGGGGTGTACACGGTGTACAGCGCATTGGCGATGACGATGCCGGGGATCATCTGGCTGATCAGCACGACGAACAGGAGCACGGCGGTGCCCTTGATCTTGAACTGGGCCAGCGCGTACGCGCAGGGGGCGGCGATCGCGACCGACAGCACGCAGGCGCCGATGGCGACGATCAGGGAGGTGATGAGGTTCTGACCCTGGTCGGCGATCGCCCGGGAGTACCCGGAGAAGTCCGGGTTCAGCGGCAGCCACTGGGTGCTCAGGCTGTTGCCCGCCGGGGCGAGGGAGGCGTTGAGCATCCAGTAGACGGGGAACAGCATGATCGCGATCAGGACGATGCCGATCACGGTGTGGATCCAGGAGCGGCCGGTTCGTCGGGATCGTGGGGTCGGGATCGCGGCGGGGCCAGCGGTGGTGGCGGTGCTCATCGGGGTCATCCGTTCTTCGCGGCGCGAGCATTCGCGCGCAGGTAGACGATGGCGAAGGCCAGGGCGATCAGGATCAGGATGTTGCTCAGTGCGGCGCCCTGGCCGAAATCGAACTCGATGAAGGACATCTCGTAGCTGCGGGTGGCAAGCGTCTGGGTGGCGTTGGCGGGGCCGCCTCCGGTCAGACCGATGATGAGGTCGAGGACCTTGATCGTGTAGATCACCCCGAGCAGGAGGACCACGGAGACCACGGGCCGCAACATCGGCAGCGTGATGTGCCGGAAGGACTTCCAGCCGGTGGCGCCGTCGAGCTGGCCGGCCTCGTAGAGCTCGTCGGGGATCGACTGCAGCCCGCTGTACAGCAGCACCACGTTGAAGGGGATGCCCAGCCAGATGTTCACGATGATCACGGCGAGCAGGGCGGTGTCGGAGCTGACCAGCCACGGGATCGGCTCGGAGATGAGACCGACGCCCTCGAGGAAGCGGTTCAGCACCCCGTTGTCCTGCTCGAGGATCCAGCGCCACACGGCGGCCGAGACGATCATCGGCAGCAGCCAGGGCAGCAGGAGCAGCGAGCGCAGGAAGCCCGAGAGCGGGAACTGCTTGCGGAAGTAGAGGGCCAGGGCCATACCGAGCACGAACTGGCCGATGATCGAGCCGACGGTGAACAGGGCCGTGTTGCCCAGCGCCCGCAGGAAGATGGGATCGGAGAACGTGGCGGTGTAGTTGGTCAGGCCGATGAAAGGAGCCTTGCCGTTGAAGAAGGTCGCGAAGTCGTAGGCCTGGAAGCTCATCACGACGTTCTTGAGGATCGGATAGCCGAAGAAGGCGACCATGTACACGGCCGCGGGCAGCACGAAGGCGTAGCGGACCAGGAGGTCCCCTCGCCGAGCCCGGCGGCGGGAGGCCGTGGCCGGGCCGGAGGCCCGGGCGGCGAGCTGGGTGGTGGTGGTCATGTCTGCTCCTTCGTCAGCTCACGGTCCGGGCGGCTTCGTCGAACGCCTCGGCCGGGTCGGTGTCGTCGACGAGGACGCGCTGGTTGGCGGTGTAGATCGCCTTGGCCGTGCGCGGCCAGTCGGGGCCCAGCTGGGCGGTGCGGGAGCGTGCGGTGGAGACCTGCTCGACGAAGGTGCCCAGTTCCGGGTGCTCGCGCGCGAACTCCTGCGCGGCCTCGGCGTCCCCCGGGATCGTGGATCGCTCCCCGGCCATGTACAGCTGGTTCTCCGGGGCGACGAAGGCCTTCAGCAGCTCGGCGGCCTTGGCCTGCTTCTCCTCGTCGCCGGTGACGGGCACCGTCCACACCTCGCCGCCCAGCGGGGCGATCGGGTCGGTCCCGGCCTCGGGCACAGGGATGGTGACCACGTCCCAGTCCAGGTCGGGGGTGTCGGCGTCCAGCCCAGCGATGTTCCAGGGCCCGTTGACGACCATCGCGACGTTGCCGGCCTTGAACTGGTCGATGACGTCGCCCTGGCCCCAGTTGACGACGGAGCGGGAGACCAGCCCGTCGCGCACGAGGTCGGACCAGAACCGGCTGGCCCCGATCACGCCCTCGCCGTCGAGGTCGGTCTCGTCGCCGCCGTGGGACCACATGAAGGGCATGAACTGGAAGGTGCCCTCGTAGCTGGCGATCGCGGAGAAGGCCAGACCGTAGCGATCCTTCGTGGTCAGCGCCTCGGCCGCCTCGCGCAGCTCGTCCCAGGTGGTCGGTGGTGCGAGGCCGGCCTGCTCGAGGGCGGCCGCGTCGTAGAACAGGGCGATGGTGTTCACGGTCGGGGCGATCCCGTAGAGCGTCCCGTCGTACCTGCCGAGGTCGGCGACCGGGGCGGTGAGGCCGTCGGTGGTGATCCCGTACTGCTCGAGCGGGGCGAGAGCACCGGAGGCCGCGACCTGCTGGACGTTGGGGTTGTCGAGCATGAGCAGGTCGGGCAGGGTGCGCGAGGATCCCATCTGGAGGACCTTGGCGATCAGCTGGTCGCCGGGGACCCGCTCGCGGGAGAAGGTCAGGCCCAGCTCCTCGGCGCACTTGGTGAAGGTGCCGTTGATCGCGACGTCGTCGGCGGGGGTGTTGTAGTAGTCGACGATCCGGAGGGCACGGGGATCGTCGCTGCCGGAGTCGGAGCCGCAGCCGGCCAGGCCCAGCAGTCCGGGGACGGCGAGGGCGCCGAGCCCGAGGGCGCGTCGACTCAGGGGGCGGTCCGGGAGCCTGCGGCGCGGGGCGCTCGCGGCGGATCCGGGCGGTCCGGGCGGTCCGGGGATGGAGGACATGGTCATCCTGCTTCCTCTGTCTCGATCCCTATTGTCGATTCGTATCGACACGGGATGCTCGGCGGCGGTGGCGATGAGCGGGAACTGGGCGCCCGACGCGATCCGTGGCACCGACGCCGGTGCGGACCGCGCGCGGCGGTGTCGGCCATCATGGCGCACGATCTGGGCCGATGCAAGGGGGATTCCAACGATGCGGACTCCCTTGCCGATGTGCTCCGACGTGACGTCATAGCGTTCGCACAGGCCATGGACTCTCCCGCCACGGGAGTCATCGATTCGAATCACCTTCGTTGCCTGGGCGATCACTCCCCGGGCCCACCGGCCGACCGTTCCGAGGGCGGCGCACCGGGTCGACGTCACCGGCTCCCCCGATCCGCACCGCCGCCGGGACGTTTCGGTGGAACGGGCGCAGGGCTCGGCGTCCGACACGCGAAGCCCGACGGAGGCGCCCCGATTCCCCGTCACCGCCCTGGTGCTAGCGTGCCGGGGTGACCGCCTCGGAATCCCGCACCCCCGTCCAGTCCACCCCCGGCTCCCCGGAGGCCCGTGGCAGCGGAGGCATCGGCTTCGACCGCGAGAAGTACATCGACCTGCAGTCGCGCCACATCCAGGAGCGCCGCGACCGGATCGGCGGGAAGCTGTACCTCGAGATGGGCGGGAAGCTCTTCGACGATCACCACGCCTCCCGTGTACTGCCGGGCTTCACCCCGGACAACAAGATCGCGATGCTCGAGCGGCTCAAGGACGAGCTGGAGATCCTGGTGTGCCTCAACGCCAAGGACCTCGAGCGCCAGAAGGTCCGCGCGGACCTCGGGATCACCTACGAGGACGACGTGCTGCGGCTGATCGACGTGTTCCGCGAGCACGGCTTCCTGGTCGAGAACGTCGTGATCACCCAGCTCGAGGACTCCAACCAGGTCGCCCTGGCCTTCAAGGAGCGCTTGGAGCGCCTGGGACTGACGGTGGCCCGGCACGGGGTCATCCCCGGCTATCCGCAGGACACCGCCCGGATCGTCTCCGAGCAGGGTCTCGGCGCGAACGAGCACTCCCCCACCCAGCGCGATCTCATCGTGGTCACCGCGCCCGGGCCGGGCTCGGGCAAGCTCGCCACCTGCCTCTCGCAGATCTACCACGATCATGCGCGCGGGATCCCCGCCGGCTACGCGAAGTTCGAGACCTTCCCGATCTGGAACCTGCCCCTCGAGCATCCCGTGAACCTCGCCTACGAGTCCGCCACTGCCGACCTCGACGACATCAACCTCATCGATCCGTTCCACCTCGCCGCCTACGGCGAGCAGGTCACCAGCTACAACCGCGACGTCGAGGTGTTCCCCCTCCTGCGCACCCTGCTCGAGAAGCTCACCGGTGCCTCCCCCTACGCCTCCCCCACCGACATGGGGGTGAACATGGCCGGGCACTGCATCGTCGAGGACGAGGTGTGCCAGGAGGCAGCCCGCCAGGAGATCATCCGCCGCTTCTACAAGGCCGCGGTCGACGAGCGGATCGGCGACCACGACGACGTCGTCTCCCAGCGGGTGGCGATGGTGATGAGCAAGGCGGGCTGCACGGTGGAGGACCGCGCCGTCGTCGGCCCCGCGCTCGAGGTGCAGGAGCGCACCGGGGAGCCGGGCTCGGCGATGCAGCTGGCCGACGGCACGATCATCACCGGCAAGACCTCACCGCTGCTGGGATGCTCGGCGGCGATGCTGCTGAACGCGCTGAAGGCCCTGGCCGGCATCGAGGACACCGTCCACCTGCTCTCCCCCTCCTCGATCGAGCCGATCCAGACGCTGAAGACCGAGCGTCTGGGCTCGCTCAACCCGCGTCTGCACACCGATGAGGTGCTGATCGCGCTGTCGGTCTCGGCCGCCTCCGACGACCGGGCCCGCAGCGCGCTGGACGAGCTGCGCAACCTCTCCGGCTGCGACGTGCACACCACCACGATCCTGGGCACGGTCGACGAGGGGATCTTCCGCAACCTCGGGATCTCGGTGACCTCCGAGCCCCGCTTCCAGCGCCGCTCGCTGTACCACAAGCGCTGAGCCGACACACGACGAGGGCACGCCCCCGGCTCGGCGCCGGGCACGTGCCCTCGTCCCGTGACTGCTGGTCGGTCGGGTTCGTGACCTCAGCAGGATTGGACGCCATCGAAGCGCCCGGTGGGATCGTCATACGTGTGCTCCCAGCCGGCCTTGACCGTCTGGCACGAGAGATCGGGCGCGAATGCCATCACCACCTTGTAGCGATAGGACGAACTGCAGTTGTTCACCACATGAACATCGCCCTGGGCGTCGTCCCAGGCCTCGATGCATTGGGGCAACCCCTTGGTGGAGATGTCCCCCTCGGCGTCGGACGGCCCTGCGGCCTGCGCAGCGCCTGCCGTGGCCATCATCAGTCCTGCCGCAAGTGCTGCGGCCTTCGTGCACGTGGACCTCACGGTCACTGTGCTCGCTTCCCTTCTACACATCGACTCGGACACCCCGTCGTTCTGTGAGGCGCCTCACAAACGAGCTATCGATGTTACCATCCCGAGCGGTCCCCGTGAAGGCCCTCAGGGGAGCGACACCAGCGCCTGGACCGGGGCGTGGTCCGAGGGGTAGCGACCCTCCTCGTCGGTCGAGACGTTGATCGCCGCACTGTGGGTGGTGACCTCGTCGGTGCTCAGGATCCAATCGATGCGCGTGCTGCCCTCCTCGGGCTCCTCGTAGCCCACGAACGTGCCCCAGGCCGGGGTGAGCTGCTCCTCGGCGGTCTCCCAGGTGTCGACCGTCGGGCCATCCGTGACCAGCGTCGTGTAGGCCTCGGAGTCGCCCGCCGGGGAGTTGAAGTCGCCGGTGACGAGCGTGGCCAACCCGTCGAGCTCACCGCCCTCGAAGAGGTCGACCATGGCCTGGGCGCTCTTGACCCGCGACGGCTCCGACTGGTGGTCGAAGTGAGTGTTGATCATCGCGAACTCGGTGTCGGTCTTCAGGTCTCGCAGCCGCGCCCAGATGATCATGCGGCTGATCTCGTTGCCCCAGGTGGCCGACCCGATCACGTCCGGGGTGTCCGAGAGCCAGAACTGGTTCCAGGCCAGCAGCTCGAAGCGCTCACCGTCGTAGAACAGCGGGGAGTACTCGTCCTTGCTGCCGCCGTGGCGGCCGTAGCCGACGTACTCGTGGCTCGGCAGTGCCTCCTGGATGGCGGAGAGCTGGTCGAACTTGGCCTCCTGCACGCCCAGCAGCGTGGGCTGTTCGCGCTCGAGCAGGTCGATGAGGATCGGCCGACGGTCGGGCCAGTGGTCGGGATCCCCGCTGACGGTGTCGCTGGTGCGCGTCAGGCGGATGTTGAACGTCATCACGTGCAGGCGCCCCTCCGTCGCCGTGCCGATCAGCGGCTCCGGCGCCCCGGAGCTCTCGGGATTCGCGGGGGCGGACATGGCGGGGAGGGTGATAGCGGCGGTCACGCCGACAGCAGCGGCGCCGACGCCGGCGAGGAGGTGGCGACGATCAAGGGCGAGGGACATGGTGGTCTCCTGGTGATCTGGAACAGCAACCACCGGGACCGTATGCAGGCGCGAGCGGGCAAATCGGGCACGCCATACGGGCGACCGCGAGAGTTCACGCAGTCGGCATCGCGCCGTCACGGACGGCCTGATTCAGGCCGGGGTGAGCACCTCGAGACGATTGCCGAAGGGGTCGCGGGCATGGAACCGCACGAACCCCTCGAAGCTCGTGCGCTCGGCCCAGGAGACCTCGCCGCCGATGCCCTCGATCCGGTCCGCCATCTCGGTGAGCTCCTCGGCGGTGTCGACGACGAGGGCCGGATGCGCCTTCTGTGCGGGGCGGAAGGGCTCCTCGACTCCGCAGTGGATCTCGGCGAGGACGAGCCCGTCCTCGACGTGGCGGAACCAGCAGCCGCCGCGCCCGGCGAGCGCCCACGGCTTGTCGACCTCTGCGAGCCCGACGCCGTCCCCGTAGAACCGTCGGGCCGCCTCCTCCCCGCCGCGGGGCATCGACACCTGAACGTGGTGCAGTCGCATACGGCCTCCTCGATATCTTGGCGTCAAGGTACCAGGGACGGCGAACGTGACTCGGGCGGATGCTCGAGGAGCTGACACGCAGCGCTCAGGCGGAGCTCCGCGTCGGCAGCAGCGTCAGATACGCGAATCCCAGGAGGTCGCGGTGGCCGCGGAGCCAGATGGTGCGCTGCTGGTCGAGCTGGGCGCGGACCTCGTCCGCCCGGGGATGGATCCGGTGGGCGGCCAGCCATTCCTCCAGCGGCGCCATGTGCCCCGATTCGTAGGCTTCCCACTCCTGGCGGGTCACCGTCTCGGTGCCCAGTGGTCGGAACCCTGCAGCGATCGCGGCGTCCACCAGGTCGGGCAGGAGCAAGCAGTCTTCGATGCTCGTGCCCTCCCACAGCGCGGCGAGCTCCGCCTCGGTGGGAACGTGCTCCCAGTACTCGCAGCCGAACAGCAGCCTGCCCCCGGGGCGGACCAGGTCCCGCAGTCGCGCCAGCGCGACGGGGATGTCACCGAACGCCTGGAACGCCCCGATGTTCACCACGACGTCCGCCGCGGCGAGCGTGCCGCCGGCCTCCTTCGTCTCGAGCTGCACACGCTCGCCGAGACCGCGCTGCGTGGCGGCGAACCGGGCCCGGTCGATGTCAGGGGCGTGGACGTCGAGTCCCCTCCCCCGGGCATCCGGCACAGCGTCGAGGAGTGAGAGGAGCAGCTCCGCCCAGCCGCACCCGACGTCGAGGATGTCCGACGGGGCGGAGGCGGCGAGCTGGCGGACCAGTCGTGCGGCGCGCTCGTCCGAGAGCGGCGAGTTGAACGTCAGAGCCGCTCCGGTGCCGGCGGTGGGAGGATCCTGGGCGGAGCTCATGGGGTCGATCCTGGCCCGACCGGCATGCTGACACCACTGATTTTCGGGCGGTCGAGTGCCCGGCCCCGCCTCGGCTCACTTGATGCCCGTGCTCGAGATCCCCTGGACGAACTGCTTCTGGAACACCAGGAACACGACGAGAATCGGCAGCACCGTCACCGTCGCCACCGCCATCACCGCGCCCCACGGAGAGGCGAAGGCCGGATTGTTGGTCAGGGTCGACAGCCCCACCGGGACGGTCAGGCTCTCCGCGCCCTGCAGCACGACCATCGGCCAGAGGAAGTCGTTCCAGCGCGCCATGAACGCGAGGATCACGAGCACGCCGACGAGGGGGCCGCAGGTGGGCAGGACCACCGAGAAGAACGCGCGGAACTCCCCGGCACCGTCGACCCGTGCGGCCTCGATCAGCGCGTCGGGGACGCCCAGCATGAACTGGCGGGCGATGAAGATCCCGACCACGTCGAAGGCGGTGGGCAGGATGACCGCCCACGGGGAGTCGACCAGGCCGATCCGGGCGACCACCAGGAACGACGGCACGATCGTGACCTGGATCGGGATCATGATCGTGAGCATGAACGCCGCGTACAGCATCCCGCGACCGGCGAAGCGGAACTTCGCCAGCGCGTAACCGGCCCCCAGGGAGACCACGACCGAGATCGCCGTGGTGACCACCGAGATCAGCACGGAGTTCCAGATCCAGCGCGCGACAGGCTGACTCGTGAACACCTCGGTGAAGTTCGCGAGCGTCGGCGCTTCGGGCCAGAGGTAGAACTGCGAGCTCTGGGACTGGCCCCCCGGGGTGAGCGCGGAGACGACCATCCAGTACAGCGGGAAGACCATCAGGATCGCCAGCAGGGCGAGCCCCGCGACCAGCAGCCAGCGCCGGGGCGGGATGGACGGCGGACGGGCGATGCTCCGGGTGGAGCGGGCCTCTGTGCTCATAGGTAGCTCTCCGCTCTCTTCGTGGCACGTTGCCGCAGCAGCGTGAACAGCAGCAGGATCGCCACCAGGACCAGGCCGAGGGCGGCCGCGTACCCCATCTGGGCGTCCTGGAAGGCCGATCGGAACACGTACTGGATGAGCACGGTGGTGGAGAAGCCCGGCCCACCGCCCGTCAGCACGTAGATGATGTCGAAGGCCTGCAGGGAGAACACGACGTTGAGGATCAGCAGGATCGACGTGGTGGGGGCGAGCATCGGCAGGGTGATGCGGCGGAACCGGGCCCAGGGGCCGGCGCCGTCGATCGAGGCGGCCTCGATGATCTCGCCGGGCACGGACTGCAGGGCGCCGAGGTAGATCACCATGCAGAACCCGATCCGGGTCCAGACCACCACGATGATCAGCGTGAGCATCGCCATGCTGGGTGAGGTCAGCCAGGGCAGACGCCCCAGGCCCAGCAGCTCCAGCGCGTTGTTGGCGACGCCGTAGTCCGTGTTGAAGATCCACGACATGACCACGCCGACCACGACGCCGGCGGCCACCATCGGCACGAAGAACATCGCCCGGAACAGTCCCCGACCCGGCAACGGTCGGTTCAGCGCGACCGCGAAGGCGAGGCCGAGGGCCATCGAGGTGGGCACCGTGCCGACGGCGAACACGACGGTGTTGACCAGGGCGGTGCGGAACAGACGGTCCGAGCCGAGCGCGGCGAAGTTCGCAAGACCCACCCAGTCCCCGTCGCCCAGCGTCTGGGTGTCCTGGAAGCTCAAGGTGATCGCGATGACGATCGGGATCAGCGAGAAGGTGAGGAACAAAAGGGCGGCGGGGCCGATGAACACGTACGGGGTCAGCCGCCGCCCGGTGCGGCTGCGGGGGCGGGTCAGGGACTCAACGGGACGTGACACTGAGCATCGCCTCCATCATCTGCTGTGACGTCTCCTGCGGGGTGAGCTCACCGAGCAGGCAGAGGTCCAGGTAGTCCGCGAACATCGCGTTCAGGGAGCTGAAGAACTCGCCGGACTGCGCCTTGACCATGGACAGCGGGATCGTGGTGCCCTGGTCGATGAACATCTGCATCACGTCCTCGTGGTCGGCGTACCCGATGTCCTCGGCGGTCAGCGAGGTGCGCGAGGGGATCCAGTTGCCGTCGTGGCAGAAGGAGCGGATGTTCTTCCGGCTGGTCAGGTAGGCGACGAGTTCGGCGGCGAGCTCGCGGTGCTTCGAGGACTTGGTGACCGCGAGGGCGTTCCCGCCGAGATCGGAGGCCTCCGCGCTGTTGCGGATCATCGGCGCGACACCCCACTCCCCGGGTCGGGCCTCGTCGAAGGCGGCGATCGCCTCGGGGTTGGTCAGCGCCATGCCCACCTGCCCGGTGGTGAACAGGTCGAAGTCCACGTGCCCGCCCCCGAACTTGCTCATGTTGCTGGTGCTGACCAGCCCGTCGGCGTACCAGCGCCGTCCGAACTCGAGCGCGCCGATCGCCTCCTCGGTGTCCATCGACGGGGTCAGCCCGTCCTGGCCGAGGAAGGCACCGCCGTTCTGGTAGATGATCGGCATCCAGCGGTAAGCGGTGTCGGGTCCGCTCCACCCGTACGAGAAGGCGTAGTGACCGGTCGCCTTCTTCACCTCGTCGGCGACCTCGAGGAACTCCTCCCAGGTCCAGGCGTCCTCGATCCGCTCCGGCGGCTCGACGCCGATCTGCTCCATGACCTGCTTGTCGTAGAAGGTGATGAAGTTGTCCGTGTGCTGGAAGATCCCGAACAGCCCGTTCTCGCGCTGTCCGATCGCCCAGAAGGGTTCGCTCCAGTCCTCGCGGTACTCCGGGGGAACGGCGTCGGCGAGGTCGATGAGGCTGCCGTTGGCGGCGTAGCGGCCGATCTGCTGCGGGGTGATCCGGATGATGTCCGGGGCCAGATCGGCGGCCAGGCGGGTGATGAACCATTGGTGGAACTGCCCCGTCGTCACCTCGACGGAGACCGAGGTACCGGGGTGGTCGGCGACGAAGGCGTCGGCGATCTCCTGGTACGACTCCAGATCAGCAGGGATGTTCCAGGAGGACAGACGCAGGTGCTGGGTGTCAGTGCTCTCGCCGTTGCAGGCGGCGAGAGCACCGACCGCCGAGATCCCGGCGACGGCCAGGATCTGGCGCCGGGCGATGGTTGGCCTTCTCATGCGGTCATTCTCCTTCGAGTCACGGCGGCCGAGGGTGGTGCGCGGGTCAGTCCTGCAGTTTCTTCGGCAGCAGGTCGTGGTGCGCGGCGAAGAGCTCGTCGGTCATGGCGCGGGCGTCCTCGAGGGTCACCTGAGCCGCGGTCAGGGGGTCCAGGGCCACGGCGTGATGGACGTTCTCGCGGCTGCCGGTCAGCGCGGCCTGCACCGCGAGCGTCTGGACGCCGACGTTGGTGCGGTTCAGGGCCGCCAGCTGCAGCGGCAGGTCACCGATCGCGGTGGGCTGTACGCCGTTGGCGTCGACCAGGCAGGGCACCTCGACGCAGGCGTCGGCCGGGAGGTTCGTGATCAGCGAGCCGGCGTTGGGCACGTTGCCGTGCACGACGCTCGGGGTGCCGGTGACGATCGAGTTCGCGATGGTCGCGCCGTACTCGACCGACGGGGCGAGCTCCTCCTTGAGACGCTCGAGCTGGGCGTCGATGTCGCCCTGGTCGTCATGCGCGGCGCAGATCTCGTAGTAGTCCCAGCGCTCGGGGATGTACTCCTCGGTCAGCTCCGGTGTCTTGCGGAAGTAGGGCAGGTACTCCGAGGCGTGGTGGCTGGACTCGGTCTCGAAGTAGCCGAAGCTGTTCATGAGGGTGGTGCGCACCTGCTCGTTGCCGCCCTCGTAGACGTTGAACTCCTCGGCGGCCTCGCTGTGGTCGCCGTCGTCCCCGGCGAGCTCGGAGCCGCCGCGCCCGCGCTGGTGCCGCTCGGTCATGACCTCGCGCAACCGCGGGTAGAGGTCCTCCCTCCCGTGGGAGAACTCGAGCACCCAGGCCTGGTGGTTGATGCCGGCGCAGCGGTAGCGCACCTCGTCGTAGGGGACGCCGAGGCTGCGGGCGAGCATGCGGGTGGTGCCCTGGACGCTGTGGCACAGGCCCACGCAGTGCAGGCCCCGGGCGTTGAGGTAGGCGGTGGCCATCGCCATGGGGTTGGCGTAGTTGATGAAGGCGGCCTGGGGGCACACTTCGAGGGCGTCGTCGATGATCGCGTCGTAGGACGCCACGGAGCGCAGGAAGCGGAACACCCCGCCGGGGCCGACGGTGTCGCCGACGGCCTGGTCGATGCCGTACTTGCGGGGGATCTTCACGTCGTGCGCATAGGACTCCACCCCGCCCACCTGGAAGGTGATGATGACGATGTCCGCGCCGTCGAGGGCGGCACGGCGATCGGTGGTCTCCTCGACCGTGGTGGCGAAGCCGTGATGGCCGACCAGCTCGCGAGTGGCGTCGGCGACGGGACCGAGCTTGTCAGGGTTCACGTCCATCAGGCACAACGTCGCCTCCCGCAGGTCGGCGAAGCTGAGGATGTCACCGATGAGGCGGAAGGGGAAGACGAAGCCTCCGGCTCCGATGATCGTGATCTTGGGGTGGGAGATGAACGCGGTGGTGGTCATGGAGCCACGCTAGGGACGGCGGTGTGCGGAGGTCTCGCCTGATCCTGCGGTGTTCTTCCAGGATCCTTCGATGCGCATCTAGGCTGACCCGATGCCTCCGATCCCCCGCCCGCCGAGCGACGTGGAGACGATGGCGCCGGCCCTGTGGTGCCGACGCGGGGACCCGCCCGAGATGCAGTCGATGCACCGCCACAACGACCTCGAGATCAACGTGGTGCTGCGCGGTGAGCTCCGCTACGTGTTCGCGGGGCGCGCCTTCGTGGTGCGCGAAGGCGAGATCGCCCTGTTCTGGGCGGCGCAGCCCCATGGGCTGGTCGACTCCCGCGCCGGTGACGTGTGCTGGATGCACGTGCCGGTCAGCACCGTGATGGGCTGGAACCTGCCCGAGGGTGAGCTGAGCGCGCTGCTGCGGCCGCAACCCCTGGTCACGGACTCCCCGCTGGTACGGGCCCGGATCGAGGCGATGATCCAGGCGTGGTTGGCGGAGTACGAGGACGCCGAGCAGGCCGCCGTGGTGCTGCTGGAGATCCAGGCGACGGTGCGCCGGGCCCTTCTCGCCGCTCTCACCGAAGGTTCTTCCCGCTCACCGTTCGTCGACGTCGACACCGGCTCGTTCCGGGGTGACGGGACCCGCCATCTGCCGGCGGAGAGCATCCGCCACACCATGGCGATGGCCCAGTTCGTCATCGAGCAGTACCGCTCGCCGCTGAGCACCCAGGACATCGCGGACTCCGCGCATCTGACGCCCTCGCACGCCATGACCGTGTTCCGAGAGACCGTGGGTGCCACGATCGGCGAGTACCTCACGATGTGCCGGATCGCCGAGGCGCAGCGCCTGCTGATGACCACCGCGCTGACGACGACGGAGATCGCCGGGCGCAGCGGCTTCGGCTCGCTGAGCAGCTTCTACGCGCACGTCACCGACGCCTGCGGGATGCCGCCGCGTCAGTACCGGCGGCAGGTGCGGTAGGGGCGGCCGGGCGACTCCGCGGAGGACCGCGACGGTCATCTACCGTGCTTCCATGACCGCTTCGCCGCGACTGCGCTCCTGGGCCTTCCGTCTGCTCGCGGCTCTGGCCGTGCTGGTCCTGGTGGCCGTGGTCGCTCTCGTGGCCTGGAGCCGGATCGGTGTCATGGAGGCCGAGCCCGGCCCGCTCGAGGAGGTCGTGCAGGATCCACGGATCGCTCTCGCGGAGGATTCGAGCACGCTGGTGCTGCAGCCGGCCGACGGCGACGCCTCCCCCACCGGCCTGGTCTTCTACCCCGGTGCGAAGGTAGCACCGGAGGCATATGCGGCACGTCTGTCGACCCTGGTCACCGACCATGGGATGACGGTGGTGATCGTGAAGCCGTGGCTGCACCTGGCCCTGTTCGACAGGCGCGGGCTGAACACCTTCACCCGGGAGGCACCGGAGGTCGAGACCTGGATGGTGGGCGGGCACTCCCTCGGCGGGGTGCGGGCGTGCCAGGTCGCGCCCGCGGTCGATGCGCTGGTGCTGCTGGGCTCCTACTGCGCGGGAGACATCGCGGACTCCGGTGTGCCGGTGCTGAGCCTCAGCGGCAGCGAGGACGGCCTGTCCACCCCGGACAAGATCGCCGGGTCCCGGGACCTGCTGCCCGCGGACGCGACGATGGTCGAGATCGACGGGGCCAGCCATGCCAGCTTCGGCGACTACGGGCCGCAGGACGGCGACGGAGCGCCGCTGATCTCCGACGCGACGACGGACCACGAGGTCTCCGCCGCCATGGCCGAGTTCCTGGAGTCGGAGCAGTTGGGAGCCCGCTGAGGCACGGCGGGGCACCCACCGCACGGCGGGTGCCCCGCCATGACGTCGACCGGGTCGACTGAGGAAACTCAGTCGTCGAGGTGCTCGATCGCGTAGTCGGCCTGCTCCGCGGTGAACTGTTCGCCGTACTCGGAGGTCAGCTGGTCCCGGATCGCGTCGGGGGACATGTCCATCGTGTCCTGGTAAACCCGGGCGCTCTCGAGGGCATTCTGGTTCCAGTCCGCCTCGACGTGGTCGACGGCGTACTGCGCGGCCTCGTCGGAGAACTGGTCCGCGTATTCGGAGGTGAGCTGGTCGAACAGACCCTGCTTGGACATGTGCATGAGGTCGGAGTAGCTCTGGGCGCTGTTCAGCGCGGAGGTGTGCTCGGCCGGGACGTCGTCCTCGGCCGGCTTCTCCTCGGCGGCCGCGGGTTCCTCAGCTGGAGCATCCTTGGCGGGCACCTCATCGTCGGTGCCGGCCTCATTGGCCGGGGCAGAAACCTCGCCCTGCGCAGGAGCCGAGTCGGTGGACCCCGAACCACTCGAGGCGATCGCGGCGACGATCACGATGAGGACGAGCAGCACGATCAGACCGCCGCATCCGAGGAGACCGAACTTCAGGAAACGGCCCTTCTTCTTCGGGGGCTGAGGAACAAAGCTCTGCGGGGGCTGGCCGTAACCTGGCGCTGACGGCAGATTCTGGTTTTCGGTGGTCCCGGGAGTGGGAGGAGGTGTGCTCATGGTGGGTGGACTCCATTCAGGCATGACGAATAACCCTTCGATGCGGATGCATCGAAGGCGACTACAAAGAAAGGAGACTTTCTGGCATCAGCCGTCGCTCTGCACTGTGAAGCCTGCAGGAAGCTCTTGCTTCTGGTCGGCGCCACACGGTGCTCTCCGGCCAGGAACGTCTCAGGAGGAATTCTACGACTGTCCAGGTGTCCCGTACAGTACTCTTCCTGAGTATTTGATGTCTTGTCGGTCACCGGCTCTGGCGACCCTGTGCCCGCATTGCTCACGGACCTTCTGCATGGCGCGGCCAGCCAGATCAGAACAAGACGATCAGCAGCGTGCCGGCGAAGACCAGGCCGGAGGCGATCAGCACGATCGTGGTGTAGCCGAGGATGTCGCGCATCTTCAGTCCCGCGATCGCCAGCAGCGGGATCGCCCAGAACGGCTGGATCATGGTCGTCCACTGGTCGCCCTCGGCGTCCGATCCGATCGGGCGCTTGTCAATTGCGGTGTAGCGATCCACGAGCGACGGGCAGGCACCCTCCCGAGCGCACTGGATCCGTCAACCCACGCGAAGCTCCCGGTCGCCACCCCTGGACACTCGTGCTCTACTGGGAGGATGAATACTCTCTCCTCGACCCGTCGCCGGATGACCCGTGACGAGGCACTCGCCTGGAACTCCGACTGGTCCCCCGCCGACGTCACGATCCTCGAGGAGAACTTCGACCGCGTCGGGGCGCACTCCTTCTACCGTACGCAGTCCAACAGCAGCCTGACCGTGCAGGACAAGGGCGGGAGCCCGCTGATGTACGTCCACTCGGGGTACGTGACTTTCCGAGAGGGACTGGCGCCCGCGGACCGGACGAACCTGGAGGTCGAGGGATTCGATCTTTCGACGGTCCAGACCGTGGCGAAGGCCCCCGCAAAGGGCGAAGAACGGCTGACGATCTGTCCCGAGTGCTTCTACGCGCTGCCGGCGACCGGGGTGTGCGACACCTGCAGCTGATCCACGGGTGCTGGTGGGGAACCGGGTGCTCGGCTCCCCGCCAGTCAGAGTGAGACGACCAGCAGCGTGCCGGCGAAGACCAGGCCGGAGGCGATCAGCACGATCGTGGTGTAGCCGAGGATGTCGCGCATCTTCAGTCCCGCGATCGCCAGCAGCGGGATCGCCCAGAACGGCTGGATCATGTTCGTCCACTGGTCGCCGTAGGAGACGGCCATGACGGTGATCGCCGGGTCCACACCCAGCTCGGAGCCGGCGCCCAGCATGATCGGCCCCTGCACCGCGAACTGGCCGCCGCCGGAGGGGACGAAGAAGTTCACCAGGCCGGCGGAGAGGAAGGCGAACAGGCCGAAGGTCGTCGGGGTCGAGATCGACACGAAGGCATCGGAGAAGACCTGGACCAGTCCGGACCCGACCATCATGCCGAGGATCCCTGCGTACAGCGGGAATTGGAGCAGGATCTCGCCGACGTTCGCGGCGGCATTCTTGGTCAGGTGGATCAGCTCGAAGGGATTGCGCACCAGCAGCAGGATCAGCGCGAGGAAGGACCAGTTCACCGTATCCAGGGTCAGGGTGCCGCCGCCGGCGAAGTGCAGCGCCAGGTAGGCCACCAGCGCCACCCCCAGCAGTAGGGTCACGAACCTGCTCGCGTCCAGGTGATCGGCCGGCGTGATGACCTCCTCCTGGCCGTCCTCCGCAGCCTCGCGAGCGTCGACGCTCAGCTCTGTGACCTGGTCGCCGCGGCGCGGCGCCACCAGAAACAGGGCGAGGGCGACCACTACGATGGTCACCCCGGCGGCGATCATGTTCCACGCGGAGAACACGGTCTCGCTGATCGGCACCGGGCTCCCACCCAGGGAGTCCATCAGGAAGGACCCCTCGGTGGCGGCGGTGAGGGGGCCGGAGGCCGAGTAGCCCATGTGCCAGACCACGAACCCGCCGAAGCCCGCGGCCACCAGCATCGGGAAATGCAGTCTCAGCCCACGCCCCCGGCCCTGATACGCCACCTCGCGGGCCAGCAGACCGCCGACGACCAGCCCCAGCCCCCAGGTGATGAGCGAGGCCACGGCGGCGACGACGAAGACGAAGACGTAGGCGGTCAGTTCGGTCCTGGGTACCGAGGCGAGGTAGGCCAGCGCCTTCCGGACCGGCCCGGTGTTCGCCAGCATGTGACCCAGCAGCAGGATCAGGGCCATCTGGGTCATGAACGCCAACAGGCCGGAGAGCCCGTCGCCCCAGTGCACGACCAGGTCGGCTGGGCCTGTGTCCGTGAGGACGAGGCCGAGGACCGCCACGATGAAGGTCAGGACGATCGAGAACACCAGCGCGGAGGGGATGAATCGCTCCACCACGTGGTTCAGGGGGCGCATGGCGCGTGAAAGCGGCGTCCCCTCCTTCCGGGCACGGGTGGATTCGGGCGCGCTGGACATACTGATCGCTCCTCGGGAAGCGGGGCCTGACCGCACGGCTGTGTGGCGTGGGGACGGGACCCGGAGTGCCGGTGACAGGGCCCACCTTAAGGTGGGCGGCACCGACCACGGGCGTGCACGAGGCGTGGCGCCGCGGTTCGCACCGTGGGGGCGCCGGCCTGCGCTCTCCAGCTCAGGACCTGTTGGGCACCATGTGGACCTCGACCCCGCTGCGGCGGAAGAGGCTCACCTGCCGCTCATCAGCGCCGTCGTCGGTGACGAGCGTCCAGGGCAGGGGGAGACGGGCCCAGGAATGGAACGGAGCATGGCCGAGCTTCGAGGCATCTGCGAGTTCGCCCTCACCCACGGCCTGCACACCATGGTCTACAACCCGCTCGGCGGCGGGCTCCTCACCGGGCTCCATCGCTTCGAGGACGCCGGCACCAGCGGCCGATTCTCGAGCTCCCGCCTCGCGGAGATGTACCGCGACCGATACTGGAACCCGCTGCTGTTCGAGGCGATCGGGCGCCTCGGGGAGATCGCCGCCGGCGCGGGCATGCCTCTCACCGAGCTCGCCCTGCGCTGGCTGGTCTCCCAGGAGGCCACCTCGTCCGTCCTGCTCGGCGGCTCGAAGGTCCAACACCTCCGGGCGAACCTCTCGGACCTGGCCAAGGGTCCGCTGCCCGAGGACGTCGTCCACGCCGTCGGCGAGATCGGCACCGAACTCGCCGGTCCGATGCCCGCCTACAACCGGTGACCACCCACCTCCGAGGAGAACCCTGATGAACCACCCCGCTGCAGACGTCATCCGCCGTGCGACGGACGGCGGTACCCTCTTCGGCTACTGGTCCGTGCTCGACAGCCCCCTCTCCACCGAGCGCATCGCCCTGACCGGGTACGACTTCGTCGCCATCGACGGCCAGCACGGGCTGCTCGGCTACTCCGGCATCCTGCGCAATCTCATGGCGATCGACGCCGCCCACGGCCCTGCCGGGATCGTGCGCGTCGAGGCGAACGATCCCGCCGTCATCGGCCAGGCCCTGGATGCCGGCGCCCGCGGCGTGATCGTGCCGCTGGTGAACACGGCCGACGACGCGCGGCGCGCGGTCCGCGCCGCGCGCTACCCGGGTGCCGGGCAGCGCTCCTACGGGCCGATGCGCTCCGCCCTCCGGGTGGGACCGATTCCCGCCGAGTCCGACGCCTCCGTGCTGCTCCTGGTCATGATCGAGACCCCCGAGGGGCTCGAGAACGTCGAGGAGATCTGCGCGGTCGAGGGCATCGACGGCGTGTACGTCGGCCCTTCGGACCTCATGCTCGCCGTCGGCGGCCGCTTCCCCGGCGACCCCGAGCAGAAGGACGTCTTCGATGCCGCCATCGACCGCGTCCTCGCCGCCGCCCACGGAGCCGGGGTGATCCCGGGGATCCACACGCCGGACGGGGCGACCGCGCGACGTCGCCGCGAGCAGGGTTTCCGTGTCATCACCATCGCCTCGGACCTCACCCACCTCGAGCAGGCCGCCCGGGGGCACCTCGAGCAGGCGACGGACTGACGCCTCCCGGTCCCACCCGACTGGCTACGCTGGGTGTCATGGACCACCTCGGCGCTCCCGGTACGGCCCGGGACGACGCCGGGGCCGGCCCGTCGGCCGTCCTCCGCGAGCACGTCACCCGCTCCCTGGATCCCACCCTCGCCACGCCGGAGCTCGTCACCGAGCTGCTCTCCCGGCTCGCGGCCCTCGACGTCACCGCTCCCGTCGGCTGGGTCGAGACGGTCGCGAATCATGTCCCCGGCGACCCCGCCTCCGAGCAGGCGGTGCGTGCCGTGGTCGGCGACCTCCTCTACGAGCGGGGCCTCGCTCCCGACCGCGTCGGCCCCGACCTCACCCCGCACGTTCGGACCTGGTCCCCGCCGGCGTCGGAGGACACCGCACCACTGCTGCTGGATCGCGCGGCCTTCGCTGCCCCGGAGGAGCTCGCGGACCACTACGACGTGATCGTCATCGGCTCCGGCGCCGGCGGCGGCGTGGCCGCGCAGACCCTCGCCGAGGACGGACGGAGGATCCTCGTCGTCGAACGCGGGAGCCTCCCCAGTCGCGACCGCCTGCTGACCGACCATCTGCGCACGCCGCGCTCTGCCCTGGGGCTGTTCCCCTGGTCCGGGCCGGGGCCCGACGCCGAACCCCGCGAGGTGAGCCTCGGCGACGCCGCCCCGCGGGACGTGGTCGCCGGGCAGGCGCTGTGGGGGAACAACGCGATGACGCTCGGCGGCGGCACCCGGGTCTACGGCGCGCAGGCGTGGCGCTTCGGTCCGCGTGACTTCGCCATGGCCAGCACCTACGGCGTCCCCGACGGCAGCTCCCTGGCGGACTGGCCGCTGGACTACGAGGACCTCGAGCCCTACTACACACGCATCGAGCAGCTGCTCGGGGTCAGCGGCGGCCCGTCGTCCGACCCGTGGGAGGGGTCGCGCAGCGCGGAGCTGCCGTTGGGTCCGCTGTCCCGCTCCCCGCTCGGGGACCTGCTCGCAGGCGCCGCCGGACGACTGGGGCTGGGCACCCAGCCCGTCCCGCTGCTGATCAACACCCGCGAGCGGGCCGGGCGTCCCGCCTGTGTGCGCTGCTCACAGTGCGTGGGTCTCGACTGCCCCGTGGGCGCCCGCGCGGGCAGCCACAACACCACCCTGCCCGCGGCGCTGGCCACCGGTAACGCCACCCTCCTGCCCGGCGCGCAGGCCGCCCGGATCGAGGTCGGGCCCGACGCTCGCGCCCGAGCCGTCGAGCTCGTCGGCGAGCGCGACGGACGGATCTGGCACCGTCGGATACGCACCGAACTCGTCGTCCTGGCCGCCGGCGCGATCGAGAGCGCCCGGCTGCTGCTGGACAGCGCCACCGACGACGACCCCCGCGGCCTCGGCAACTCCGCCGACCAGGTGGGGCGGCACCTGCAGGGTCACGCCTACGGCGGGGCGAGCGCCCTGTTCGCCGAACAGGTCGTGGACCTCCGGGGCCCGGGCCCCGACATCTCCACCGCGGATCTCCGTCACGGCAACGACGGCGTCATCGGCGGCGGGATCCTCGCCGACGAGTTCGTGCCCACCCCTGCCGACACCCAGCGGGCCCTGCGCCGGAACGGCCTCGTCGACCCCGAGACCCCCGTCGGCTCCCCCGCGATGGAACGGGCGATGCTGCGCCTGGGCACGGTCGTCGGCCCCGTCCAGGAGGTCACCACCGCGGACTCCCGCGTGCGGCTCGACCGCACCAGGCGCGACCGGTTCGGCCGTGCCCTCGTGCATCTCAGCGGCAGCCTGCACCCGGAGGACCTGCGCGGGCGTGACCTCCTCTCCTCCCGCGCCGCCGAATGGCTGCGGGAGGCGGGCGCCCTCGAGGTGCGGCCGATGCCGCCGCTCGAGGGCCTCACCCCGCCCAGCAACGGCCAGCACCAGGCGGGAACCTGCCGGATGGGCACCGATCCTGCGACGTCCGTGGTCACCCCGGAGGGACGGCTGTGGGGCCACGAGAACATCGTGGTCGCCGACGGCTCGACCCACGTCACCAACGGCGGGGCGAATCCGGTGCTGACGATCTACGCGAACGCACTGCGGATCAGCGAGGGCGTGATGCTCCGCTCCTGACACCGGGTCGATATGGACGTCGCCCGGTCTGCGGCCGACCCCGCCGTAGAATGCAGCGCCGACCTCGACCCAGGAGCTCCCTGACCATGACCTTCGACAGCCTCTTTCCTGAGGTCCATGACCTCGTCTCCGGGCTCTGGGAGAATCCTGAGCTCGGCTACGGTGAGCGACGCACCGCGCGCGTCGTCGAGGAGTACCTGGCGCGGCACGGCACAGGGTTGGCTATCGAGCACTTCTCGACGACGGGTCTGAAGGTCTCTCTGCCCTCCGCCGCACCGGAGGATCCGACCCGTCGTCGCATCGCTGTCGTGGCCGAGCTCGACGCGGTGATCTCCTCGGCGCACCCGGATGCTGACCCGGCCACCGGCGCCGTCCACGCCTGCGGCCACCACACCCAAGTCGGGATCGCCTTGGCCGTCTTCGCGCACCTGATGGCCACAGACTCCTGGAAGCAGGCGGACGTCGACCTCAGCTTCGTCTTCGTCCCCGCCGAAGAGTTCGTGGATCTGGCCCACCGAGCCGAACTGCGAGAGAGCGGGGACATCACCTGGTTCGGCGGGAAGCCCGAGGCCATGATGCTGGGCGTCTTCGACGATCTCGACGCCGCCGTGTGCCTGCACGCCATCGGCGGCCTGCAGGTGGAGCCGACGATCGAGATCGACTGCGATCTCGCCGGATTCCTGTACAAGACGGTGGAGTTCGAGGGCGTCGCCGCCCACGCGGGCCTGGATCCTTTCAGCGGCACCAACGCCTACGCCATGGCGACCCTGTTCACCACCGCGCTGGGTCTCGGCCGCCAGCAGCTGCGCGAGGACGTGCTGGTCCGCATGAACCCCGTCATCCCCTCGACCGAGATGACCACGAACGTCGTGCCCCACCGTGCGGTCGTCGGCACCGACGTCCGCTCGACGGACGTCGACTACCTCGGCGAGGTCGCGGCGCGCGTGGACCGTGCCGCGCAGGGCTGCGCTGCGGCCCTCGGGGGCACGGCGCACATCACCACCGAGATGGGTTATCTGCCGTTCGTGCAGGACCGCACGATGTCCGGCGCGTTCCGGGACGCCTTCGCGCACGATGAGCACATCACCCGCCTCCTCGAGGACCGCGGCGCGATCGCCGCCGCCGGGGATGCGGGCGACCTGTCGTTCATGATGCCGACCGTCCAGCTCTCCTACGGCGGATTCGACGGCACCATCCACGGCAAGGACTTCCGGATGGTCGACCCCGAGCACGTGTTGATCGCCGTGCCGCGTCTGCTGGAGCGAGCACTGCTGACCATGGGCCGCCACCTGCCCCGCCCCCTGCCGCACCGCTCGTTCTCCGACTACGTCGCCGCTCTCGCCGAGATCGCCCCCGTGCCCGTCGAGGTGGTCGACGCACCGGCTCCGATGCCGTCGGCCCGGACCCAGGAGGATCGATGAGCTCGTCCGCCCCGTCCCGGCGCGGCGGCACGGCGCTGGAGATGGCCCTGCTGCTGCTCCTCGTGGTCATCGCGATCGTCGTCGCCGAGGGCATCGGCATCCGGTCCCTGCCGATCACTTCGTCGATGACCATCACCGTGCTGCCGCTGGTGTTCGCCGTGCTCCTCACGATGATCCTGGGGATCCCGGCCTGGCGGAAGGGGATCCTGCGCCGTGTCTACTCCGCGCGCAACGTCGGGTTCTCCGGCGCATTCCTGATCATCATCATGCTGCCGCTGATGGCGCGTTACGGTGCGGACGTCGCCCCGCGCCTCGGGGAGATCGTGTCGATCGGCTGGGTGTTCCTGCTGCAGGAGCTCGGGAACCTCGGCACGGTAGTGCTCGGACTGCCGGTCGCACTGATGCTCGGGCTGCGACGCCACGCGATCGGCTCGACGCTCGGCCTGGGCCGTGAGGGCGAGCTCGCGTACATCTCCGAGAAGTACACGCTGAACTCCGATCCAGGACGCGGCGTGCTCTCGATGTATCTCATGGGCACACTGTTCGGCGCGCTGTTCTTCTCCGTCGTGGCGCCGATCCTGCTGGGCACAGGCCTGGACGTGCGGGCGTTGGCGATCGCCTCGGGCATGGGCTCGGCCTCCATGATGACGGCATCCTCCTCGACCCTCGCCGCCCAGGTGCCCCAGCTGCAGGACACCATCGTCTCCTACGCCGCCGCGAGTCAGCTGCTGACCAGCTTCATCGGCACGTACACCATGGTCTTCCTCGCCGTTCCGCTGCAGCGGGCGCTCTACAACCTGTTCATGCGCGGCAAGGACAGACTTCCCGCCTCCGGGATGGCCACGACCGCCCACCCGGCCAACTCCGTCACGGGTGGGCGGTCCGTACCGACGGCCAGCGAGCTGTTCGCTCCCCACCGCTACACGATGTTCATGGGCGTGCTGCTGCTGTCGCTCGTCCTGGTGCTGTTCACCCAGCAGATGAAGCTGTGGGTGAACCCCGGGTCGACCCCGATCACGCTGCTCACCCTGGGAGGGCTTGTCGCGTTGTGGCTGTTCGCGCTGCTCGGCATCGTCGTCGGCGACCTCATGACGCTCAGCCGGGTGCCCCTGCTGCGCGATTTCCCAGTGCTGGGCTGGGTCTCCTTGGTCTCGCTCGCCGGTTGCCTGGCCTGGGGCGGGTTCGTCGACGCGATCGGGGGCGTCGACTTCCTGTCCCTGACCACCCCGATCCTCGCCTTCGCCGGGGTCAGCGTCGCCGATCGTCTGGTGGATCTCTCCAAGACCTCCTGGAAGATCGCGATCACGGCCGTGTTCGTCTTCCTCGGCACCTATGTCGGCTCCGCTCTGCTCGCCCAGTTCGGCCTCTCGGTCGCCGGTTCCTGAGCATTCGACGTCTCAGTGGCTGAGCACCACGTTCTCCAGCACGCCGGCCAACAGCTCGGCCGCCCGCGCGCTGTCGTACGACGGGTCCAGTTGCTGCTCGCGCACGATCGCATCGATCCCCCCGCCGATGGCCAGGGCCGCGGTGCGCAGCTCCCGGGCCGGCGGGAGACCCCGCGCCGTGCGCGCCTGCTCGAGCAGCTGAGCGAGGGGCTCCCAGCGCTCCCGGGACTCACCGGGCAGCCTCAGGTGGACGAGCGCCTCGGAGGCGACGCGGGTGTGCCGGGGGTGCTCGCGGAAGTACCCGATCATCGCGGTGACGTAGACGACGGGGCGGTCCGCCGCGGGGGCCTCCTCGACGGCGCCGCCCACCTCGGCGACCATCGAGGCCAACACCTGCTCGTACGCGGCAGCGAGCAGTTCCGCGACCGAGGGGACGTGGTGCAGCACACTGGCCTTGCTCAGCCCGGCCGCCTCCGCGATCCGGCCCAGTGTGGCCGCGGCGTACCCCTGGTCGCCGACCAGCTCGATGGTGACCTCGATCAGCTGCTCGCGGCGCGGCGCGGCCGCCCCCGGCGGACGTCCGGGACCTCTCCTGGTTGACATGACAGCCAATCTACCGCATGGTCGATTATTGTACAGCCGTCCGGAGAAGGGACCGTGAGATGCCCGAGCACCCGACCCCGCCACGACGTCGCCGTCGACGCCTCCTACTCGCCGGAGGACTGGCGTGCGCCCTGGCGGCGGGCTTCGCCCTCGGTTCCGGATCGGCGGCCCCGGTGGGGCACTGGCGCTCCGCCGAGGGGCGCGCCGCCTATCTCGAGGCCTACGACACCGCCTTCGCCGCCCTCCCCGAACCCGCCGAGACCCATGACGTGCGCACCGACTTCGGCGTGGTGCGCGTGTACCGCTTCGACGGCTCCGGAGACCTCGAGCATCCCCTCCTGGTGCTGCCCGGCACCGCCGCCGGGATGCCGGTCATGGCGGACAACATCCCCTCCCTGCTGAGGGTCGGTGACGTCTACGCCATGGATCTGCTCGGCGAGCCCGGACGCAGCATCCAGGACCGACCGATCACCGACGACGCGGACAAGGCCGCCTGGCTCGACCAGGCGCTCGACGGTCTGCCGGAGGAGCGCTTCCACGCGCTCGGCCTTTCCATCGGCGGCTGGACGGCGACCAACCTCGCCCTCCACCACGACGAACACCTGGAGAGCCTGACCACCCTCGATCCGGTCCAGACCTACGACGACATCCCGCTGGGCACGGTCGTCCGCTCGATCCCGTCCGCCTTCAACTGGATGCCGAAGGCATGGCGCGACTCCTTCAACTCCTACACCGCCGGTGGGGCTCCGGTGCAGGACGACCCGGTGGGACGCATGATCGAGGCGGGCATGCAGAACTTCCGCATGGCCCAGCCCCAGCCCACCCGGATCACGCCCGAGCAGCTCGGGACGCTCGAGGTCCCGGTGCTCGCGATCATCGCGGGGAGGTCGGTGATGCTCGATCCCGAGGACGCCGCCGGGACCGCCCGCTCCGCTCTGCCCGACGGCCGGGTGGAGGTCTTCGCCGAGGCCTCCCATGCGATCAACGGAGAGTACCCCGAGGAGATCGCCGCCCTCGTCGACGACTTCACCACCGGGATCGAGGCCCGCTGACCATGTCCACCCGCACCGTCGCCGCCGGCCTCCTCGGCGCCGCAGCACTGGGTGCCGCCCTGGCCCCCGACCGCTCCTCCCCCGTCGGCCACTGGCGCTCCACCGCGGGCCGGGCGGCGTACTTCGCCGCCTACGACGCGACCTTCGCCGACCTCCCCCGCCCGGCCGCGACCCTGGACGTGCGCACCGACTACGGCGTCGTGCGCGTCTACCGGTTCGCAGGTCGCGGCACGGCGCGCTCCCCGCTGCTGCTCCTGCCAGGGACCACCTCCGGCACCCCGATGTGGGCCGACAACCTGCCCTCCCTGCTCGAACTCGCCGACGTCTACGCCCTCGACCTGCTCGGCGAACCCGGTCACAGCATCCAGGACCGGCCGATCACCGACGATGCCGACAAGGCGTCGTGGCTCGCGCAGGTGCTCGCGGACCTGCCCGAGGAGCGCCTGCACCTCCTCGGCCATTCCCTCGGCGGCTGGACCGCGCTGAACCTCGCTCTCCACCATCGGGAGGACGTGGCGAGCGTGAGCGTGCTCGACCCGGTGGTGAGCTTCGGCGACCTCCCATGGGGCACGATCGTGCGGTCGCCGGCTGCGGTGCTGCCGTGGTTGCCCCGTTCCTGGCGCGACGCCTTCACCTCCTACGTCTCCGGGGGCGCCGAGGTCGAGGATCTGCCGGTGGCCCGCATGATCGAGGCCGGCATGGGGCAGTACCGGATGACCGCTCCGCCGCCCACGCGGATCTCGCCGCAGCGGCTCGGCGAGCTCGAGGTGCCCGTCCTCGCGATCATCGCGGGGAAGTCGGTCATGCACGATCCCGCACAGGCGGCCAGGACCGCCCGGGCCGCCCTGTCCGACGGCCGCGTGGAGGTGCTCGCCGAGGCGTCCCACGCCCTGAACGGCGAGTATCCCGAGGAGATCGCCTCCCTCGTCGGTGACTTCGTCACCGAGGTCGAGGCTCGCCGCCCGGCGGGACAGGCGTAACCTTCTCTCTGCGCTCCGCCCGGACCGCTCTCCTGCCCCACCGAAGGGCCCTGCATGTCCTCCGCCGACCAGACCGCCGACACCGCCCGGACCTCCCGCGACCCGCGCCTGGACCGTCCCTGGCCCGCGCTGTGGTCGATCGTGCTGGGGTTCTTCATGATCCTCGTGGACACCACCATCGTCACGGTCGCGATCCCGCGCATGCAGGCCGACCTCGACACGGACCTGTCCTCCCTGCTGTGGGTCACCAGTGCCTACCTGCTCGCCTACGCGGTGCCGCTGCTGATCACCGGACGCCTGGGAGACCGGCTCGGGATGAAGACGATGTACATGGGCGGCCTGGCGGTCTTCACCGCGGCGAGCCTGTGGTGCGGGCTGTCCGGCAGCGTCGAGATGCTGATCATCGCGCGCGTCGTCCAGGGTCTCGGCGCCGGCATGATGACGCCGCAGACGATGTCGATGATCACCCGGCTGTTCGCCCCCGAGGACCGTGGCCAGGCCATGGCCCTGTGGGGTGCGACCGCCGGGGTGGCCACGCTGGTGGGGCCCCTCGCGGGCGGCCTGCTGGTGGACGGCCCCGGCTGGGAATGGATCTTCTTCGTGAACATTCCCGTCGGTGTGATCGGCTTGCTGCTGGCCTGGCGGAACGTGCCCCGCTTCTCCCGCCGTGCCCACTCCTTCGACTGGCTGGGCGTGGTGCTCTCCGCGGCCGGACTGTTCCTGCTGGTGTTCGGGATCCAGGAGGGCAACACCTACGACTGGGGCACGATCACCGACTCCCTGCAGATCGGCCCGCTGACCACGCACCTGCCGATCAGCGTGCCCGGGCTGATCATCGCCGGCGTCCTCGTGATGGCCGCCTTCGTGCTCTGGCAGGCGCTGAACCGCCGCGAGCCGCTGGTACCCCTCACGCTCTTCCGCGACCGCAACTTCTCGGTCGCCAACATCGCCATCGCGATGATGGGTGCGACGGTGCTGACGCTGTCCTTCCCCATCACGCTGTACTTCCAGCGGGTGATGGGCATGTCACCCACCGAGGCGGCCCTGATGACGGCGCCGATGGCGCTGGTATCCCTCGCGCTGGCGCCGGTGGTCGGCAAGAACATGACCCGATACAACCCGCGCTGGATGGCCGTCGGCGGCTTCGTGTCGCTGGCGGTCGGTCTCTTCTGGCTCTCGCGACTGATGACACCCGGCGCTTCGATCGCGCTGCTCCTGCTGCCCTTCGTGCTGGTGGGCCTCGGCAACGCCCTGATCTGGGGGCCGCTGTCCCTGACGGCGACGCGCAATCTCCCGCCGTCGCGCGCCGGAGCCGGCTCCGGGGTGTACAACGAGACCCGCCAGATCGGCTCCGTGCTCGGCTCGGCGGCGATCGCGACACTGATGAACGACCGCATCGCCGCCCGGATCACCGAGGCGGTCGGCACCGGGTCGGGCGGAGAGATGCCCTCGGGCGGCGAGGGGTCCTCGACCACGGAGCTTCCCGAATTTCTCTACGCCCCCTTCGCCTCCGCCATGGCCGACTCGCTGTTGCTGCCGGTGGTGCTCTCCCTGGTGGGCGTGGTCGCCGCCTTCTTCATCGGCCGGCCCGTGGACTCGGGCGCGTGGGCGGAGGACGCGTGAGGGCGTGAGTACTCTCTGCTACGCTGAACGTGTTCACTGAACCTGTTCAGTCAGAGAGGTCTCCCGATGCGACGCGAAGAGCTCCGTCGTGCCACGCAGTCCCGCGTCCTCGCCACGGCGGATCACCTCTTCACCGAGCAGGGATTCGCTGCCACCACCATTCGCGACATCGCTGCCGAGAGCGGGGTCAGCGTCGGGACGGTGATTGCCGTCGGTGACAAGGAGACCCTCCTGGTCCGGGTGTTCGACGACCTCATCGCCGCTGACCAGAGCCGGTCCCCTGGCGCCCCCACCGTGTCGAGGGGGACCACGGCGGCTCCCGCGCAGCAGATCCTCGCCCTGGTGGATCCCTTCGTCGTCCTGTTCACGGGGCGGGCGGAACTGGCGCGCACCTACGCCTCGATCCTGGTCCGGGCCCAACACTCCTCCACGCTGTTCACCGAGCTCGCGGGACAGCTCATCGGCGAGATCGAGCAGGTGGTCCTGCGCAGCGGGGCCCGCACGGCCGACGAGGCCGCGCCCACCGCCCGGTCGATCTACTTCGCCTATGTCGGCGTGCTGTTCAGCTGGGCGGCACGCGCGGACGCCGAGCCGGACGAGCTCCCCGAGTCCCTGCTGTCCGCCTTCGCCGCCTTCTTCCACACACCGGGGCCCTCATGCTGATCCTCGACCCCGTCCCGTGGTGGCCCCTGGCCCTCCTGGCGCTCGCCCTGGCTGTCGACGCTGCGCTGTCCCTGCGCCCGCCCGCGTTCATCCGCGACTGCCTGGACGGCGTCGGGTTCCCGCGCCAGTGGTGGTGGGTGCTGATCGTCGTCAAGACGCTCGCGGTGGTCGGGCTGGTCGTCGGCATCTGGCTGCCCGGCGTCGCCGTCGCCGCGACCGTGGGGGTCGTGGCCTACTTCGGCTGCGCGGTGGTGGCGCACCTGCGCGCCCGGTTCTTCGGGTCCGCGTTCTGGGTGAACTGCCTGGGGATGCTGGCACTGTCGCTCGCGGTGCTCGTTGCGAACCTCGCCGCGTGAACGACGAGACATGAACCGCCCCGAGATCTGTCGCAAGAGCGAAGGACGCCGCGATGCGGAGGCGGGGCCGCGGACTGGTGCCGCGGCCCCGTCCTCACCGACCGACCGATGAACTCACCCGAGCTTCTTGAGGGCGGAGAAGGTGATGATGTAGTCGGGCGAGTCGATGGACATCGCCTCGGTCATGTTCGAGGCGTAGTAGCACTCGTCGTTGCCCTCGTTGCCGGACTTGAGCGTGCCGGAGAACGTCACGGTGTCCCCCGGCGCCAGGGCCAGCGCAGAATCGTAGAGCGGGCTGCCCTGCTCGATGAGCGTGTTGTCGGACATGTCGGAGAAGGCGTTGTTCCAGGTCCCGATCTCGATGTCCTCCTCGATCGAGAGGGTGACGACGGCCTTGCCTTCACCGTTGGCATCGACGGTCACGACCGTACCTACCCAGTCCTCCACGGCGCCGTCGGAAATGGACTCGCACATGCTCTCACTGCGTACCGTGAGGACATTCGCGCGTTGCAGATCCGTCTCAGCGTTCTCCGCTTCTGACCTTCCCTGGGCGACCGCGTCCGACATGGCCTGCTGGGTCGCCGGGACGACGGGAGCTGGAGCCTCCTCGGCAACAGGCTTCTCCTCGGCAGCAGGCTCCTTCTCCGCAGCCGGCTCCTCCTCGGCAGCAGGCTCCTTCTCCGCAGCCGGCTCCTCCTCGGCGGCGACCTCCTGCTCGACAGCCTCAGGCTCGAGCTCCTCGGTGGCGACGGTCTCGTCGGTCGCAGACGTCGTGTCGGTGCCATCGCTCGTCGCGCTGTTGATGGCGAAGAAAATGAGGCTGATGCCCACCACGATCGCGGTGACGATCCAGGAGAGCTTCTTGTTCTGCTCGTAGTTCGCCAGCGGCCGCCCGGTGCTGTCCCGGCCGCCGGTGAAGACGATGATCAACAGATCGACCAGCGCCCAGATCCCTGCCCCGCCGCAGGTGATGAGCTTGAGGATGCCGAGCCCCACGAATCCGCGGTAGAAGCGATCCACACCGAACGCGCCGAGGAAGAGCGCGAGCAGCCACGCCACGACGAAGTCCTTTTGCGGCGCAGCAGGGGCAGCAGAACCCGGCATCCTCACGTAAGGCGCAGGGGTGATCTGCGGTGCCGGTTGCTGACTGCGGTGCCCCGGATTCGGCGAGCCGGCCGGGCCCTGGGTGTACGGCGACTGCGCACCGTAGAGAGCGTTCGGCGAGGGGGCGCCGAAGCCGGACTGCGGCGCCCCCTCGCCCTGATTCGGTGGCGCGCCCGATGGCTGCTGGAGCCGCTGGCCGCCGTACTGGGTGCCGCTCTGCGCGGCAGGGTATGGCGTGTGCTGTCCGGGTGTGATCTGGCCGTCGCCGGGCTGCTGGGGGTGGCCGCCGGGCGGCGGCGGGAAGGTGGAAGACATGATGCTCCTGGAGGAATCGGGCGCGAGAAAGCGCATGACCAGCGAAAAGGGAATGGACCACTGGGTGATTCCCGACATTGCCGACGTTTCACCCTGTCGATCTGGGGGGAGCCTAAACAAGGGGGCCGACACTCGAAGTCACCTGTCCGGGAACAGGTGCATCGTCATCACCCCAGACGCACGCTCACCAGGGAGTTCTCCACGGCGCGAGGGCACTCTCGTGCCATGGATCACTCAGCCGACCGAGGCGCGAGCGGCCGGGACGCCTCGGCTGCTGTGCCAGGTTGCACGCGCTCGTCGGCGAGCAGCAGCGCGCGTCACCCCCGCGGCGCGTACTTCAGCACCACGGCGCCGGTTCCCAGCTCGAATCGCTCGAGGAGGCGGAGGTCGACCGCCTCGGCCAGCCCGGCGAACAACGTGGGCCCGTGGCCCGCGATCCGGGGATGGACCACGAACTCGTACTCGTCGATCAGACCCAGCTCCGCCAGCGCATGAGGGAGGGTCACGCCACCGACGAAGATCTCCCCGCCGGGGGCGTCCTTGAGCTTCCTGACCGCCGTGGCCAGATTCCCGCGAAGGAGCTCCGCGTTCCAGTCGACCTGGTCCAGCGTGCTCGAGACGACGTACTTCTTCGCGGCGTCGATCGTGCGGGCGAAGGGCTCCATCCACTCCGGGAACGCTCCCGGCGGCTGCGGGAGCCGCCAGGCCTCCTCCATCATCTGGTACGTGATGCGCCCGAACAGGAGCGCGTCGGCGCGCTCGAGGTTCTCGGCGTGGTGGCGGTGCATCTGCTCGTCGGGCTCAACCGCCCGGTGATCACAGCAGCCGTCGACGGTGACGTTGATGGAGTACCGCAGAGGTCTCATCTCCCACAGTCTACGGCAAGAGTCCACACTCGTCCCTCGCGGTCCCCGCCCGTCGCCCCACCCGAATACAGTGGCGCCCATGGACTCCCCGCGCACCGTCGACCCGATCTCCGCACTCCGCGAGGGGGACGAGGACCAGACGGACCGCGCCCTGAGGGTCCTCTCGGCGGTCTTCGGCTACGACTCCTTCCGCGGGGAACAGGCCGCGATCATCGACCAGGTCGCCGGCGGCGGCGATGCCGTGGTGCTCATGCCCACCGGCGGCGGAAAGTCGCTGTGCTACCAGATCCCCGCGCTGCTGCGCAGCGGCACCGGCATCGTCGTCTCGCCGCTGATCGCGCTGATGGCCGACCAGGTCGCCGCGCTCGAGGGCGTCGGCATCCGCGCCGCCTATCTCAACTCCACCCTCGAGCGGCACGAGGCGCAGGCCGTCGAGCAGCAGCTGCTCGCCGGTGAGCTGGACCTGCTGTACATGGCGCCGGAGCGGCTCGTCCTGCCCCGCACCCTGGATCTGCTGGGACGCGCCGAGCTCTCCCTGGTCGCGATCGACGAGGCACACTGCGTCTCCCAGTGGGGGCACGACTTCCGCCCCGACTACCTGGGGCTGTCGGTGCTGGCCGACGCCTTCCCCACCGTTCCGCGGATCGCCCTGACCGCCACCGCCACCGAGGCCACCCACCGTGAGCTCACCGAGCGGCTGCGGATGGATGCCGCCGAGCACTTCGTGGCCAGCTTCGACCGCCCCAACATTCAGTACCGGATCGAGCCCAAGGCCTCCCCGCGCGAGCAGTTGCTGCGCCTGATCACGACCGAGCACGAGGGCGAGTCCGGGATCGTCTACTGCCTCTCGCGCAAGAGTGTGGAGACCACCGCGCAGTGGCTCTCGGACCACGGCATCGCCGCCCTCCCGTACCACGCCGGGCTCGACGCGAGCGTGCGCCAGGATCACCAGGAGCGGTTCCTGCGCGCCGAGGGGCTGATCATCGTGGCGACGATCGCCTTCGGCATGGGCATCGACAAGCCCGACGTCCGCTTCGTCGCCCACCTCGACCTGCCCAAGTCCATCGAGGGCTACTACCAGGAGACCGGGCGCGCCGGCCGCGACGGCCAGCCCTCGACCGCCTGGATGGCCTACGGCCTGGGCGACGTGGTCAGCCAGCGCAAGTTCATCGACTCCGGCGAGGGCAACGAGCAGTTCAAGCGCAATGCCCGCTCCCACCTCGAGGCCATGCTGGCCCTGTGCGAGACGGTCTCCTGCCGCCGGGTGCAGCTGCTGCGCTACTTCGGCCAGGACTCCCGTCCCTGCGGGAACTGCGACATCTGCCTGAACCCGCCGCAGACCTGGGACGCGACCGTCCCCGCGCAGAAGCTGCTGTCGACGCTGATCCGCCTGGACCGCGAGCGCGGCCAGAAGTTCGGCTCCGGCCAGGTCATCGAGGTGCTGCTGGGCCGGGAGAACGAGCGCTCGCGACAGTCCCGCCACGAGGAGCTCACGGTGTGGGGCATCGGCGAGGAGCTCACGGAGAAGCAGTGGCGCTCCGCGCTGCGCCAGCTGGTGGCCCGCGGGATCGTCGAGCCCGAGGGCGACTACGGCGTCCTGGTGCCCGGCTCCCAGGCCGGTCCGGTGCTGCGCGGCGAGGTCGCCCTCGAGCTCGCCGTCGACCGCTCCCCCACGAAGCCCTCGCGCTCCCGCTCCGGCCGCGGCGGCGGTGCCCCGCGGGCGGCGGAGGGGCTCGAGATCGCCGAGCGCGAGCGCTTCGAGGCGCTGCGCCAGTGGCGCACCTCGGTGGCGAAGGAGAAGCAGATCGCCCCCTACATGGTCTTCTCCGACGCGACCCTCGTCGGGATCGTCGAGACCAAGCCGGAGACGGTCGCGGCGCTCGGCACCGTCAGCGGCGTCGGCGCCAAGAAGCTCGCCGAGTACGGCGAGGACGTGCTCGAGGTGCTGACCGGCCAGAGCTGACCTGGCCCTGAGGCCCGGCCCCGGCAGCCTGCCCCATGACGGACACCTCGAGCGCTCAGGTCGCGCGCTGCAGCATCTCCTCCAGCAGCTCCTCCTCCCCCGGGTCGCCGCGACGGTCCAGCGCCGTGCGGAACGCCTCCGCGGCCGCCGCATGCTCCCCGCAGCGGGTCAGCAGCTCGCCCCGGATCACGTGGAAGGGCCGGTGGTCCTCGAGCTCGTCCGCGAGCGGTGTGAGCAGGGCCAGCGCGGCGCCCGCCCCCTCGACCTCCGCCACGGCGACCGTCCTGCCCAGTCGCACGATCGCGGTGGGCCAGTGCGCCAGCAGCAGGTCATACAGTTCGACCACCTCGCCCCAGTCGATGTCCCCGTGGCGCCGGGGCACCGCGACGGCGGCGGCGATCGCTCCCTGGATCAGGTAGGGGCCGCGGCCGCCGTCGGCGAGAGCTCCCGTCACCAGATCGTCGGCCCGGTCGACGAGCTCGCGGTCCCAGCGCTCACGGTCCTGGTCGGCCAGGGCGACTGGCCGCCCGCGCTCGTCGGTGCGGGTCCCCGCGCGGGCGCGCAGCAGCAGCGCGTGGGCGAGCAGGCCGCGCGGCTCGGTGCGCACGGGCAGCATCCGCACGAGCACCTCGAGCATCCCCGTCGCGGCCTCCAGCACGTCGGCGCTCGGGGTGGCCAGCAGCACCGAGACCACGTCGAGCACGTCGACCAGCCGCTCCTCGAGCTCCCCGGCGCCGGGCACGCGGCAGGGGATGCGGCTGAGGCGGATGCGCTTCTTGGCCCGCGTGGGCCGAGCGGCCATCGTCGGTTCGGGGACCAGGAACGCGTCGGCGATCTGCACCGTCGACAGGCCGCCCACCAGGCGGAGCGTGAGGGCGATGCGGGAGGTCGGGGCGAGCGCGGGGTGGGCGGTCAGGAAGATCAGCCGCAGCTGCTCGTCGAGCACCACGGGCGCTGCCTCGTCCGCGACGCGCTCATCGGCCTCCGGGGCGCCCACGTCCGCGTCGTCGTCCCACACCAGCAGCGGCAGCTTGCGCTCGAGGGTCCGGCGGCGGCGCATCGCATCCAACGCCCGCCGTCGGGCCGTCGTGGTCAGCCAGCCTCCCGGGTTGTCGGGTACCCCGGTCTCCGCCCACGCGGTCAGCGACTGGGCGAAGGCCTCCTGGGCCGCGTCCTCGGCCAGGTCGAGGTCGCGCGAGGTCGCGGCCGTCGCCGCCAGCACCATGGCCCAGTGGTCACGGTGCGCGGCGGCGACGGCCGCGGCGACCTCCGGCGTGCTCACGCCGACAGCGTGCCGCGGGAGGCGGGGACGTCGTCCCCGACCATCGGGCGCACCTCGACGCCGCCGCCCTGATGGATGATCGGGTTGCGGCGGGCCACCGCGATCGCCGCGTCGAGATCGGGCACCTCGAGCACGTAGAAGCCGACGATCACCTCGTTGACCTCCACGAACGGGCCGTCGACCAGGCTGTCGGCACGGATCGAGGTGGAGGCGTCGTGGTCCTCGAGCGGGCTGCCGTAGACCATCACCCCCTCCTCGGTCAGCTCCCGGCCATGGACGTCGTGCTCGGCCATCTGGGCCTCGAGCACCTGGGGGTCCGTCTCGAACCGGTCGCTGGGGTAGTACAGGAACACTAGGTAGCGAGCCATCTGGATCATCCTCCTGACGGGACGGCGCCTCTCGTCGTCCTCACCCTCATGTCGCACGGGGCCGCCCGGATCGACAGCCCCTGCCCGAACCGTTCAGCGCACCCCCTCGGGGAAGTCCCTCGGCGCGCCCGGCTGCACCCCGGCGGCACCATCGATCCCGTAGTCGGCGGCGAAACGCAGCTCGGTGCCCGCGTACACGCCCTCGACGCTCTCGTCGAGGTGGAACACGCGGGCACCGCGCAGACGGTGGTCCTCCCCGCCGCCGAGACCGTAGGTGCCGAAGCCGGTGCCCGGACCGTAGCCCAGCTGGATGCCGTAGTAGTCGCCCACGTAGGTGTTGATGTGGTCGTGGCCGACGAACAAGCCCTTGACGTCGCCACGCTGCAGCATGGCGGCGAACATCCCGGAGTTGAAGGGGCCGGGGCACTCGTCCTCGTTCCGCTCCCCCACGATCGAGTGCTTCGTCAGCGCCCGGGCGTGGTCGGCCTCGGAACGGCTGTCGACGCTCGCGAACCACATGAAGCGGTGCTCCCACAGGGCGATGTGTTGGAACACGAGGCCAGGGACCACGGCCCGGTTCTTCTTCTCGAGCTGCTGGGAGGCGTGGAGGTACCACTGGACCTGGTCGGGTCGCAGCCAGTCCCAGTCGGGGTAGCCCTCGAAGTCCTGGCCCGCGATCTCCTCGGGGGCGTAGCGGCCGGAGTCCAGCAGCCACACGGCGAAGGCGTCGGCCCGGGAGGCGGCCGAGCGCACGGTCAGCACCTGGTTGCCGCTGCCGGTCACGTCATGGGCTCCCGGGGTGTTCACGTTGTGCCGGTACTGCGCGACGAAGCGCAGGTAGTCGCCCTCGTCCAGGCCGGTCGTCCCCGAGGAGTCCTCGTCGTGGTTGCCGAAGGTGAGGGCCCACGCGATGCCGCGGTCCTCCATCGGGCGCACGACGTTGTTGATCGCCTGCTTCGCCTCCTGGGCCGTGGTCGGCGATCCGTCGATCACATCGCCGTTGATGACCACCAGATCCGGCCGCACCTCCTCGAGCACGGCCTCCTGGAGGGCGGTGGTGCGCACGTCGGTGCGGTGGCCGTCCTGGGTGTCGTTGAACTGGACGACGGTGAAGGTGCCGTCGTCCCGGAAGCAGAGCTCGTCGCGCACGATGCCTTCGTCCGGTCGCAGGGGTCGGTCGGTCGGCGCCGCCGGAGCGGGGGCCGCCGACGCGGTTCCCATCATGCCCGCAGCGGCGAGGCTCCCGGCGGAATACCGCAGGACGGACCGACGCGAGTGGGCGGAGCGGGACGAGGAGGACGCGGGGGACGAGGAGGAGGTCACGGGTCACCGTTTCGTGCGGGGGGACAGATGTACCGACCCAGGCAAGCTGCTCCGGAGGACGGCCGCCCCACCGCACGGCGAGCGGACGGGGTCTCCCCCGTGAACGCTCCATGAACTCAGGACCTGACGATCCGGCGGATGACGCGGGCGAGCAGCGCCTCGAACGGGCCGCGCGAGCCCCGGGCCGCCAGGACAGCACCGAGGGCGAGCACGCCGGCGACATGAAGGGCGAGAATCCCGAGCCCGCCCACGTACCAGGGCATCGAGGAGAGTTCCCCGCCGGAGGTGAGCACCGCCAGGAGGAGGGCGACGCTGGTGGCCAGGACATGCAGGACGTAGATCGTCAGCGGGGCCGCCCCGGCGGCTCGCAGGCTGCGCGCGATCCTGCCGCTCAGCGTGCGCGCCGGCGGCAGCAGGCACAGCGCCAGCGCGATGAGCGCGACGGCGACGCCCCCGGTCGCGAGCATGTCGCCCACGGTCCCGGTATGCGGTGCCGCCGTGTACCAGGCCCCCGGGGTCGCGTACCCGAGCGCTGCGGCGAGCACCGGGAGGAGGTGGGCGCCGACCGCGGCCACCACCCCGCCCACCAGGGCCAGGACGCTCAGCCGCCGGATCCCGCCCTGCTCCTGGGCGCGGAGCACCGCCCGCAGCAGCACGACCCCGGTGAGCAGGTAGGGGATCCAGGTGATCAGCGGGTACTGGCCGGTCAGCACCAGCCCCCGCAGCACTGCGGCCGGGTCGTCCAAGGTCAGCAGCGTCACGGTGCCGAACTCGACGCGCCCGGGCACCGCCAGTGCGAGGGGGTGGCCGAACGCGGTGAGCACGGCGATCAATGGCACCAGGATGCGACTCGGCACCAGCAGCAGCGGGGCGGTGACCATCATGGACAGGCCGAACGGGACCAGCACCACCATCACCGAGGTGGGAGTCAGCTCGAGCAGCAGGCCGAGCACGGTGACGCCGGCGCCGCGCACCAGGGCGGAGGTGACCGCGCCGCGCCGGTCGCCGTCGGCCAGTCGCCGGCGCGAGGCGAGCACGAGGCTGCCACCGCCGACGACGGCGAAGAGGGTCGAGGAGGGCCCCTCGGTCAACAGGTGCGCGAGGCGGGCGAGGGCGCCCTCGACGCCCGACGGATCGGGCATCAGCGCGAGCGGGGCGAGCAGGTGCGCGCTCATCATGCCGAGCACGGCGAGCAGACGGACCAGGTCGAGCGCCTCGAGGCGGCCGGTGGTCGCCTCGAGCCAGGAGCGGACGGTGGGGCGAGGTGGTGCGAACGTCATGCCAGCCAGGCTTCCTCGCCGGCGCGCCCCGCGCGTCAGCTCACGGGGCGATCCGGTCTCCGCCCACGGGTGGACGCCTCAGCTCGCCGCGCCCCGGCCCCACTCCCGCACGAAGGTCTCGCGGCGCTCGGCCTGCTCGACGGGGTCGGGCACCGGCAGGGAGGCGATGAGCTTGCGGGTGTAGTCGTGCGAGGGCCGCTGCAGCACGTCCGGACCATGGCCGTCCTCGACCAGGTCGCCGCGGAACAGTACGCCGATGCGGTGGGCGAGGGTGTCGACCACCGCCAGGTCGTGGCTGATGAACAGGGCGGCGAATCCCAGCCGGCTCTGCAGCTCACGGAACAGTTCGAGCACGGTGGCCTGCACGGAGACGTCCAGTGCGCTGGTCGGCTCGTCGGCGATCAGCAGCTCCGGGCCCAGCACCAGCGCCCGCGCCAGGGATACCCGCTGGCGCTGTCCGCCGGAGAGCTCGTGCGGGTAGCGGCCGGCGTAGCTCCGGGGCAGCTCGACGGCCTCCAGCAGGGAGCGCACCTGCTCGGCGTGTTCGTCCGCGCCCTGCTGGGGCTCGTGCACGATCAGCGGCTCGGCGATGCACTGCTCGATCGTCAGGTGCGGGTTGAAGGAGGTCGCCGGGTCCTGGAACACGAACCCGATCCGTCGGCGCAGCGGCTTGAAGCTCTTCTCCCGCATCCCGTTCATCTCGTGCCCGAGCACCTGCAGACTGCCTCCGGTGGTGCGCTCGAGACCGGCCATGGCGCGGCCGATGGTCGTCTTGCCGGAGCCGGACTCGCCCACCAGGCCGTACACCTGGCCGGCGCGGATGGTGAAGTCCACGCCCTTGACGGCGCGGAACGGCGGCCGTCCCAGCCGTCCCGGGTACTCGATGACGAGGTCCTTCGCGAGGACGACCGGTTCGGCGTCCTCGATCTCCTGCTGCTGCTCGGAGCTGAGCGCGGTCCAGGCGGAGTTGCGGCCCAGGTGCGGCACCGCGGCCAGCAGTTTCTTCGTGTACTCCTCGCGGGGATCGGCGAACAGCTCCGTGGCACCGGCCCGCTCGATCACCTTCCCGCGGTACATCACGGCCACGGAGTCCGCGAGGTCTGCGACCACCCCCATGTTGTGGGTGATCACGATGATCGAGGTGCCGAAGCGGTCCCGCACGTCCCGCAGCAGGTCGAGGATCTCGGCCTGCACGGTGACGTCCAGCGCGGTGGTCGGTTCGTCGGCGACGATCAGCTCCGCCCCCAGCGCCAGCGCCATGGCGATCATGATGCGCTGCTTCTGCCCGCCGGAGAACTCGTGGGGGTAGCGGTCGATGCGCTCGGCGGGATCGGGGATGCCGACGGCCTCGAGCGACTCGACGGCCTTGGCGCGGATCTCCTTGCGGGACAGTTTCGGGGAGTGGGCCCGCAGTCCCTCCCCGATCTGCCACCAGATCGGGAAGACCGGGTTCATGGCGCTCGAGGGCTCCTGGAAGATCATCGAGACGTCCTCGCCGCGCAGGGCGCGCAGTCGCGCCCCGGACAGGCCGACCACGTCGGTGCCGGAGACCAGCACGGCCCCGGAGGCCTCGGCGGTCTCCGGCAGCAGCCCCAGGATCGAGCGGGCGGTGACGGACTTGCCGGACCCGGACTCCCCGACGACGGCGAGGATCTCCCCGGGGGCGACCTCGAGGTCCACCCCGTCGACCGCGTGGACGTCCCCGCCGTCGGTCGCGAAATGGACGTCGAGGCTCTCGATCGCGAGCCGCGGCGTGCTCTGCGTGTCGATCATGCCGCCACCTTCCGTCGGGCGCGCGAGCGCTTCTTGCGCGTGCGCAGTCGCGGGTCGTTGAGGTCGTTGATGGACTCGCCCACCAGGGTCACACCGAGCACGGCGGCCACGATCGCAAGGCCCGGGAACAGACCCGTCCACCAGATCCCGCTGGTCGCGTCGGCCATGGCGCGGTTGAGGTCGTACCCCCACTCGGCGGCGCTGGTCGGCTCGATGCCGAAGCCGAGGAAGCCGAGCGCGGCGAGGGTGAGGATCGCCTCGGAGGAGTTCAGCGTGAAGATCAGCGGCAGGGTGCGGGTGGCGTTGCGCAGCAGGTGCGTGCCCATGATGCGCCGATGCCCGGTGCCGACCACCTTCGCGGCTTCGACGAAAGGCTCGGCCTTCAGCTGCACGACCTCGGCGCGGATCACCCGGAAGTACTGCGGGACGAACACGACGGTGATCGAGATCGCCGCGGCGAGGATGCCGCCCCAGGCGTTGGACTGCCCGCCGGAGATCACGATCGACATGACGATGGCCAGCAGCAACGAGGGGAAGGCGTAGATCGCGTCGGCCAGCATCACCAGCACGCGATCCAGCCAGCCGCCCACGTATCCCGACAGCAGGCCCACGGCCGAGCCGAGGAACAGGGAGGCCACGACCGCGCAGGCCATGACGGCCACGGCCGTGCGCGTCCCCCAGATCACCCGGGAGAGCACGTCGAAACCGGTCACGGTGGTGCCCAGCAGGTGTTCGGCCGACGGGGGCTGCTGGCCGCCGAAGCGCACGCCGTTGGCCGAGGTCTGCGCGAACCCGTAGGGCGCCACCAGCGGGGCGAACAGGGCCGTCAGCAGCAGGCCGAGGACCAGCACCAGACCGGTGATCAGCATGCCGCGCTGCAGCCCGACGCTGCCGCGCAGGTGGGAGATCACCGGCAGGCGCAGGAACCAGGACGAGCGGGCACGCGCGGCCACGCGCGAGGACTCCGCGGCGAGCTCGGCCTCGGCGCCGCCCTCGCCCGGGGGGACAGGGTTCGAGAGCGTCATGTCAGTACCTCACTCGGGGGTCGATGAGGGCGGCGACGACGTCGACCACGAAGTTCGAGAGCGCCACGATGACCGCGAGCATCATGACGATGCCCTGCACGGCCACGTAGTCACGGGCCTTCATGTACTCGGCGAGCATGTAGCCCAGTCCGTTCCACTCGAAGGTGGTCTCGGTGAGCACCGCGCCGCCGAGCATCATCGCGATCTGCATGCCCATCACCGTGACGATCGGGATCAGGGCCGGGCGCAGGGCGTGACGGGTGGTCAGTCGTCTCTCGGCCACGCCGCGGGAGCGCGCCGAGCCGATGTACTGCATCTCCAGGGTGCCGATCATGTTGGTGCGCACCAGGCGCAGGAAGATCCCTCCGGTGAGCACTCCGAGCGCGATCGCTGGGAGCAGCGCGTGCTCGGCGACGTCCACCAGCAGATCCAGGTTCCCCAGCCGCAGCGCGTCCAACAGGTAGAACGGGGTGGGATTGAGGATGTTGCTCATGGTCAGCTCGCCGCGGGTGGAGATCCGCCCGGCCACCGGGAGCCAGCCCAGGCCCACCGAGAAGACGATCTTCAGCAGCAGGCCCACGAAGAACACCGGGGTCGCGTAGCCGAGGATCGCCACGATCCGCAGCACCGCGTCCGGCCAGCGGTCGCGCGTGCGGGCCGCGATCATGCCCAGCGGCACGCCGGCCACCACCGCGACCACCACGGCGTAGGCCACCAGCTCGAAGGTCGCCCCACCGTAGGTGGTGAGGATCTCGGAGACCGGGGTGCCATCGGTGTAGGAGGTCCCGAAGTCCCCGCGGAGCACGCCCGCAAGGTAGTCGAAGTACTGCACGATCAGAGGGCGGTCGTAACCGGCTTCGGCACGGCGCTGCGCGAGCTGTTCGGGCGTCAGACGACCGCCCAGCGCCGCCGTGATCGGGTCGCCTGTGATCCTCATCAGGAAGAACACGACCGTCATCAGGATGAACACGGTCGGGATGATGAGCAGGAACCGCACCAGGATGTAGCGGCCGAGACCTCCCGAGGAGCGCGCGCGCTTGCGCGCCGCCCCGGGGGCGGGCTCGACCGATGTGTCGAGCTCGGCGGTCACTTGCTGAGCGGGGCGAGGCGGAACTTGAAGGACGAGTCGAGGGTGACGCCCTGCACCTCGGCCGTGGAGACGGCGATCTGCGACCCCTGCAGCAGCGGCAGGGTCGAGATCTCCTCGGCCACGATGTCCTGGATCTCGACGAACAGTGCTTCCCGCTCGGCCTCGTCCTCGGTGCCGCGCTGCTGGGCGATCAGCTCGTTCACCTCGTCATTGGAGTAATGGTTGACCAGGAAGTTGTCCGTGACGAAGAACGGGGAGAGGTAGTTGTCGGCGTCCGAGTAGTCCGGGAACCATCCCAGCTGGTAGGCGGGGTAGACGTCGGAGGTGCGGTCCTTGGAGTACTGCACCCATTCGGTGGACTTCAGGTCCACCACGAACAGCTCGTCGGCCTCCAGCTGCGACTTCACCGCCGCGTACTCGTCACCCGAGGAGTTCCCGTAGTGGTCGGGGTTGTACTGCAGGCTGAGCTGCACCGGGATCTCGACGCCCGCGTCCTCGAGGCGCTTCTTCGCGCGGGCCGCGTCGGGCCCGCCGTTGCCGTCGCCGTACATGTCCTTGAACTGGGTGCCGGAGCCCGGCAGCCCCTCGGGGATGTACGAGTACAGCGGCGTGTAGGTGCCCTTGTAGACGGACTTCGAGATCGCTTCGCGGTCCAGCAGATCGGCGGCCGCCTGGCGCACGGCCTGGGACTTGGCCGGATCGGCGTTCTCGGTCTTGGTGCCGTAGGGCATGGTCGCGATGTTGAACACGATGTAGCGGATCTCGCCGCCGGGGCCCTCATGGACGGTGACGGCGTCGTCGCCATGGAGGTCCTCGATGTCGGTGGCGGACAGCGAGCGCCACACGCAGTCGATGTTGCCCTCCTGGATGTCCAGCTTCATGTTGTTCTGGTCGGCGTAGTACGACATCGACACCTTCTCGGTGGCCGGGGTGCCGAAGATCCCCTTGTAACCCTCGAACGCCTGGTAGGAGACCAGATCATTGATCTTCCAGCTGGTGATCTGGTACGGACCGCAGAAGGCGCCGCCGTCGACGATCTCGTTGTCGGCCAGGACCGCGTCGCCGGGGAACACGTCGGCGTCGACGATGGGTCCGGCCGGGCTGCACAGCACGTAGGGGAAGGTCTGGTCGTCGGGCTCGGTGAGGTGGAAGTCCACGGTCAGTTCGTCGACGGCTTCGACCTTCTCGAGATTGCCCAGCAGGCTCGAGGGCCCGTTGGCGTCGGCGATCTTGAGCTGACGGTCGAAGGTGTGCTTGACGTCTTCACTGGTCAGCTCGTTGCCGTTGGCGAAGGTCAGGCCCTCCTGCAGCGTCACGGTGTAGACGTTGGGGCTGGTGAACTCCGCGGAGGCGGCGAGGTCCGGCTCGGGCTTGCCGTCCTCCGAACCGATGCTGGTGCCCATGAGGTACCCGTAGACCTGGGTCCACACCGTCGAGGAGCCGTTGTCGTAGGCGGCCGCGGGGTCCAGCGCGGTGACCTTGTCGGTGGTGCCGACGGTGAGGGCGCCCTCACTGCCGCCGCCACCGCTGCCGCCGCCGTCGTCCGCGGTCTTCGCGCACGCGGAGAGCAGGACTGGGACCCCGGCCATGGACAGCAGCACTGCCCGTCGCCTCGGAGTGAAAGCGGCATCGAACATGGGTTCCTCCAGGATGAAGCGGTCCGCGGGATCACGGCTCTGTGAACCACCGGCGGCAGCTTGTGACGTGACGCACCGGTGCGTGCCCTGAAACGTAGCAGTGACGTCGGCGAGACCCGAATCCCTGGAGGGGCAACGCCCACCTGTGACGGAAACGTTATCCGGGAGCGCTCCGCTCAGCCGCCCAGGGTGGCCACGCCCGAACGGACCGCCGCGATCACGCCCCCGTCCACGAGTAGGTCGGTGCCGGTGATGAAGGAGGCGTCCGGTCCGAGCAGGAAGGCGGCGGCGGCCGCGATGTCCTCCGCGGTGCCGAGCCGCCCGGTGCCGGAGGCCTCGACGGCTGCCCGCATCGACGCACCGCTGGCGCCTGCCAGCTCGGAGAGCCCCATCGGCGTGGAGACCACGCCAGGGCTGAGGGAATTGATCCGGGCGCCGCGCCCGCCCCACGTGATGCTCGCGGCCTGGACGCGCAGCTGATTGGCGCGCTTGGCGAGCGCATAGGCGGCGCCGGCGTCCTCGAGCGCGGCGATCACCGGGAGCGCCGCGAGGTCATCGGTCGGTGTGGTGGCGAGGGCGCTCTGGAGGTCGGCGGGAAGTGAGTCACCCGCCTGGGTGCCGGCCATGCTCGCGATCACCACGCCGGCGCCTCCCGGGGCGACGACGTCGGCGAACTCCTCGAGGACCAGCGCGACGCCGACCAGATCCACGGCGATCACGGCCTCCGCCGAGGCCTGCACCGGGGAGAGCCCGGCGGTGTGGACGACCTGCTTGACGGGTCCGATCTCGACCGAGGCCCGCGCGAGAGAGCGCACGGACTCCCGCGAGGAGACGTCCACCTGTTCGGCGTGGACGGCGAATCCGTCCCCGCGCAGCGCCGTCGCGACCCGGTCGAGGGAGGCGGCGTCGAGATCGGCGAGCACTACGGTTCTCCCGGCGCCGAGCCGACGGGCGATCGCCTCCCCCATTCCGCCGATTCCGAGGACGACCAGCACATCCGACATGTACCCTCCCGAGGATCGATGGCGCGACGCTCCGTCGGCGCTCCCGGGCGACCTTACGCCCGCCGCCGGAGCCGAGGGAGCATCGGACCGACCGTCGCCGTCGACCCGCCACCAGGAGAGAAACATGCCCGATGACCGCCACCACCTGCTCACCGGCGGGGCCTCGCTCGAGAAGGTCGCCACCGGCGCCACCTGGGCCGAGGGCCCGGTCTGGATCCCCGGACGGCGCGCGGTGCGCTTCAGCGACATCCACACGAACCGGATCCTGGAGTACTCCGAGGAGACCGGGGAGCTGACTGTGTTCAGCGACGCCGCCGAGCACACCAACGGCCGCACCCTGGATCTCGCCGGCCACGTCGTGGAGTGCTCCCACGGCCGCCGCGCGGTCCAGCGCGACCGCGCCGTCGGCCCCGGGGAGGCACCCGCACCCACGACGCTCGTGGACCGCTACGGCCCGCACCGCCTGAACTCCCCGAACGACGTGGTCGTCGCCTCCGACGGCGCGATCTGGTTCACCGACCCCGCCTACGGCATCAAGCGCCCCGTCGAAGGCCATCCCGGCGAGGAGGAGTACGGCGACCGCTACGTGTTCCGCTACGACGAGGCGGAGGGCACCCTCCGCCCCGTGGTGATCGACGTGGAGGCCCCCAACGGGCTGGCCTTCTCCCCCGACGAGAGCCTGCTGTACGTCGCGGACTCCTCGCTCACCCCGGCCGACGAATCCGATCCGTTCCCCGAGCGCCCCCATGGGCACGCGATCCACGTGTATGACCTCGTCGAGGGGCGGCACGCGAAGAACGGCCGCACGCTGACCGAGGTCTCCCCCGGCCTGCCCGACGGGATCAGGGTGGACGTCGAGGGCAGGATCTGGAGCTCGAGCCTGTCCGGGGTGCAGGTCTTCGCACCCACCGGAGAGCGGCTGCTGGATCTCCCGGTGCCGGAGAAGACCGCGAACCTGTGCTTCGGCGGGGACGACGGGCGCACGCTCTACATCGTCGCGACCACGAGTCTGTACCGGATCCGCACCACGACGCGCGATGGGGTGACCCTCGCGCGCACCTGACAGCGTTCATACGCTGTATCAGCTGCTACACCCTTTCATGGCTGCAGTGGGCAGGGCGCTCACCCGGGGACGCCCTCGTTCCACCACCGCAGCACCCGCAGCGCCTGCAGGGTGAGCCAGGGCGAGGGTTCGCCCAGCGGGACATCGATCTCGAACCACACCTGCCCGGGCAGCACCTTCTGCTGCAGCCAGGTGCCGTCGGCCTGCTGGGCCTCGCGCACCATCTCCACCGCCTCCTCCATCCGCGCATCCCGTCGATCCGTGAGGCGGAAGTGATCCAGCGCCCGCAGGGCGGAGTAGATGTGGCGCGGCGGATACAGGAAATGGTCGACCCAGGGCCCGAGCAGCTCCCCGGTGCTCAGGCGCCGCGTGAGACGCCGCTCGAGCAGGTACTCCTCCCCGCCGGCGCGGGCCGCCCGGGTGGCCTCGGTGCCGCCGGTGGCCCGCTCATGGATCGCCAGGGCGACCAGCGCGTTGAGCGTGGAGTGGACGCTGGAGCGTACCGAGCCGCTGGTCCACTCGCAGTTCCAGCCGCCGTCGTCCATCCGGTGCTCGACGAACCAGGTCGCCAGCGCCTCGACCTCGGCCCCGAGCCAGAGGCCGTTGGCGAGCGTCATCGCATTGATGCAGCAGTCGACCTCACCTCCCCAGTACGGGAGGGTCTCGTCGTACTCCCAGTGCGAGTTCTTCGCGAGCAGCGCGGCGGTGTCGCGCTCGATGAGGGGTGCGGGATCCATTCCCCAGTCGCGCAAGGTGGTGAGGGTCCAGGTGGTCGCGGTCCATGGCTGGCCAGGCAGCTCCGCGTTGTCCGGATCCTGCAGGAAGCCCTTCGGGAAGAACGCTCCGCCGGCCCATTGCCCGTCCGCGTCCTGGCGCTCCAGCAGGGCGGCGCCGAATCCCTCGTACGGGATCCGGGCGCGAGTGGCCTCCCACTGCTCGGACGGGGCGTCGAGCAGGTCTCGCTCGACCTGCCAGCGCAGGGCGGGGTCGGTGTCCAGGAGCCAGGAGATCACATCGGTGGGTGCCATGGAGTGATCCTCGCACCGTGCCCGGAATCCTGTCACCGCGCTCCCGGCCCACGTGGAGGTTCGTCCGGGACGCTCGAGGCCCGTGCCCGGCTCCCCCGGGCGCGACGACGACCGGAAGGACCGACGTGAGCACGTTCGACCGCTTGGCCGGCATGGCACGCAAGGCCCTCGATTCGAGGACGACGTCCCGCCCGACGGGCTCGGATGCCCGCTCGGGCTCGGGCTCGGACTGGCGCTCGATGGTCCGCGGCGCCGCCGACGCGATCACCGGGGAGGGCGACCGCCGCCCTGCGCCGGGGCGCCGCCCCGCGACCGCCTCGGGGCCCGTCCCCGAGGAGGACCGCCGCGCGATCGCCCGTTACGACTACCTGGTGCGCACCGCGGAACCGGATCAGCTCGAGCGCGTCCACCGTGAGGCCTTCGAGCGCCTGACCCCTCAGCAGCGCACCCAGCTCACCGCGTCGATGCGCTCGGAGCTGCCCGAGTCCGAGCGGCCGCGCACCGACGCTCCGCAGGACCTCGCCCGCTCCGCCACCCGACTCGGCGCGCTGGACCCGCGTCGCCTCACCCGGTTGCTGGGACGCTCCGGATCCTCATCCACCGGTGCCGGCACGCTCGCGGCCGGTGCGGCCGGTGCGGCCGGCGGACTGCTCGGAGTGGTGGCCGGCGGAGCCGTCGCCACCGGGATCGGCAGCTCCCTGCTGCAGGACGCGGTCGGCGCGGGCATCGACGTCGACTCCCTCACCGCCGGCATGGAGGCCGATCTCGGTGGCTTCACCGAGGGCTTCGAGGGCTTCACCGACGACATCGGCGGCAGCATCTCCGACGCCGGGGACCAGGTCTCCGGCCTCGGTCTCGGGGACCTGTTCGGTCGCTGAGGAGAGCCGGCTCAGAGAGGGTACGGCCCGAACCTCGACCACGCGACGAAGACCGAGAGGATCGCGAGCACGATCGAGGGCAGTGCCGCGGCGAGCCCGTCGCCGCGGCGGATGTGCACGACCGCCGCGAAGACCATGGTGATCGCGAGCCCGGCGGCCGCCAGCGCCACCAGGATCGGGCCCACGCCGGTGACGGCGGGCAGGATCAGCCCGAGGGCACCCAGGATCTCGAGCACCCCGATCCCCAGTATCACGCTGTGCGGGAAGTCCTCCACGTACGGGGTGCGCTCGATCTGCTGGTCCCGCGCGGTCAGCAGCTTCGCGGTGCCCGAGCCGACGAACACCGCGGCGAGCACGAAGGCGAGGATCCACAGGAGCATGTTCATGACAGCGTCTCCTTCGTCGGGGCCTCGAGTATCCCTCGGGACGGTGCCCGCTGTCACACGGTGACGTCCGCGGCCTCCTGGAATCGCTGTGCGACCAGCGCGACCACCGCGGGATCGGTGCCCAGCGGCGCGGTCCACAGGTCGGCGCCGGAGCGCGCCACGAGGCCGGCGAAGTGCCCGGGGGCCAGCAGGTGGCTCGCCGCGATCACCCGGCGCGCTCCGGCGGCGCGCGCCGCGGCGACCGCCTCGCGCAGGGTGGGCCCACGGCCCGCGCCGAACCCTGTCGTGACCGGGACGGGCAGCTCCTCCTGCAGGAGCTCGCACATCCGCTCCGCGGCGGCCGCGGCCGGCGGATCCGAGGATCCGGCGGCCGCGAGCACCACGTGATCGCCCGCACGGCGTCCGGGATCGCCGCCGGGCAGCTCCGCCAGGCGCCGGACCAGTGCCTCGGCGAGCAGTCGGTGCGGTCCCATCGGGGCGGCCGCGATGACGTGGGGGTACGGGTCCACGGCACCGGCGATGTCGACCCTGGTGTGGTGGCCCGTCGACAGCAGCAGCGGCACCACCACGGCCGGGCCGTCCGCCGCGAGGCGGGCGACGACGTCGCCGACGGCGGGGAGCTCGACGTCCACGAAGGCCGGCTCGATCCGCACCTCGGGCAGCTCGACGGCCACGGCCTCGAGCAGGGCGTTGATCGTGGCGCGTCCGGCGCGGGAGCGCGTCCCGTGTGAGCAGGCGATCAGAGCGGTCATCCGGCCTCCTCGAAATGCTCCACGACGGCGCGCACGAGCGCACCCGTGCGGCCACGCGCGGCGAGCAGCACGGGCATCCCCCGGTCCGTGAGCGGCCGCGCCGTGACGGGGCCGACGCAGGCCAGCACCAGCTCCCCCGCCGAGGCCCGCTCCCGGAGGCCCTCGAGGCACCCTGCCGTGACCGCGTCCTCGAGCCAGGCGGCCGCCGCCGGGGCGGAGGTGAACACCACCGCGTCGAGGGGGCCCGCGGCGGCGTGCTGCACCGAGCGTCGGAGCGCCTCGGGTTCGCGGGTCGGTCCCGAGCGGTACACCGTCAGGCTCACCACGTCCGCCCCGCCCTCGCCCAGGCTCTCGTCGAGCCCGTCGGCCCCGGTGCCGTGATGCTGGACGGCGATGCGCCTCCCACCGACGCCCCGAGCCACCAGATGCTCCCCCACCTCGGCCGAGGTCTCCGAGGGCGCCACCCAGGCGGTCTCCAGTCCCGCGCCCTGGACGGCCCCCTGCGCCTTCGCGCCGCGGGCCACGATCCGGGCGCCGGCCAGCGCAGCGTGCAGCTCTGCCCTCAGCCCGGCCGCGTCGGCCGCCTCCAGCCAGCCGCGCAGCCCGATGCCGGTGAGCACGACGAGGTCCTGGGGCGGGCGGGCGATGAGGTCCCGGGTCCGTGCGAGCAACTCGGCATCGTCCGGGTTCGATTCGGTGGCCAGCGCAGGCGCCCGCCGGACCACGGCGCCGTGGCGCTCGAGGGCCGCCGCGAGCTCGTCGGCCCGGCGCTCGACGGTGATCACGATGGTGCGGCCGAGGAGGGCGTCGGACAGACGCGACGTGGTGCTCATGGGAGCACATCCTCCCGCATCGGAGCGGACAGTAGCAGCCCGTGGCGGGCGACCTCCCCGAGGACGATGACGGCGGGGCTGCGGACGCCCACCGTGCGGGCGACCTCGACCACCTGCCCGAGGGTGGATCGCGTCGTGCGCTGCCGGTCGCTGTGCCCGTTCTCGATGATCGCCGTCGGGCGGGACGGCGGGACGCCGTGGGCCAGCGCCGCGGCCACCAGACGCGACAGTCCGCCGACCCCCATCAGCACCACGGTGGTCGTGGTGTCGTCGTCGAGCGCGGCGAGGGTGGCCGCCGTCGGTGCGCCCTGCCCGTGCACCACGTGCACCGAGGCCGCCGTGCCGCGATGGGTCAGCGGGATGCCCGCGGCCTGCGGGACGGCGACGGCGCTGGTCACTCCGGGGACGATCTCGACCGGGATCCCGGCGGCGAGGCAGGCCGCGTACTCCTCGCCGCCGCGGCCGAACACGACCGGGTCCCCGCCCTTGAGTCGCACCACGCGCCGCCCGGCGAGGGCGTGGTCGAGCAGCAGTGCGGTGATCTGCTCCTGCGGGACCGGATGATGGCCGGGCTGCTTGCCCACGTCGATCACGTCGGCGCACCAGCAGAGCTCGGCGAGCGCCTCGGGGCCGGGGCCGAGGCGGTCGGCGACGACCACGTCGGCCTCGCGCAGCAGTCTCTCGGCGCGCACCGTGAGCAGGTCCAGCGGGCCGGGGCCGCCGCCGACGAGCGCGACGGGGCCCGGCCGCGGCGTGCTCACGAGGCGCTCCCCCACAGCAGTTGCACCTGACCGTCGACCGCGCGGGCCTGCCAGGTGCGCAGCCGGGCGGGCTCCTTCCCCCGCGTGTCGAGGCAGGTGCCGGTGCGGAGGTCGAAGACCTGCTTGTGCATCGGCGAGGACAGGGTCGGAACGTCCCCGCGACTGCCGACGATGCCGCGGGAGAGCACATAGGCGTCGCAGTAGGGATCCCGGTTGCAGGTCGCGCGGATGGTGCCGTCGGCCAGCAGGAACAGTGCGATCTGCGCGCTGCCCACGAGGGCCGCCCGCCCCCGCTCGACCTCGAGGCTCTTCAGCGCACACACCCTCTGCCAGCCGAGACGGGAGCTGATCGAGGGGTGGAGGGTCTGCATCTGCGTGGTCAACGTCGTACCTCCAGTCTGGTGCCTGCGATCAGGACCTTCCCCGAGCGTCGTTCCTCGCTGCTCGCCGGCCGGGGCTGGCCGCGCTCGAGGGTGTAGGCGAGCGAGGGGTCGCCGGTGGCGGGAGCGTTGACGAAGGAGTGGAACCGCCGCAGCTTCTCAGGGTCGGCGAGGGTCGCCGCCCACTCGTCCTCGTAGCCGGCCACGTGCCGTTCCATGGCGGCATCGAGGTCGGCGCACAGCCCCAGGGAGTCCTCGAGCACCACCTCGCGCAGCCCGTCGATGCCACCGTCGAGGGCGGCCAGCCAGGGCGCGGTGCGCTGGAGAACGTCGGCGGTGCGGATGTAGTAGAGGAAGAAGCGGTCGATGGTGCGCACCAGCGCCTCGTCGTCGAGCCCTTCGGCGAAGAGCTGCGCATGGCGCGGGGTGGCCCCGCCATTGCCGCCGACGTACAGGTTCCAGCCCTGGGCGGTCGCGATGATGCCCGCGTCCTTGCTGCGGGCCTCCGCGCATTCGCGGGCGCAGCCGGAGACCCCGAGCTTCAGCTTGTGCGGGGCGCGCAGCCCTCGGTAGCGCAGCTCGAGCCGGACGGCCATCGCCGTCGAGTCGAGCACTCCGTAACGGCACCAGGCCTTCCCCACGCAGGACTTCACGGTGCGCAGCGACTTGCCGTAGGCCTGTCCCGACTCGAAGCCCGCGTCCACCAGACGCTGCCAGATCATCGGCAGCTCCTCGAGCCGGGCTCCGAAGAGGTCGATCCGCTGGCCGCCGGTGAGCTTCGTGTACAGGGCGAAGTCGCGGGCGATCTCCCCGACCACGATGAGCCCCTCGGGGGTGACCTCGCCGCCGGGCATGCGCGGGACGACCGAGTAGGTGCCGTCCTTCTGCATGTTCGCCATGACGTGGTCGTTGGTGTCCTGCAGCGTCGCGTTCTCCCCGTCCAGCACGTGGGCGGGGGCGAGGGTGGCCAGGATGCTGGCGAGCACGGGCTTGCAGGTGTTGCAGCCGCGCCCGCTGCCGAAGCGCTCGATGATCGCGCTGAAAGTGGTCAGCTCCGAGACCAGCACCGCGTCGTAGAGCTGACGGCGCGAGAGGTCGAAGTGCTCGCACAGTCCGGTGGAGACCGCGCGACCCATCCCCACGAGCTCCGCGTCGACCGTCCTCGCCAACGTCCCGACGCAGGAGCCGCAGGTGGCGCCGGCCCGGGTGCAGGCGGTGACCCCGGCGGCGTCCTCGCAGCCGTCCTCGTGAACGGCTTGCCGGATGCGTCCGGCGCTCACGCCCGCACAGGAGCAGACGATCGCCTCGTCGGGCAGCTCCCCGCCCGACGCGGCGATGCCGCCCTCGGGCAGCAGGTAGGCGGCCGGATCCGTCCCGAGGGAGCGCCCGATCAGCGGGCGCAGTGACCCGTAGGCGGAGGTGTCGCCCACGAGCATGCCGCCCAGCAGGGTGCCGGCGTCGTCGGAGAGGACGAGCTTCTTGTGCACACCGGCGACCGGATCGGCGTAGACGACGTCGAGGGCACCCTCGGTGGTGGCGAAGGCGTCGCCGAAGCTGGCCACCTCCACCCCGGAGAGCTTGAGCTGGGTGGAGAGGTCGTAGCCGGAGAAGGTCGCCTCGCCCTCCAGCAGCCCGTCCGCGACGACCTCGGCCATGGCGTACCCGGGGGCGACCAGCCCCACGCAGCGCCCCGCGAAGCTCGCGACCTCGCCGATGGCGCTGATCGCCGGGTCGGCGGTGCGGCAGCTCGCGTCGATCTCGACCCCGCCCCGCGCGGCGCAGGGCAGGTCGGCGGCGCGGGCGAGCTCGTCGCGGGGCCGCACGCCGATGGTGAAGACGACCAGGTCGGCGGGCTCGGCGGTGCCGTCGGCGAACTCGATGCCGGCGACCGATCCGTCTTCCCCGGCGGTGAGGCGGGCGGTGTGGGTTCCGGTGCGGACCGCGAGGTCACGCTGCTCGATGAGGCGGCGCAGGGCCTGGCCGGCGGGCAGGTCGAGCTGGGCGGACATGAGGCGGTCCCCCGACTGGGCGACGGTGGCCTCCGCTCCGAGCTTCTGCAGGGCACCCGCCGCCTCGAGCCCGAGCAGCCCGCCGCCGATGACGTACGCCCGCGGCGGTCTGCCGTCCGGGGCGCGCTCGATCTGGTCCCGCAGCCGTCGGACGTCCTCGAGGGTGCGATAGACGAAGGCCCCGGGGAGGTCCGCGCCGTCGAGCGGTGGGCGGGTCGCGGAGGAGCCGGTCGCGAGCACCAGGTGGTCGTAGTCGATCCGTGCGCCGCTGCGGGTGTGGACCTGCTGCCCGGCCCGGTCGATGCCGGCCACTGCGTCGGCCGGTGCGAAGTGCACCCGCGGGTCCTCGAGGACGCTGCGCTTCAGGGTCATCGCCTCGGGGTCGCCGCCGTCGAAGTAGCGGCTGAGCCCGACACGGTCGTAGGGGTGGCGGCCCTCCTCCCCCAGCACGGTCAGATGGAGGTCGCTCCCGGCACGGGCCAGCAGACTCTCGGCGAAGCGGTGGGCGACCATCCCGGCGCCGGCCACGACGATCCGTCGGGCGCTCATCGCACTGCCACCAGCGGCTCGGCCGTGGTCACGGGCTCCGGCGGCACGGACGGTCGGTGATGGGTGACGTACAGGGCGAGCCCGACGAACACGATCCCGCCGACGAGATTGCCGAGCACGGTCGGGATCTCGTTCCACAGCAGGTAGTCCGTCAGCGTGAAGTCCGCGCCGAGCAGCAGGCCGGCGGGGAACAGGAACATGTTCACCACGGAGTGCTCGAAACCCATGTAGAAGAAGAGCGTCACCGGCATCCACATGGCGACGGCCTTGCTGAGCAGGTTGTCGGACATCATCGCGGCGATGACCCCGGTGGACACCATGACGTTGCACAGCACGGCGCGCAGGAACAGGGTGAGCATCCCGCCGGCGCCGTGCTCGGCGTAGCCGACGGTGCGGCCGTGCCCGATCTCGCGGAGGGAGAGCCCGACGGCGCCGGGCTCGGTGCTGAAGCCGTAGGTGAAGCAGATCGCCATCACCACGGCGACGGTGACCGCCCCGAGCAGGTTCCCGAGGAACACCAGCGCCCACAGCCGCAGGATGCCTCGCACGCTCGCGCCCGGCCGACGGGCGATCAGCGCCAGCGGCGCCAGGGTGAACACGCCGGTGAGCAGGTCGTAGCCGAGCAGGTACAGCAGGATGAAGCCGATCGGGAAGAGCACGGCGCCCAGGAGCGCCTCGCCGGTCTGGACGGTGACGGTGATCGCGAAGGCCGCCCCGAGGGTGAGCAGGGCCCCGCCCATCGCGGCGCGGAGCACCGTGTCCCGGGTGGACAGGCCGAGCTTGCTGGAGCCGGCGTCGATCATCCGCCCGACAAGGTCCGCGGGCTTGACGTAGGACATGGGCACTCCTGGGGTCTTGGGGATCCGGCCGGCCCCGCGATCCGGCTGCGGGAGCGACGCCAACCTAGAGTGGGCGCCCGGGATCCCCGAGGCCACGGAGCCGCCGTGACCTTCCTGTGACCTGACGTCTCAGGACTGGGCGGTGGGTCAGTCCGTCGGCCGCACCAGCCGGTCGTGACCCGATTCCTCCAGCTCCGCGATGTCGGAGTGGGCCTTGAGGAACTCGGAGAAGGTGCGATAGCCCAGGGCCTTCTCGCTGAAGGAGGGGTCCATGCGGCGCATGTGGGACTTCACGGCGGAGCTGTGCAGCCATTCGCTGTCTCCGCGCCCGCCGAGCTGCAGGGCGCGCTGAAGCAGTCGAGTGGCCGCCTCCCCCGGGTCCTCGGTCACCTCGTAGGTCGCCTCCTCCGCCTCCCCTGCCTCCCCTGCCCCCTCGGTCCCGGCGACGTCCGCGTCGGCGGCGCCGCCCCCGGGCGACGGCTCACCGCCGGTCGAGCGCGACCCGGCACCCCGGCCTCGCCGGGTGCGGGTCGCGGCGGGCGGCGCGGGACGCTCGATGCCGGGAAGGTTGTCGTAGGACTCGAACTCGTCGCAGGCCGCGGCCAGGGATCTCGCGGTCGACCCTGCCACGCCCATGCCGATCACGTACCGGCCCAGACGCCGGCAGCGCTGGGCGAGGGGCACGTAGTCGGAGTCTCCGGCGACGATCACCACGTGGGTGAGATCGGGGATGCGGAACATGTCCTCGACGGTGTCGACGGCGAGGCGGATGTCCGCCCCGTTCTTCGCGTAGGCGGCGGCCGGGAAGAGCTGCACCAGGTCGACGGCGCGGGCGACCAGCTGGGAACGGTACTCGGCGTTGACGGAGGCGGACCAGTCTGCGTACGCGCGGGTGAGCATGAGGGATCCGAAGGAGGCGGCGTAGTCGATGATCGCACCGACGTCGACGGTTGCGGCGGCGAGGCGCTCGGCGACCTCGGGGCCGGCCGGGTCCTCGGCGATCTTCTGGCGGTCACGGCTGTAGGCGTTGCGTCCGTGGACCCGGTCGTACCAGGACATGACGATGTTGTCGAAGTCGAGGTAGACGGCGACGCGGGGATCGGTGGGTTCTGCCATGGGGCCAGTCTGCCCCCTGGGCGGCGCCGGGGCAGGAGGAGCAGGGTCGTGGCGCGGCGAGGCGGGTGGGGGCGGCCGGCGGTTCCGGACGCGGGGTCGACAACCGCTGACACGGGGCCTGAGGATTCTTCACGCCTTTCGTCGCACGCTGCCGCGAATCCATGGCATCACGCGCCACTGACATTCGAGAATTGCACATCAGCGGAGCGCCAGACGTGCATCCAGAGCGGACATCGGCTTCCCACGCACTCGCACTCGCCCGCGATGTCAATGCCGGCCTCGCAATGTGTGGACAGCACACCCCTGCGGAGGAAGCATTCACCATTCCTCACCACACGTCATCTTTCCACATTGTGTGGATACCGTCGGGGAACTTGCTCCGAGTTTTGCACATCTCTCCCGTCTTGGGTTTCCTCCGTGTAGGATCGACGCATATCGAACACACATACGGGGGCGCGCGGCGCTCGGGATCATGAGGGGGTGAGAGGCATGAGCGCGATCGCATGCGGCACGGCGTCGGAGGGTGATGACCCGCAGGAGGACTTCGACCCCTCGGATCTCGCGTTCCTCGCCTCGCTCCCCCGGCGCCTGCGGCAGGTCACCGCCCGCACGCCCTTGACCCGCGAGGGCCTCCCCGATCGTGGTGAGAGCAGCGAGGATCCCCGACTCAGCGCGGCCGCACAGCTCGTATGGGATGCGGAGAAGGACAGCGCCCGCGCCCTGGCCTCGCGGTACCGCGCTGTGGCAGCGCTCCACGACTGCGAGGCCGACGGCGAGGAGCCGGCCGACGAGGACGATCTCGACACCCGCCGGGCGGCTCTCGCCCTACGCGTCACCGACGGCGTCGCCGCCTGGGAGCTGCGCAGCGCGCACCAGGCCGTCGACCAGTTCCCCCGCACTCTCGGGCTTCTGGAGTCCGGCCACTTCCCCTCCTGGTGGTTCACGCGGATGCTGCGCGCGGCGCAGAAGCTGAGTGACGACTCCCGGCGACAGATCGACCTCGCGATCGCGGCGTGGTCCACCGATATCACCGCCGAACGCTTCGTCAGCCTGCTCAACGCTCTCGTCCAGCTCAGGGCGCTCCGGGAGAAGGAAGCGGAGCAGGAGCCCGCCGAGCCCGTGCGGACGGTCGAGCTCGCCCCCGATACGGCCGAGGGGATCGGGACGATCACGTTCCGCGGACCGATCCCGGAGATCCTGGCCTTCTGGAAGCGGCTCGACGAGTCCGCCCATGCAGTCCAGGCCGCGCAGCGCAAGGCACTGCGCGAGGGCACCGAGATCCCGTTCGACCTCGAAGAGACCGTCAGCCGCACCGGACGGCCCGTCCCGCTCGACCGCCTGCGCTACGCCCTGCAGTTCGATTCCTCCTTCGACACCGACGGCGTGCAGGTTCCCGTCGAGCGGTTCCGCCTCAACCTGACGGTGCCCGCCCTGACCCTGCTCGGCGCCTCGGACGCGCCCGGCATGGTCGAGGGCAGCACGCCCATCCCGCCGCGGATGGCGCGCTCCCTGGCCGGGGCGGCGACCACCTGGTACCGCGTTCTCACGGATCCCGGCACCGGAGCCTTCCTGCCCTGCCCGGCCGAGAAGTACCATCCGGACAAGGCGATGCTCGAGCACCTGCGGCTGCGCAACTCCACCTGCGCCGTCCCCGGCTGCACGCGTTCCACCTCCTGGGCCTCGGAGGGCGACCACATCGAGGAGTACGACCACGCCGATCCCACCCGCGGCGGCCTCACGGAGATCGAGAACCTGCACCTGCTGTGCTGGCAGCACCACCTCGAGAAGACCCTGGGGCTGCTCGACCCCGCCCGCCTGGTGAGAAACGGCTCCGGACCGGGCCGCACCCGGTGGAGCATCGGCTCCCACGACCAGGTGATCACCACCGACGACGTCGATGTCGCCACCCGCATCGCGGTGCGCCAGCTCGAGCGCATCTGGGAACTCCACGAGCGCCGGAAGAACGCCCGCCGGCCGCTCCCACCACCCGAGGAACCTCCCACTGATACGCAGGAAGTTCCGCCGACGCCGGACGATCCGCCGCCCTTCTGACGGGTCAGCTCGCGCCCTGGATCCTCAGCGACTGGCGGCGCCGGTGCACGGTGAGGTACTCCAGCCCCTGCTCCCCCGCCCGGAAGCCGCGCGTGGTGCGACGGGGCAGAAGGGCGACGTCCCCCGGCCGAAGAGGTTCCTCGCAGTCCACGGTCACCAGCGTCCCGCCTCCGCGGACCACATGGATCAAGGTGTCCACCTCGGCGCCGACATGGGGCTCGATGATGCCCTGCGCAGGAAGGCGGATCAGATTCGAGTCGAGTTCCCGATCCGACTCAGCGATCGACCAGACGGCGCCGCGGCGCGGTTCCTCGGGCTGATCGGAGGTATTGGTCAGGACAGGCATGTCGTCGGCTCCCGGTTCTCGATGTCGCCTCTGAACGTACCTGCTTCGCGACAGCGGGCCGATGCGAGCCCCTCCGGTCGCTCCATAGTGTCGAGATCATGACCCAGAAGCCTCTGCCCGTCCTCGGCCTCATCGGACTCGCCCTGCTGGGCGTGCCCCGCGTGGTCCTCCACGACCTCGACCTCCTCCACGAGGGCACCGGGGTCAACGCCGCCTTCGTCGTCGTCCCGCTGCTGGCCTGGATCGGCATCGTGCTCTGGTGCCGTCCGCCACGCCCCTTCCTGACCCTCCTGGCGGTCGGGGCGGTCCACGGGGTCCTGCTCGCCGTGACCCATCAGCTGCTGTGGAATCTCTCCTTCGCCGGATCACCGCCGCAGCTCGGCGGGAACGTCGCTGACCTCGCCCCTGCCGTGCAGGCGGTGATCATCCGCTCCTTCGCCGTGGTCTCGAGCCTGGTCACGGGCATCCTCCTCGGGGCTCTCACAGGGTTGGCCGCATGGGCGCTGTCGCCACGGCGACGAGATCCGCAGCCGGCCCGGAGAGCCGACGCGGGCCCTTCCACACCGCCGTGAGCGGACGGCGCAGGGTCGCGCCGGCCAGGGGCACCCGATGCAGCTGCCCGGTCTCCAGGAGGGACCGGACCGCCAGCATGCTCAGCACGGCGGGACCGGCGCCGGAGGCGACCGCGACCCGCACCGCCGCGTTGCTGCTCAGCTCCTGCACAGGTGGGGTCGAGGTGGCCGACGGGGCCAGCTCCTCGAAGGCGTCCCGCGTCCCCGAGCCACCCTCGCGCACCACCAGCGGCGTCGCGGCCAGCTCCTCGAGCCCGACCGGCTCCTGGCGGAGCGCCCAGGGATGATGCGGGGCGACCACCACCACGAGCTCGTCCTCGCGCAGATCGTACGCGTGCACCCAGCGCGGCACGTGCGGGGTCTCGATGAAGCCGAGCTGCAGCTGCCCGCTGCGGATCTCCTCGAGGACCTGCGTGGAGTTCAGCACCCGCAGATCCACCCTCACCCGCGGGCTGGTGCGGCGCAGCTCGGTGAGCCACGCCGGCATGAGGTGCTCGGCGATCGTCATGCTCGCCCCGACATGCAGCTCGAGCGTGTCGTCGTCGCGGCTGTGCCTCAGCCAGCCCGTGAATCCCTCCGCGGCCTCGAGCAGCTCGCGGGCGTGGGCGGCGTAGAGCAGTCCCGCCGATGTGGGGCGGGCACCCCGTGGGCTGCGGTCCAGCAGCGGCTTCCCCGCCTGGGCCTCGAGCTGGGCGACCATGCGACTCGCGTTCGGCTGGTACATGCCCAGGCGGCGCGCCCCGGCGCCGAGCCCGCCCTCGTCGACCACGGCGACGAAAAGGGCGAGAGCCTGCAGGTTCGGGAGCTGGTCAGTCATATCCGAATGATATGTCCTGATCGACAAGTGCCGTCTACCGGTCCGGATGCCTCGGTGACACGGTGCATCACATGGCCCAGACCCTCACCACCGCCGCTCCCCCGGCCCGTCGCACCCTCGCGCCCGGACTGCTGCTGTGCCTCGCCGTCGCCGTCGCGGCGCAGCTGGTCGCCCCCTTCCTCCCCGGCGTCAGCGCGCTGATCCTCGCGATCGTGGCCGGGATCGTCGTCGCCAACACCGTGCAGCTTCCGTCGTCCGTCACCGCCGGAAAGGTCTTCTCGGCGAAGAAGCTGCTGCGAGCGGGCATCGTGCTGCTGGGCCTGCAGCTCGTCCTCGGCGACATCCTCGCGCTCGGCGTCCCGATGCTCCTGGTCGTGGCGGCGATCGTCGCCGGCGGCATCCTCGGCACCGTCGCCCTGGGCCGCCTGCTGGGGGTTGCGCCGCGGCTCAGTCTTCTCATCGCCTGCGGCTTCTCGATCTGCGGCGCCGCCGCGGTGGCCGCCGCCGCCGGGGTCACGGACCCGGAGGACGAGCACGAGGAGGACACCGTCACGGCGGTGGCCCTCGTCGTGCTGTGCGGAACGGCGATGATCGCTCTGCTCCCCGCGGCCTCGGCCCTGCTGGGCCTGGCCCCGGGCACCGCCGGACTCTGGGCGGGCGGCTCGATCCACGAGATCGCGCAGGTGGTCGCCGCCGGCGGTGTGCTCGGCGGCGGGGCGCTCGCCGTCGCGGTCGTCGTCAAGCTCGCCCGGATCCTCATGCTCGCCCCCGTGATGGCGGTGCTCAGCACCCGCGAGCGCCGCCGCGGGGGCGCGGAGGGGGCGCGTCCGCCGCTCGTGCCGTTGTTCGTCCTCGGGTTCCTCGCGATGGTGCTGATGCGCTCGTTCCTGCCGCTGCCGGACCTCGTGGTGGACGCCGGTGCGGTGCTGCAGACGACCCTCCTCGGGGCAGCCATGTTCGCCCTCGGGACCGGGGTGAGGCTCCGTGCGCTGCTGCGGGTCGGGGCTCGGCCCTTCGCCCTCGCCACCGCGTCCACTCTCCTGGTGGCCGCCCTCGCGCTCCTGGGAGTGCTGCTGGTGGCCTGACTCGCCGCTTGCCCCGCATCTGCGCCTCTATAGTGGTTTTCATGACGCAGATACGGGTTCGGGATGCGGCGACCTTCCTCGGAGTCAGTGATGACACCGTGCGCCGTTGGATCGAGAAGGGGACGCTCGAGGCGACGGCCGACGCGGCCGGACGCACCGTGCTGGAAGGGGTGGAGGTCGCGCGGATGGCGCGCGAGCTCGCGGTCACCCCGGAATCGGCGAGCACCTCGCGGACCTCGGCCCGCAACCGCTTCGTCGGCCTCGTGACCGAGGTCGTGACGGACACGGTCATGGCGCAGGTCGAGCTCCAGTGCGGACCCTTCCGCGTGGTCTCCCTGATGAGCAGCGAGGCGGCCCGGGAGCTCGGCCTCGAACCGGGCACCGTCGCCAGCGCCTTCGTCAAGGCGACCCAGGTGGTCATCGAGACGGACAGGACGGGCTCATGAGGGACCGGCTCGCCGCGGGCCTCGCCGCTTTCGCCCTGCTCGGCGCCGCGGGCTGCTCCGGGCCTCCGGCGGACTCCGAGACCCTCCTCGTGTTCGCGGCCGCCTCACTGCAGGAACCCTTCGAGGAGCTCGGCGAGCAGTTCGAGGCCTCCCACGAGGGGGTCGACGTCCAGTTCAACTTCGCCGGTTCCTCCACCCTGGTCGGGCAGATCCAGCAGGGCGCCCCGGCCGACGTCTTCGCCTCGGCGGACACCGCGAACATGGACAAGCTGGTCGACGCGGAGCTGCAGGGCGCCGAACCCGTGGACTTCGCGACCAACACGCTGATGATCGCCGTGCCGCCGGGGAATCCCGCCGGGGTCAGCGACCTCGCCTCGCTCACCGAGGACGACCTCGACCTCGTCGTCTGCGCCCCCGAGGTGCCGTGCGGCGCGGCCACGGAGACCGTCGAGAGGTCCGCAGGCCTCACGTTCGCCCCCGTCAGCGAGGAACAGTCGGTCACCGACGTCCTGAGCAAGGTCACCAGCGGCCAGGCCGACGCCGGCCTGGTCTACGTCACCGACGTGCAGAAGGCCGGCGACGAGGTCGAGGGGATCGCCTTCCCGGAATCGGACGACGCGGTGAACACGTATCCGATCACCACGGTGGACGGCACGGCGCACGCTTCGAGATCTGCCCAGTTCGTCGACCTCGTCACGGGCGAGCGCGGCCGGCAGATCCTGGCCGAGCACGGGTTCGCCGGGCCGTGAGGGGCATTCCCCGCTGGGTCCTGGTCCCCGCCCTGCTGGGCGGGCTGTTCGTCCTGCTGCCGCTGGTGGCGATGGCGGCGCGCGTCGAATGGACGGATTTCTGGGCGCTGATCACGAGCGACTCCTCCCTCGCCGCCCTGTGGCTGAGCCTGAAGACCTCCGCTCTCAGCGCAGCCTGCTGCGTGCTGCTCGGCGTGCCGATGTCGCTGCTGTTGGCCCGTGCGCGCTTCCCGGGTCTCGCCCTCCTGCGGTCGCTGATGCTGGTGCCGCTGGTGCTGCCGCCCGTGGTCGGAGGCATCGCCCTGCTGTACACCTTCGGGCGGCAGGGACTGATCGGCCGGCAGCTCGAGGTGCTCGGGGTGCAGATCGCCTTCTCCACCACGGCGGTGGTGCTCGCGCAGACCTTCGTGGCACTCCCCTTTCTGGTGATCAGCCTCGAGGGGGCGCTGCGCACTGCGGGCACCCACTACGAGGTGGCCGCCTCCTCGCTCGGCGCGCGCCCTTCCCGGGTGCTGGTGCGGGTGACGCTGCCGCTCGTGCTCCCTGCCCTCGCCTCGGGCACCGTGCTGTCCTTCGCCCGCGCGCTCGGCGAGTTCGGGGCGACCATCACCTTCGCCGGCAGCCTCCAGGGCACCACCCGCACCCTGCCGCTGGAGATCTACCTCCAGCGCGAGAGCGATCCGCAGTCCGCGGTCGCCCTCTCCTTCCTGCTCATGATCGTGGCGGTGCTGATCATCGCCGTCACACGCCGGCGGGCGACCCTATGAGCCTCACCCTGCGCGCCACGGTCCCCGCACGCGGACTCGACGTCGAGCTCGAGGTCGCCGCCGGCGAGACCCTCGCCCTCGTCGGCCCCAACGGCGCCGGGAAATCGACGATCCTCTCGCTGATCGCCGGGACCCTGCACCCTGCCGCCGGTCGGATCGTCCTCGATGGCCGCGTGCTGACGGGACCGGGCACCCGGGTGCCGCCGAACGCCCGGGCGGTCACCACGCTGAGCCAGGATCCGGTGCTCTTCCCGCATCTGAGCGCACGGGGCAACATCATGTTCGGGCTGCGGGCCCACGGGATGCCGCGACGGCGGGCCCGAGAGGAAGCCGATCGCTGGCTGGAGGTGATCGGCCTGCCGGAGCTCGCCGCACGCCGGCCCGCCCAGCTCTCGGGCGGGCAGGCGCAGCGGATCGCTGTCGCCCGCGCGCTGGCGGCGGAGCCCCGCCTGCTGCTGCTCGACGAGCCGATGGCGGCGCTGGACGTGGACGTCGCCCCCGCCCTGCGGGAGCTGCTGCGCCGTGTCCTCGCCGCACGGTCCGCGATCGTGGTCAGCCACGACGTGCTCGACGCGGTCACGCTCGCCGATCGGGTCGCCGTGGTCGAGGCCGGTCGGATCGTCGAGCAGGGCCCGGCGCGGGAAGTGCTCGCGCGCCCTCAGGCGGCTTTCACTGCACGCCTGGCCGGGATGAATCTGCTGACCGGGGTCTGGGACGGCCGCGCGATGGGACTCGGTGAGGATGCGGCTGCCGGCTCCCTGTCGGGACGGCCGGTGCGCCCCCTGATCGCCGGCACGACGGTGCGCGCCACGGTGCGCCCCTCGCAGGTCCGGCTGGTCGACGGCGCCGAGCCCCGGTCGCCGGGGTCCACCGTGCTGTCCCGTACCCTGACCGGTCTCGAGCCCTTCGGCGACATGGTCCGGGCCAGGGCCGGTGCGCTCGCCGCGGACCTCACGCCGCAGCAGATGGCGGGTCGCAGCCTCCGGCCCGGCGACACCGTCCGCTTCCTCCTCGAGGAGCAGGACGTCAGCATCTATCCCGTTCGCTGATCCAGCCGGTCCCACAGGCGCTCCTCGGGCAGCGGCCTCCTCGTCGCCCTCGCGAAATCGGCGGTGGCCCTGCTGATCGGCGAGCGTCGCTCCCGGCGCGCCCCTGACCGGCGACGTCGACTACGGGTGGGCCTACCTCGTGCTCGGCGTCGCCTTCGTCCTCGAGGGCATCTCGTTCCTGCAGGCGCTCCGGCAGGCGCGCAGCGGCGCCCGCAGCCGACGGGTGAGCCCGCTGCGCTTCGTCGGTGCCACGTCCGATCCGATGCTGCGCGCCGTGTTCGCGGAGGACGCCTGCGCCCTGATCGGTCTGGTGCTCGCCGCCGGAGGAATGGGGCTGCACCAGCTCACGGGCCGCCCGTCTGGGACGCGATCGGCTCGATCCTGGTGGGCCTCCTGCTCGGCGTCGTGGCGATCATCCTGATCACCCGCAACACGGCCTTCCTCACCGGTGAAGGAGCCGCCCCCGACACCCGGGACGAGCTGAATGGGTCGGGGCGGGGCGCCTCTTCGTCGTCGCCTCGGTGGACGTGACCGGCGACGACGCGGAATCCCGGGTGAGGCACCGGATGCAGCACGTCGAGGACATGCTCGAGGAGCTTCCGCGGGTGCAGCGGGCCCTGTTGACGCTCAGTCGGCCCGACTCCACCCAGCGGCTCACGCCGACGCGCGAGCGGAGCGCCTGAGCAGCTCGCGCACCTCCCGGTCGAAGACCTCGGGATTCTCGAGGTTGGGGTAGTGCGCGGCGCCGGGGACCTCGGCGTACCGGCCGTCGGGGACGGAGTCGGCCAGACGGCGACCGTTGCGGCGATGGTCGTCCCCGTCGAGGGCTCCGCACAGGGCGAGCACGGGGACCTCGATCTCCTCGAGCCGCTGCCAGGTCTGCGTCACCGGGGTCGGGGGTGGCGGCGGGAGGGGGATGCCCGCCGCATCGGTGCGCAGGTGGTTGGCGACCGTGGCCCGGGCCATGGTGTCGACGAGCTCGCGCAGCGGCGGATCGACCTCGTCGAGGGAGCGGAACGGACCGGCGGTGAAGCGCTGGAGCACGTCGATCCATTCCTGCAGGTCCGCCCCCTGCTCCGCGGCCTCCCACTCGGCGAAGGCCTGCAGCGCCCAGGGGTCCTCGAACACGGGCTCGCTGGTGCCGGTGCCGCTGACCACGATCCCAGCGACCCGCGAAGGATGCTCGAGGGCGAGGTCGCAGGCGGTGCCCCCGCCCATCGAGACACCGACGGCCACGACCCGCTCGATGTCCAGGGCGTCCAGCAGCGCGACGACGTCGTCGACGAGGCGGTACGGGCCCTCCGCATCCGAGGAGTCCCCGTGTCCGCGGGCGTCGGGGGCGAGCACGCGGAGGCCCGGGAAGGCGGTCAGCTGGGGATGCCACATGCGGGTGTCCACGGCGCCGCCATGGAGCAGCAGCAGGGGCGGGCCCTGCGGACCCTCCGGTCCGACGTCGAGATAGGCGATGTGCTGGTCGGGCAGTTCCATCGTATGCTTCATGACAACCAAGGTGTCATAGTTTCGCGCGCTTGACAACCGAGGTGTCACAATGGGCCGATGAGCTCTCCCCTCCCTCCCGACGCGCTCGCTGCTCGCCTCGCCGAGGTCTACGTCGCGCTCGGCCCCGTCTACCGTCGGGTCTCCCGGATCGTCGAGCAGGACGAGGCCGTCAGCGGGCTGTCCGTCGGGGTCCGCAACGTGCTGGACCAGCTGCGTCGTGACGGCGAGCGCACCGTCCCTCAGCTCGCCCGGTCCCAGGACCTCAGCCGCCAGTTCGTCCAGCGCATGGTCCACGAGGCGCGGCGCGCCGGACTGGTCGAACTCGTGGACAACCCCTCCCATCGCCGCTCCCACCTGGTGCGCATCACACCGCCGGGACACGAGGCCATCACCGCGGTCACCGATCGTGAGCAGGCGCTGCTGGGGAGCGTCGGTGGGAACCTGACCGCGCAGGAGCTCGCCGCGACGCTTCGGGTGCTGCACCATATGGACGAGGCGCTGATCAGGATCGAGACGGAGGGACGCGGATGAGCGGTCCGGCGAAGTACGACGTGAAGAAGGAGCTCGACAGCTACCGCGCCCGACGCGGCCGGTTCCGGGCTCTCGACGTCCCCGCGAGGCACTTCCTGATGATCGACGGGCAGGGCGATCCGAACACCTCCCCGGCGTACGAGGCGGCGCTCTCGGAGCTCTACCCCCTCGCCTACTCCCTGAAGTTCCGCAGCAGGCGCGAGCTGGGACGCGACTACGTGGTCCCGCCGCTGGAGGGGCTGTGGTGGGCCGAGGACATGGAAGCCTTCACCTCCGCCCGGGACAAGAGCCGCTGGCACTGGCGCCTGCTGCTGATGACCCCGCCGTGGATCGAGGGCGGCCGGGTCGAGACGTCCGGCGGCGTGCGCTGGGAGGAGTTCGAGGAGGGAGAGTGCATCCAGACCCTCCACGTCGGCCCCTACGAGCAGGAGGGTCCCGTGCTCGCGAGGATGCACCACGAGGAGATCCCCGACCGAGGTCTCGCGCTACGCGGCCTGCACCACGAGATCTATCTCGGCGACCCCCGCCGCGCCGCCCCCGAGAAGCTGCGCACGATCCTGCGCCAGCCGGTCAGGAATCGAGAAGCACCCTCGGCGGGGCCGCACTAGTCTGGCGAGCATGACGACGATCACACAGCTCCTCCTCGAGTCCGAGGACCCCGAGACCGCCGCCCGCTTCTACGCTGAGGCGCTCGGCCTCGGCGACAGGATCAGCACCCGCGGCACCGACGAGCCCAGCACCGGATTCCGCGGCGCCACCGTGTCGCTGATCGTGCCCGACCCCGTCGTCGTCGACGGCTTCCTGGACGCCGGCACCGCCGCCGGGGCGCGCGCCGTCAAGCCCGCCACCAGGAACCTCTTCGGGTACGGCGGGACGCTCCAGGCCCCCGACGGCACGGTGGTCACCGTCGCCACCTCCTCGAAGAGGCCCCACGGCGCCACCCCCGGCACGATCGACGAGCTCGTGCTCCAGCTCGGGGTCACGGCGGTCGCCGAGAGCAGGGACTTCTACGTCGCTCGCGGCACCGAGGTCGCCCAGAGCTACGGCCGCAAGTACACCAGCTTCGCGACCGGCGACATCTCCCTCGCCCTGCTCAAGCGCAAGGGGCTGGCCAAGGCCGCCGGGGTCGACGCCGAGGGCAGCGGATCCCGACGTCTCGCGATCGTGGGTGATCTCGGCGAGCTCACCGACCCGGACGGGTTCCGGTGGGAGGATCAGGAGCATGACGTCTGACCTGCTCGGTTCCCGCCTTCCCCTCGTCGCCGCGCCGATGGCCGGCGGGCCCAGCACCCTCGACCTGATCCGCGCCGCCACCTCCGCCGGCGCCTTCGGCTTCCTGGCGGGCGGGAACACGACACCGCAGACGCTGGCCTCGGACGTCGACGCGGCGCGCGGGCTCGGCGCGGATTTCGGGGTGAACCTGTTCGTCCTCCCCCACCGGGAGATCGACGAGGAGGCCTTCGCCGCCTACGCGGCCGAGCTCGCCGAGGAGGCCGCCGTCCACGGTCTCACCCTGGATCCCGCACCCCGCAGCGACGACGACTTCTACGCCGAGAAGCTCGCCCTGCTCCTGGCGGACCCGGTCCCGGTGGTGTCCTTCACCTTCGGCCTGCCCGACGCCGCGGACGTCGTGGCCCTGCAGGCGGCGGGGACCACCGTGCTCGCGAGCGTCACCACGCCGGCGGAGGCGCAGGACGCCGCGGCCCTCGGCATCGACGGTCTCGTGGTCCAGGGGCCCCGGGCGGGCGGACACAGCGCCACCCACGATCCGGCCCGCACCCCGGAGCCGGTGGAGACCGCCGAGCTGGTGCGCCAGGTGCTCGAGGCTGCGGACCTGCCGGTGATCGGCGCCGGCGGGGTCGACGGCCCCGAGGCGGTGGCGCGGATCCTCGGCGCCGGCGCGCAGGCCGTGGCCGTCGGCACGCTGCTGCTGCGCACGGACGAGGCCGGCACGTCAGCGACGCACCGGGCCGCGCTGGCCGATCCCGCGGCGCGTGAGACGGTGCTGACCCGGGTCTTCACCGGGCGTCCGGCACGCTCCGTGCGCAACGGGCTGATCGACCGCCACCAGGCGACGGCCCCCACCGGCTACCCGCAGATCCACCACCTGACCCGGCCGCTGCGCCGGGCCGCCGGGGCCGCCGGCGATGCGGACCGTCTGCACCTGTGGGCCGGCACCGGCTACCGCAGCGCCCCCGAGGGCCCCGCCGCCGCCGTGATCGAGCACCTGGCCGAGGGACTCTAGCTGCTGCGCATCACCTGCGTGCCGATGACGCGCAGGAGGTCCAGCTTCTCCTGGGCGTCGGTGTCCTCGAGCGGGAAGAAGGCGAGCATCGAGACGTCCTCCTCGGGCGTCAGCAGCACTTCGCAGCGCATCCGGATCATCCCGACCTCCGGGTGGACGATGGTCTTGCGGTCCGACCGCCGCACGCCGACGTCGTGCAGCGTCCACAGCCGCGCGAACTCCGAACTCGCCGTCTGCAGCTCCTCGACCAGGGCCGTGACCTCCTCGTCGCCCCCGCGGCGAGTGAAGGCCGCCCGCAGATCGCCGACGTGGGCGGCCGAGATCCTCTCCCATTCCTCCCGCGGCATCGCGCGGGCCGACGGATCGGTGAACCAGCGCCGCATCACATTGCGCTCCCGCGGCGTCTCCCCCAGCAGCCCGCCGAGCAGCGCCTGTCCCAGCGGGTTGCACCAGAGCACCTCGCCGAGGTCTGTCGTGATCACGACGGGCAGATCCGTGAGGCGATGGCCCAGGGCGATCAGTCCGGGGCGCACATGCCGCCCGGAGCGCCGCGGCGGTGCCGGGTGCCCAGCCAGGCGGAAGAGGTGGTCCCGCTGGTCGCGGTCGCACTGCAGCGCCTGCGCGATACCGGTCACCACGCTCACCGAGGGGGTCGAGCCGCGGCCCTGCTCGAGCCGGGCGTAGTAGTCGACGGAGACGCCGGCAAGCATCGCGACCTCCTCGCGGCGCAGCCCGGGAGTGCGGCGGCGCGTGCCCTCCGGCAGTCCCGCGTCGACGGGACGCAGCAGGGCGCGGCGACGGCGCAGGAAGTCGGCGAGGTCCTGGCGTGCGGTCATCGACCCATCGTCCTCCCCGGAGCGCCTCCTATCCAGGGAGAGCCTGTCCCCGGATGCGCCGGGCCTCGTCCCGTCACCGATCAGGGCGCACTGTGGTCGCCATGACCACGACAGAGGACACCACGTACCGACCCACCACCCGCCGCCTGGGCGACACCGGCCCGACCGTCACCTCCCCGGGGCTCGGGGCCATGAGCCTGGCCGGCGTCTACGGCCCCACGGACGACGCCGAGAGCGTGCGCGCGCTGCACGCCTTCCTCGATGCCGGCTCCACCCTGATCGACACCGGCGACTTCTACGGCGCCGGCCACAGCGAGCTGCTCATCGGCCGTGCGCTCGCGGAGCGGAGCCGCGAGGACGCCGTGCTCTCGGTGAAGTTCGGGGCGACCCTGGAGCCCGGCGGCATGCCGACCGGTTTCGACGCTCGCCCCGAGCGCGTCGCCACCTCCCTGGCCTACTCGCTGCGACGCCTGGGCACCGATCACGTCGACATCTACCGACCCGCGCGGCTTGATCCGGACGTGCCGATCGAGGAGACCGTCGGGGCGATCCAGGAGCAGGTCGAGGCGGGCTACGTGCGCCACATCGGCCTCAGCGAGGTCGGGCCCGAGACCCTCCGCCGGGCGGCCGCGCTCGCCCCCATCAGCGACCTGCAGATCGAGTACTCCCTGCTCTCGCGGGAGATCGAGGGCAACGGCATCCTCGCCACCTGCCGGGAGCTGGGGATCGGCGTGACGGCCTACGGCGTGCTCGCCAAGGGGCTGGTCGCCGGCCGCACCGGCGGTGCCCGCGAGAACTTCCCCCGCTTCCAGGGCGAGAACCTCGAACGCAACCGCGCCCTGCTCGAGCAGGTCCAGGGGATCGCCGCTGCCCACGGTGCCTCCATGGCGCAGCTCGCGATCGCCTGGGTGGCCGCCCGCGGCGAGGACATCGTGCCGCTCGTCGGCGCCCGCCGCCCGGACCAGGTGACCTCGATGCTCGAGTCCGGCGCGGTGCACCTCGAAGCGGAGGACCTGGCCCGGATAGATGCGGCCCTGCCCGTCGGCGCCGCCCACGGCGAGCGCTACCCCGCGGCCTTCATGGCGCAGCTCGACAGCGAGCACTGACCCCTCACCACGCCCGCAAAGGATTGTTTGCAAATAATCCTTTGCGGTCGTAGTGTGCCTGCATGCCCACGACCCGCCGCGTCGTCGACGACGTCGAGACCCTCAAGGCCCTCTCCCACCCGATCCGACTGCGCCTGCTGGGGACGCTGCGCAGCGACGGCCCGGCGACGGCGACCGAGCTCGCCCGCGTGCTCGGGGAGTCGAGCGGCTCGACCTCCTACCACCTCCGGCAGCTCGAGCGCTACGGCTTCGTCGCCGACGCCGAGGAGCAGCCCTCCCGCCGGGAGCGGCGCTGGCGCGCGACCCACGACATGACCGAGTTCGCCGAGGACCTCTCCTCCCGGCCGGGAGCGTGGGCGGCGCTGGGGCAGGTGCGGGACCGGCAGCTGCAGGCGCTCGTGGACGGGGTCGACGCCTGGCGCGTCTCCGGGGCCGACGAGGGCCACAGGCACGACGACTACCTGCTGAGACTCGACCCCGAGGACGTCCAGGAGATGACCGCGGAGATCGCCTCCGTGGTCGAGCGCTATCGCGACCGCACGGGCTCCCAGCCGATCGCTCTGCACGTCCTGGCCCTTCCCCGCACCCCATGAGCCTCCGGCGACGGTTCCTGCTGCTGACCGCGCTGCGGTGGTTGCCCACGGGACTCGTCGTCCCGGTGATGGCCCTGCTGCCCCTGCACCGCGGCATGACGGTCGCCGAGATGGGCGCGGCCCTCGCTGTCCAGGGCATCGTGGTGCTGTGCCTCGAGCTGCCCACCGGTGGCCTGGCCGACACCGTCGGGCGGCGCCCGCTCTTCGCGCTCGCGGCGACCCTTGCCCTGTTCTCGTACCTCGCCTTCGCCGTGGCCGCCGCACCGCTGGCGCTGGCCCTGGCCGCGGCTCTGTCCGGGGTGTTCCGGGCTCTGGACAGCGGTGCCTTGAACGCCTGGTTCGTCGACCAGGTGCACGCCGGCTCCGCCCCCGAGGAGCGAGAAGGGTTGGTGACCTCCGGGCTCGGTGCGGCGAGCGGAGCGATCGGCGGATCCATCGCCGCCGGCTCCGTGCTCTCGGCCGGGCTGGTCGCGTGGGCGCCCTGGGGCACGACCTCCGCCCTGGTGCTCCCGTTCCTCGGCGCCGCCGTCCTCTCCCTCCTGCAGATCGTGGCGACGGGGCTGCTCATGGACGAGCCACCGCGCAGGGGCCCGCGGCGCCTCGCCCCCGTCCGGGACACGGCGCACGCGGTGCGCGCGGGGCTCGGCCTGCTCGCCGGGTCCCGGGTGCTGCGGGCCCTGGTCGCGGTCGAGCTGTTCTGGGGGTTCGGGATGGTCTCCTTCGAGACGCTGATGCCCGTGCGGCTCGCGGAGCTGCTCGGTGACGCGGACCGTGCCGCCGCCACGATGGGGCCGGTGGTGGCCGCGGGCTGGGCCACCGCGGCGCTCGGGGCGGCGGCGGTGCCGCACCTGACGCGGCGCTGGGGCCTGGTCTCCGTGGCGCTGCGGATCCTCCAGGGCGCGACGGTGGTCGCGATGGGACTGGCCTTGGGCCCCGTCGGACTCGTGGTGGGGTACCTCGCGACCTACGGCGTGCACATGGCGTCGGGAGTGGCCTATGAGTCGCTCCTGCACCGGCAGGTGGCAGGTCCGCATCGGGCCACGGTGCTGTCGCTGGCCTCGATGGCCATGCAGCCGGCGGGCTCTCTGGGGTCGGTGGTGCTCGGGGCACTGGCCACCGGGGCCTCCAGCGGTCTCGCGATCGCCGTCGGCGGCGTCGTGCTCGCCCTCGCGGCGCCCCTGTTCCTGGTGCGTGCGCGCTGCGCGCGGACAGCGGAAGGGCCCCGCCAGCCGGCGGGGCCCTTCCGACGAGTCACTGTCTCACGGTTTCTCGAGTGGACCTCCGTAGAGAGTTCGAGAACCCCTGCCCGGCCTTGAAAACCGTGACTTCTCGCAGGTCGCGGGGCGTCTACCGGCGGGACCGGAGGCCGCTGGAGCCGTCTGTAGTGGACGAGCGGGGGCGGATGGTGCATGCAGTTGGGATGACTCAAACCTTTCTGAGCCCGGCGCAGGTGGACGAGCTGGTGGCCTCGTATGAGTCGGGCGCGACACTCGTGGAGTTGGGCGAGCGGTTCAGCATTCATCGCCGCACCGCGGCGGCGCACCTTGTCCGCCGCTCGGTACCGATACGCCAGCGGGGGCTCGATGAGTGCCATCTTGCCGAAGCGGTCGAGCTGTACGACGAGGGCCTTACGCTAATGGAAGTCGGGTTGCGGTACGGGGTCAGCCAGCAGGCTGTCCGACGCGCGCTGGCCGCAGAGGGCGTCACGATTCGACCGGGTGGTCGGCGCGCACAGGCCGTCGCAACGAACGTCTGAGCTGCGAGTCCGGCGGTGTTATCCGTTATCCGCGGGATTCGGAGCGAATCGGACATCACTCGATCGGAATCTCGATCGGAGTGTGGAGGAGGTTCGCCACTGGTGTGTACAGGTCGACGTCGGTGGCGTCGGTCTGGAGTGATATGACGAGGGCGTATCGGATCTTCCGGTCGATGCGTTCGCGGTTCTTGTTGTTCTTCCACCAGCCGCCGACGGGGTAGACGGCGATCTTTCCGGTGTCGGCGAGTGCTGAACCGTAGGTCTCCCAGATGTCTTGATGCAGTGAGCCGTACAGGCGTTGGTTGGCGCCGACGAGCCACGACACTTGTCCGCTTGTGGGGCGCCCGCCGGCTTCCTCGGTGCGGGCTTCACGGTTCACTCGCTGAACGAAATGGGCCTCAGATTCAAGGGGGTCTTGTAGCTCGAACCGGAGTCCGTGTGATGCGTACTTGTACCGCTGACGCCATCCTCGTCGGGACGCCGTCGGCTCGATGAAGTAGGAGAGGGTGACGCGCAGGGTCACGGAAGCGGAGCCCAGGTCTTGCAGTACTTCGCGCGGCCAAGGAAGGTCGTGCAGCCGGAACGACGGGACCTTGAACTCATCGCCCTCGAAAGGGGTGAACTCGTCCTGTACGACCAGGGTTACGGACCGATCGGAGGAGAACAACACGCGTTCCTCGGTCGGGACGCCCCAGCCGTATCGGCGTAGCAGCATCTGTTTGGCTTGAAGTCCGCTCTGCCCCGCTCGATCGATTTCGTCGCGCATGATGGGTGTCCACTGCGCGGAGTGGACGAGGAGTGCTCGGATCGTCTCGGGCCAGTACTCGGGATAGGTGGCCATGACGAGCGCTGCAAGCCGGGAGGCTTGCGCGGTCGCGGCGCTGGTTGCGTTGGCCGATGCCAGAGCCTGGTCGTTTGTGTGCCCGGTGGTTCGCAGGGACAGCGCCGGGTGATTCGGCTCGAACATGGAGGCGGTGTCATGGAGGACGTTGCCGCCTTCCATGACGATGTCGGGCTTGATCGGCCAGGGCCTGTTTCCGAACGGCAGAGACGTGCGACTGTGGGGCGAGAGGTCGCCCTTCCGCGCGACGGGGGTCCAGCCTGCGAAGGCCGGATCGGTCGGGACCGCGTCGAGGTCGGTGTAGGCGCCGACGGTGAGTGCGTTCCAGGCTTGGCCGGGATCTCGAACCGGAGAGGTGTCGGATTCGGCGAGGTGGTCGGCGACGTAGGTGCCGGTGACGTTTCCGGCGGACACGATCAGGAGTCTTGCTGCTTCGCTGTCTGGTGGCGCGAGTAGCCGGAGTTCGTCGCCGTTGCTGACGACGTTGGCGCCGACGGCCAGTGCGTCGACGGTGGCCGACCACAGCGTGGGCTGACCTGGGTTGCCGGGGGTGTCGGTACTGGTGCTGACCGGCATGCAGAACACCCGGGGCCGTGTCGCTGCGATTTCGGGCAGCGACACGGCTTGGACGGTGACGTCTCCGTACGCGCGGGGTTCGTGCGGCTTCTCGGTCTTGGTCGGAAGGATGCGAACCGACTCCAGTCGGTGTCGCAGCACAACGGAGTCCGATCCGAGCAGGTGGCGGTCGACCGCGGCTCCCAGCAGCGCGATGCCGGCCATCTTGGTGCCGTGTCCGTCTTGATCGAAGCCGCTGACGCCGATCACGGTGTGCAGGTCCTGGGGTGCCAGGGACTGCTCGATGAGGACGTGAGTTCTCGCTACGCCCGTGTCGAGGTGGCAGACGGCGGGCTGGAGTTCGTCGGCAGGTTCCAGTCGCTTGGCCAGGTCGTCGACGTACTCGGCTTGCTCCTCGGCGGTGAGGTCTTCTATGGAGTCGATGAATTCCGGGCGCCGGATTTCGGCCAGCGGCACCGCGGTGAACGGTAGGACTTCTAGCTGCGCCCACGTCGCCTCGACCCACATGACGTCGCGGTCCACGAGCCGGAGGAGACGCTGCGAGATGGTCAGTCCGGAGGCTTCGGCGAAGCGCCGTAGCAGATCGGGGCCGTCAGCGTTTGGGCGTAGCCATAGTTCCCACCATGTCGTCGTACCTTCTGGCGGGCGACCCTCGGACTGCCAAAGGTCACCCAGGATGGTGGCGCGGATGCGTGCGATGTTCGCGACGAGTTCGTTGTTGCGCGGTTTGCCTTTCGGTGACTCCTTCGCCAGGTAGTCCTCGAAGAGCTGCAGGAACTTCGCACGGTAGTCGTCGCTGACCCATACGGTCGCTCGCTCGGGGATGCGAGAACCCGAGTCCGCGGGGAGGACCGAGAGAAGGAGCCACTTGGGGCGCCTGCGCTGCGGATCGCGGTGCGAGGTGAGCTGTTGGAGAGTGTCGAGCTTGAGCGGATACGCGGGGTCAGAGCCCTCCAACGTGATGATGGTGCCCAAGGCACGTAGCTCGTCGTCTGTGAGTTGTTCTTCACGGGTCTCGTCACCGCTAGAGAACGCGGACTGCAACTCGTTCAGCCGCCCGCCGCCGTGACCGGCACGGTCTTCGACCGGACGGATCTTCGGGTCCGGTCCACCCCGTCGGCGAAACTCCTCGTCTGCCGCTCGATCTTCTACCAGAAGGTGACTGAGGTGTTCCTGCCCCTCAGCCAAGGCTCGCCGCCTGCCGCGATTTAAGCGACTGTCGAATGTCGTCGGCACTCACTCGTGTTCCGCCAGCGAGGATGACGCTCTTGGCGGCAGACTCCGCAGCCCTCACGAGGTCCGCATGGGAGAGCCCTGCCATGTGCTCTGCCAGTGCGGCCCAACGGACGCCCTTGGCGAGAGACCCGAGCCTGCCGCGCATCACGGCGGCGGCCTGTTTCGCGTCCGGCAGTGAGTAGTTGAGAACCATGTCGAAACGTCGGAACAGGGCCTTGTCCAGAATCGACCGGTGGTTGGTGGCAGCGATGACGATGCTCTCGGGAGAACTGTTCTCCAGGAACACCAGGAAGGAGTTCAGGATGCGTCGGGCCTCACCTACGTCGTTTCCTGCTCGGTCGCCACCGAGCGCGTCGAACTCATCGAACAAGTACACCCCGCGCTGCGCGCCCACTGCATCGAAGATGACGCGCAGCTTACTGGCGGTCTCGCCCATGAACTTGCTCAGCAGGCTGTCGAGCCTGATCGTCAGCAAGGGCAGAGAGAGCTCGTGAGCCAGGACTGCCGCGGTCATCGTCTTGCCCGTACCAGGCGGCCCCTCGAACAGGAGGCGATGCGCGGGCTCAAAGCCGTGATCCAGGAGCTGCTTGCGTTGGCGCTGCTCACTGAGGACACGTCGCACCTGCGCGGCAAGCTCATCCGGCAGAACCAAGTCTTTCAAGCCAACGGCTGGGTGAGAGGCGATAACGAGTTCTGAAAGATCGCCTCGCGGTTGAGCGATTGAGGTGACCTTTTTCGGCCGCTCGACACGTGAGTGGTCAACTGCGGCTTTGAGGTCAGCCGCGAGATGGTGGTGCCCCTGCCGAGCCGCCTGAGCGGCAACCTGTAGCGCGACTGAGTAGAACGCCTCGTCGTCGCCGCTTCCGTGGCTTCGTACGAGCGCCTTGAAGTGCTCTCCTGATCCGGCCACCACTCACCTCCCGCCGTACGCCGCGTGTTATCCCAAGTCTACGGGCCAGGACCGTCAGAGCATCGCTGATCCCCCGCATGCCGGCCACTCGGGTCAGCCAGCAAGCCGCCAAGCGCGCACTGACCGGGACTGGCGTCGCGATTCGGCCGAGTCCACGCCGTGCTCGGGGTCAGCGCGTGAGGTGCCTGCCGCACGTGCACGGTCGGATCGTGGCGGTCAGGATGTCTGCCAACGTCATCCGGTCAGTGAGGGGGTACGTGCCACGATCGACCGCATACACGCATACACCAGCAGTGTCGAGGTCTGCCAGGACGTGCGGGGCAACGGGGATCGTCCGCCCGAGACGGTCCAGCCGCGCGATCACCAGGGCGGAGAACTCGCCGGTTGCAGCGTCAGCGAGCAGTCGTGTCAGCTCCGAGCGTTCGCCGGCTTCATCGCTGTATCTGCGAGTGACATCAAGGTCGAGGTCGCGTGCAAGCGCCAGGCAAGCGGTCTGCTGCCGCTCGTGCGCCTCGGGGGTAGGGCGAGCGGCGTAGGTGTAGGTGGCGGCGTTCATCGGGCCGCCGCTACGGTCATAGGCACCTGGGACTCCGAGCGGTCGCGGGTGGCCTGCCGGTCGCGGTGCCGGGCGATGGCTTCCTGGGTCCGGGCGCGGATCAGGAGGATCAGGCTGACCGGTCCCATGACGATGAACTTCATCGCGTTCCACACCGCCCACAACACGACCAGATGCAACCAGCCTGGTGCCCCCTGGTCGAGGGCCTTGGTGCAGATGCTCGCAATCAGCAGGTAGGGCACGGCCAGGAGCATCGCGGGGATGCCCCACTTCAAGTTGCGTCGGCGTCGGATCGCGTCGAGCAGCCGATTGGTCGGCATGTAGCGGCGCAGGTAGTAGCGAGTGTGGGCGCTGAGCGTCCAGATCAGGCGGATCATGGCGGGCCTCTCGTCACACGTGTCTCTCCGTCGAGGAGGCAGTACGTGTATGAGCGCCCAAGCTGGGCCGTCCCGAAGGACCCGCAATCGAGGAGAACCTGCCTCGGCCCCCACTTTACGCCCGAGCCCGGACAGACGTAAACCCGTGCTATCTCATCCGCGAGTGTCCGACGCCGCAGGAAGGAAGTGATGCCGTGGGCCGGCTGGTGCGTGTGGCAGGGCGATGAGGTGGGTCCCTGAAACAGGTGCCTCTGCCTGTTGGAGGTGCAGGCCGATCATGTTGACGAGTGTCGCGGCGACGGCAGCGAGGTCCGCGGCCGAGCCGTGGAACGTGGGTACGGAGCATCCCCTCGTGGGAGTCAGTTCGTCGCCTTCGGCTGCGTCCTCCCAGAGCCGGTGGTACAGCTCCAACCCGCCATCGGCCACTACCGAGCGGCCTGCCTGGTCGTCAAGCTCAGACGGCGTACAGGTGTCGCCGGGCGCGCAGATGTTGGCGATACCGAGCGATCCCGTCCTCGCGTCGGTGGCGACCTGGGCGATGAGTGCCGTGCGGTCTTCGCCGGCAAGGGTGTCTAGGTAGGTGGTGATGCTGTGGCTGACGGTGGCGTCGATGATGAGGTCCGCGGAGAGGGAGACGGCTGGGTCGGGGACGCTTCCTTCTGCGACCGTCACGGTCAGGTCGTCGCGGATCGCGCGGAGGCGTGTGGCGAGGGCGTCGGCCTTGGTCTGGCCGATGTCGGCTTCGGTGTAATTCTGTCGGACGAGGAGTCCGCCGGTGATGGTGCCGGGGTCGCAGACGGTGATGGCGCTGGCTCCGGCGCGTGCGATGAACTCGGCGAGCCATGAGCCCAGGCCACCGCAGCCCCAGATGTGAACGGTCTTTCCTTGGAAGCCGTTGACGGGACGGTTGTCGTCGCGCCGGGTCGTGACCTCTTGCCGTTCGTCGGACATGTTGCACCATTCGATCGGGATGTCGGCGTTGATGATCGCGGGATCGAGGTTGACCGCAGTGCCGTGCTTCTTGGCGAGGCGTCGCAGGGCGTCGGCGGTAGTTGCGGGAAGGCGTCCGCCGAGAAGATGGTGCGGTCCCCCTGCGGGGTGCGGCACAGCAAGCACGAAGTACTGCTCGGTACCGTCAGGGTTTCGTAGAGCGCTGGCGAGGAGCGAGGTAAGGAACGCGGGCGACTGCGGTGAGACCTCTGGTGGTCGTCCTTCGGCGCGGTCAAGGTGCGGGTCGTCCAGGAGCGTTAGGAACAGCGCGAAGGTGGATGCCGCGCCGAAGGGAAGGTCGCTCGCGAGGACGAAGACGGGTGTGCGGTGTCCGTCGCGGTCGGTCGAGTAGGTGAGGTCGTAGCGGTGCGGTGAGCGGGCGACGAGCCGGGCGATCTGCTGCCGCTTCGGCGGCCCGGGTTCGCGGACGACGATGGTGGGTGTGGCGTCGGCGTGGTGGAGCACTCCTCCGACAGCGTGGTACATCGCGGTCGAGGGATCGAATGCTCCGGCCGCTGCATCGGTGAGCCAGTCCCACAGTCGGCTGAGATATCCGGCCATTCCGGCGGACGGCCGCCACTCGCGGGAGGGGTCGAGATAGATGCAGAGCCGTTGCCCTTGGAGGACATGCGGGAAACCGAGGAAGCGTGTGTGGTCAACCTCGGCGCTCGGGGGCGCGAACAGAGAGGGGCGAATCTTGACGATGAACTCCTCGTCGTCTCCAAGTTCCAGCCCGCGGGGGCGGTGAGGGATATCTGCGGTGTGGAGCCGAAGTCGGAGGGTGGCGTCGCCGTCAGAGTCGAGCCGAGGCTGCTCGACTATCCGCACGTCATGGGGACGATCCCTGGCGAGTGACCTCAGCTCGTCAACGAGATGCTTCTGCCAGGTCGAGAGCGTGGCCCGGTTGCGGCGGCTCATCCCGCGCGGCCAGACCGCCCCACGGTGGAAGCGGCCGCGGGAGCTGCTGCTGGGAACTTCGCGCTGCTGGACGAGGTGGCCGGGGCCTTGAAGCCGTCACCGAAAATGCCCTGCCACAGCTCGATGCTGCGCTCCCTGTTCTCCTCCTCGTATGCTTCCTCGATCTCGGCGGCGTGGACATGGATGCGGTCTCGGAAGTAGCTGTAGGTCGACTGCTCCCACCGATGGTCGAAGGTGACCCCGGATCCGGACGGGTCCGGAATGGAGGGCTTGATCGGGCGCGCCTGGAGCCAGGCGTCGAGGTCCTTCACGAGGTGCAGGAGGGTGGTCGGGACGTCGCTGTAGTAGCCGGGGTCGAGCAGCGTGCGCAGCTCGGTGACTTGCTCGCCGAGCAGTGTCGTCAGGAGGATCGACCGGGTCCCGGTGAAGGAATTCTTGTGGTCGCGCAGGTACTTCATCAGCCGGATGACCTTGCGGAGGTTGCCCTTCGCGAGCGTGTCCTTGTCCCTCATCCAGTCCGTGAAACCCTGGGGGTCGGTCTGCTCCCAGTCGTTGTCGTCGCGGTTGACGATGACTTCACGTCCATCGGCGAGGTTGAGGTGCGGCACGATGTCGAGGTGCATGGAGTTCGCGTAGACGAGTCGGACGCAACGGCACTTGCGTGAGTGCGGCATGTTGCCGTAGGTGCTGTGCCGGTGCAGAGCCGCGTAGACCTCCTCGATGTACTTCTTGGGACTGTCAGACCAGTCCGCGTTCTCGCTCATGTCGAGCATGAAGTCCGCGTCGAACTCGTTGCTGCCCACCGGATTGATGATGGTCTTGTGCGCCCACGAGCCCTGGGGCGTCTTGCCGAGGATCAGGTGCCCGATCTGCTCGTCGGCCTTCAACGCCTTGTAGACTGCCTCGACGCGAGAGTCGAGCGAGTCGAGCTTCACCTGGCCGAGGTTGACGGTGTCCTTGAGCAGGACGTTGAAGTAGTCAGTGAGCTTCATCGGGAGACCTCCGTGGTCGACGTGCTGGTCGGGTCGCCGCGGTGTCGGTCTCCGATCAACGGCGTGTAGTCAGCCGCGCGATGATCTGCGAACCGCGCGGTGTAGATGGGGCTGAGCTCGCGGCTCACGGAGGCGGCGAGGCCGGCGACATCGCTCGGGTCTGCCGCGTCGAGTGCGTACAGTCCGCCCGGGACGAGAGCATCGAACCTCGTGAAAGCGGCCTTGCCGATCAGATGCTCAGCGATGCCCTGTCCGCCACGGCTGCCGGCTGTGAGGATCAGTGGCGCGATCGGCTTCGCCCAGTTGAAAAGCCCGCCGCGGTCGAGGCGCTTGGGATGGTTCGTGAGCTGGTCGATGGTGCCGACGTTGAGCACCCTGATCGAGGCGAGCGGTACGTCGAGCATGCTCACGGCCTCGGCGATCGCGACGACAGAGGGGTTATTCGCCCACACGCCGCCGTCGATGAGGCGGTGTCCATCGACACGCGCGGCAGGGAAGTAGAGCGGCGCCGCCGAGGTCGCCATCGCGATGTCCACCATCGGGATGCGCCAGTCTCGGGCGAGCCGTGTGTGGTGCGGCGTCTTGAAGATGTGCACGGAGCCTCGTTGCACGTCCCACGCCGGGATGACCAACCGCTTCCCGCTGTCTCCCAGCAGCCCTTCGCCGAGCACCTTCGTCAAGGCGGTACGCAGCGCATCGCCGTCGTAGATGGGTGCAGTGAGTTGACGTGGCCGCCGCCAGAGTCGCCGGCGTGTGGCCGGGAAGACTGCCTCGACCAGTTCTTCGTAGTGCTCGACGATCTCGCTCGGGGTGAGACCGGCACCCAGCGCGAGTGCGACGATCCCGCCCGCCGATGTGCCTGCGATCATGTCGAAGGAGTCCTTGATGCTGACGTCGAGGTCCTGTTCAAGGCGCGCGAGCACGTGGGCGGTGAACAGTGCCTTGGTTCCCCCGCCATCCAGGGCGAGGATCTGGAAGCGATCGACGGATGGGGTGCTTGGCTCGATCGTCGTGGATGGATGGTCCTGCCGTCCGGGCGCGTCGGCCTGTCCGGTCGGCATCTCGCCTCCGGGATCGGTCGAACTTGCGGGAACTACACCCATGTAACTATTCTACGCCGCCGCACCGACATTCCCTCGGGCTCAGATCACAGGCTCCGCCCGGGAGAAGTTCGCTCGACCGGGCGACGCTCGGTGACGGCTGCGGACCGGCGAGCGGCTTCCTCTGCCTGTGCAAGTGCGCTTCTTGCGCGAGCCGCGTCGATCTTCTGTGCCGCGTTCTCCGGTTCCGGGCCGAGGGGCGAGTCTTCAGTGATGCCGTACCGGTCGCGGTAGGCGGCGACGGTGCGGGCGTACCGTCGCCACGCCGCTGCCTTGCGTGGATCGCGGGGTGGCTGACCCAGTGGTTTTGTCCAGGGCTCGCCGGCCTGGCGTGCGGTGTCGAGCACCGCGTCGGTACGGGCCTCGATCAGCTCGCGTCGCTCATCGAGCGCGTGGCGCATGTCGCCGGCCATCGGACCATCGGCGGATGGGATCAGTCCGGCGATGAGCCGTGGTGCCTTGCGGGTGCGGCCCGAGCCGGCCGGGCGCGCGGTAGCGCGCGCGACCCGGTAGTGCAGGACGGAAGCGATGTCATCAGCGTCATCGAATCCTCGCGCGGCGACCAGGCGCGGGAACAGGCGATCGACGTCGTGGTGGTTGGCCTCGGCGCGGCGCAGCTCGGCGGTGAGCGCTCCGAACGCCTCCGACTCGACGGCGGCGTCCGCCTGCTCGGCGGTCAGGCCGGAGGATCGAATCAGGGTGGCCCACCGGTCTCGTTGGGCCGCGGCAGCAATCGTCTCGTACTCGGCGGCGAGGTGGGCGATCGAGCCCCAGTGCTCCTGTTCGGCGGTGATGGTCTCGTGCGCGGACAGCTCGGCACCGACGTGTTGGAGCACGCCGAACAGAACGGATCGGCCGGTGGCGTCGGCGTTGTCGCTGGGATGCGGGTGGGCGTGCTCGTCGGGCCGGTCGAGGATCACGTAGGCGCGGTTGGCGTGCTTGCCGCGGGTCATCGCGACATAGAAGTTCTCCCGAGTGGTGGTCGGCTCCACCAGCACATGCGCGGTATCGACAGTGACGCCCTGCGCCCTATGCGCGGTGACTGCGTATCCAAGATCGACATGATCGGACACGTAGGCGGCGGGGAGGACGAGGGAGCCGCCGAACCGGCGGCCGGTCTTGCGGATCGTGACCGACCCGTCGTCATGAACGCCGGTGATGGTCCAGGTGTCGCCGTTGCGCACCCACGTCTTCCCGGCCCGTAGGCGGCGGTCATTGCGGCGGGTGATGATCGTGTCCCCGACCCCCGCCGTGGTCCCATCAGTGAGTTCCACCTCCCAGCCCGGCTTCAACGTGCCCTCGAGGATCAGATCGGCGCGGGCGCGCTGGTTCAGAGTGGTCACGTCATCGCGGGTCTCAGCGATTAACACCGACACCAAGCCCTGACTCCGGTCCGCGCGCCATGCGGCGTATGCGGCATCAGTCATCGCCTCGGCCTCACCGTCGCGGATGCGGTCATGGTCGAAGTAGGTGTCGATCACCTGCGTACGGCCGTGGCGCAGAGCGAGGGAGGCGGTCTTCTCCCACTCGTTGATGAACCGGTGCACGTCGACCAGCTCGGGCGCATCCTCCCGGTCACCGACGAGGAGCCCGAACGCGCCGCCGGCGTCCACGGACTGGAGCTGCGCGTAGTCGCCGACCAACAGCACCTTCGCACCCGCTCGCTCGGCCAGATGCGTGATGCGATCCAACGAGAGGGTGCCGGCCAGGGAGGCTTCGTCGATGATGACGAGCTGACCGGCCTCGAAGTCGGTTCCGTGGATGAGGTGGTTCTGCCACCACTTCGCCGTGTTCTCCGTTGCGATGCCGAGGTCGTCGGCGAGTACCTGGGCGGCCACCGCGGACGGTGCCAGCCCGACCACGGACCCCTCGCCGTGTTCGGTCTCCCACGCGCGGCGAAGCGCGGACATCGCCGTGGTCTTCCCGGCCCCGGCAGCCCCGACCAGCACATCGAGAGCACGGCCGGACACGGCGATCTTCATCAGCGCGTCTGCCTGATCCTCGCCGAGCATCCGGCCCTCGGCATCGGGCCGAGCGGTGATCCCCTCCACCGTCGCGACAGGCACGGCGTGTGCGGTCATGGTGCGGGAGCGGTCGAGCAGTCGATCCTCAGCCTCCAGCAGCAGCTCGGAGGAGAACACCGTCGAGTGCTTGGGACGGAACACGCTCGTGCCGTCCACCCGCCGGAACACTGCCGGTGAGGTGGCGAGGTCGGGCGGCGTCAACCGCAGCGAGGCTTGTTCGGCGGCGTCGGCGATCATCCCCACGACGGCCTCACGATCTTGCATGGTGGCGAACCGCCAGCCCATCGTCTGCCGGGACGCCTCGGCCATCAGGTTCCACCGCCGCCACGTGGACCGCTTCTCACCCACCACCCCGACCACCGTCTGCCCGAGTTCGGCGATCGCATCCAACGGCACGTCATCGGCACGCAGCAGCAACGCCTTGTCGTTGTCGGTCGCCTCGCGCGCCCATATGGTGGCGTCCTGTCCGAGCACCCCGGTGGCGCGGGCGCGCCACTCGACAGTCAGTTCGGCCAGCGACCGCACTTCCTTCTCCGGGCGTGTGGCGAGGGTGGCTTGGGCGCGGAGCTTGATGATCGTGGCTGTGGAGGGTTGGCGGCCGTGCTTGGCGACGTACTCGGCGATGAGTCTGTCCTTCTCGGCGTCGATGTGCCGGGCACGAGTGGAGAACTCCTGGACCAACTCCTCGGGCACGGTGCTGATTGCCCATGCTGGGTTGCGGTCTCGGCCCATGTCGCGGGCTTCCCACTCGACGCCGAAGGTGCGGGTCATGTGGTCGGCGAACACCCCCTCGTGCAGCTCCGACAGCGCGACCACGGCGGCGTGCATCGGCCGCCCATCCAGCGATCGCCATTTGCCGTCGAACGCGGTCTGCACCTTGTTGGAGACCACGACATGGGTGTGCAGGTGGGGGTCGCCGGCGCGGGAGTCGAAGTGATCGAATGCCGTGGCGACCAGGCCGGTGACATCGACCTGAGCAACGGCTCCGTCGCCGGCGGTTGCGCCGGTGCGGGTGGCTGCAACCTCGCGCTCCATGAACGCAACCACCTCTGCAACCGCCGCATGATGCGCCTGACCGATGAGCGCCTGCGTCCCTGCGTCGGCGACCGCCCACAACGCCGACGCGGACTTCGGGACCGAGAAGGTGAAGTCGAACCCGGCCACCGCCCGCCGCTTGCCGCGCTCGGTCTCCTCGGCCTCGATCTGCGCGATCGCCTCGCCCTTCGCGCCCGGACTCAGGTCCGGGTCGAGGTCCGCGATCCGTGCCTCGATCCGCTCAGGCACGGACTTATAGGCGGGGAACGCGCGGCCGAGTGGGTCGCCGGTGATCGGATCACGGCCCATGCCCATCAAGAGCTGGAGTTGGGCCTCCGACACCCGATCCCCCACCGCGAGCTGGCCCTTGCCGAGTGAGGCGACGCCGGACCCGAGCCATTGGCCCGGTGGTGTACCTTCCTCCACGTAGTACCGCGTCAGCGGTGTCGACAGCGAGCGGTCGCCGTCTGCGGCCGCGACGGAGCGTAGGAGGTACTTGTAGCCGTCGCCGGCGCTCATGACCCGCATTGAGACCGTCATGCCGGTGAGGTGCGCTCGCTCCATGGACGTATCGCCGCCGAAGGCGACATGGCCAGGTGAAGCCCCCGGGATCACCGCTGTGGTCGACAGGCGACTCGCAGCAGCGTTTCGGGCCGTAGTCCGTGGTCGTTGTCAGTTATCGAGGATTCGGGTCGGGGGCGAGGTCGTTCCAGGTGTCGTCGTAGTCGGGGTGTTCGTGCCAGGTGCGGGCCAGCGTGGCTCTGAGGGTCTCGCTGATGCGTGTGGCGTCGCTGGCTGGGTCGGCGCCGAGGATGTACTCGCCGACTATCACGGCGGCGGAGGTTCCGGTCAGCCAGGAGACCCAGTCGTTGGTCTTGCCATCGGCGCGGATCGTGTCGCTGAGCGCGTAGATCGTCTGGTAGGCGCGTTGGACAGATGGCGGCAGGGTGTTCTCGGCGATGCGCTGCTCCACGAATCTTCCCAGGTCGCTCATGGCCGCTCGGCTCCAGCTCTCGGTTCGTGAAGGGTCAGGGATGTTGCGTCGGTGGGGGTTGCGGGCTGTCGATCGCGTGCGGGGTCGCCGCGTCCTGCGAAGGCGGGTCCGGCGAGGAACCAGACTGCGGTGATGATCGGCAGGAGCAACAGGGTGGCCCAGTAGGGATGGCCGGCGGCGTCGTCGACGCTGGCGGGCAGGTGCCATCCTTCGAGTGCGATCATGACCAGCAGGCAGGTTGCGCCGAGGGCCGCGGCGAGCACGACGCGGAACCATTCACGCCAGATCGCGCGGACTTCGGCAGTCGAGCCCTTGGGTGCCTTGAGTGGTTTCGGTCCGCCCGCGAAGCGGTACCGGAACCATGCGTCGGTGTGCTGAATGATGTGGTGGCCGAAGGCTACGGTGATGCCCAGGTACAGAGCCGCGAACGCGTGCGGCCGTGTCGGCGGGGAGCCGCGCATCACGTCGACCGCGACGAGGACCAGCAGCGCGAGGTCGACCAGCGGCACGGCGGCGAGCACAAGGGTGCTCAGGCGCCTCGCACGGACAAGGTAGCGCAGCGCGAGCCCGGCGAGCAGCAGCACCCAGAACGCGACCTCGGCGGCGATGATCGCCGCGATCACGACGACGCTCCCGGTGCGGATCGTTTGGTTCGTACACGAGTCATGGTGTGTCCGTTCATTCTTCGCCGCGCCGGGTGAGGCGCCAGATCGCGGTGACGATCACGAACAGCACGGCCGCTTGACCGACGGCGATCGCCACGGTCGCCGGCAGCGGCAGCGAGTCGCCCGGCAGGACCAAGGCGCGCAGGTAGTTGGCGCCGAGCAGCACGATCAGATAGATCCACCACGGCGCCCACTTCTGCGAGGTCTCCGGCTGGTTCGAGGTGGGGGCGGGGCGTTGGGGGTCAGTCATGGTGGCGCTCCTTGTCGTTCTCCGGCTGTTCGGCGTCCTCGGGCTGTTCCTGGTCGCACAGCAGTGCGCGCCGAAGCGTGGCGGTGGCCTGATCGCGGCTGATCAGGCCAGGCGCGGTCAGCAGTTCGAAGGTGAGGCCGTCGATGACGGCGTTGAGGTGGATCACCTCGGACTCGATGTCGGCCGCGGGTGGTCTGAGCCCCAGCGTCACCAGGTCGCCGAGGACGGTGGTCAGGAACTCCCGGATCGCGGTGGCCTGCTCGGCCACGATCCGGGCCAGCGCCGGGTCGTGGCGGGCCTTGGCGACGAACGCCATCCAGACGCCCAGTTCCCGCTCGGTGTCATCACGCAGCGGCATCAGCTCGCTCACCATCGCCACCGCCCGCTGTCCCAGGTCGGGCTCCACCGCGGCGCGGCGAATGCGCTCCTGGACGCGCTCGGCGAGGCTGGACATCGCGAACTCGTGCAAGCCGGCCTGGGTGGAGAAGAAGAACCGTATCGACCCCGACGACAACCCGGTCTCGGCGATGACACCGCGCACCGACGCCGCCTCGACGCCGCCCTTCTCCAGCAGCCGCCACACCGCCTCGACGATCTCGCGCCGCCGCTCCTGATGGTTCACCTGTGCCATGAACACGATACTAGCACACCTGTGCTAGTATCGTGTTCATGGCGGCACCTGGATGGGCGGGGGCGAGCCTGCGAGCGAAAGGAAAGCGAGATGAGCCGGCGCGCAGTACGTGCCACGCGTTCGGCGGTGGCGTGCACCCTGGCGGGTGTTCTCGCGCTGACAGGATGTGGCTTCACCGACCACGACAGCGCGGACGCACCGGACTCCACGACGACGGTCGGCGGGGAGCTCGATCCGTGGCTCGATGAGGTGTGCGGGGCAGTCGATTCCATCGCGACCGTCGCCAATGAGCGCCGTGAACTCGACTGGGCGGATGTCTCCGACCCGGACACGGCCGCTGAACTGGTGGCACACCTCGAACTCGTCGAGACCGAGATCGGCCAAGCGCGCGCCGTGCTGGACTCCGCAGGCGCACCGCCCGTGGAGGACGGCGACGCTGTGCTCGCCGAGATGCAGGAGAGCTTCGAGGAACGACAAGATGCCGTCACCGACGCCATCGAGTTCATCGAGGACTCCGCCTCCCGCGTCGGCCCTCTCGCTGCCGCGCAGATAGCCAGCGCCGCCCAGACCGCATACACCGCCGCACCCCGACTCGCGCGCGCAATAGAACGCCACGACGAGCTTCAAAACGCCTACGAGACCACCCCGACCTGCAACGGCTTGTAGCAGACGTGAACGATCTACCTCTAGACCTCGCCTACGCAAGCTGAACACCACTGGCCGGTTGCCGCGTGTCGGCGCGAGTTCAGCCCCACGTCGTCCAGTACCGGCTCTGGCCGAGAAGCTAGAGACCCGGGGCGCAGGCTGAACACTGCACCCGCGTTCACAGTAGATTGAGAACAGCAGGACCAAGCGATCGAGACGGAGCTACCTTTGCTCCCCCCACGGCGTTCCCGCCTCCGCGTAGTACCTCGTCAGCGGTGTTGACAGCTCGCGGTCACCGTCCGCGGCCGCGATCGTGCGCAGCAGGTACTTATAGCCATCACCCGCCGACATCACGCGCATCGAGACCGTCACCGCGCCACCGCCTTTCGGTGGTCAGGTGAGCGGGCGACGACCGCGCGAACGCGCCGTCAACCTAGGTTGACGGCCTCGACCTGCAAGACGCGTGGCAGCTTTGAGGGGAGGTGGTCAAGAGGGCGGGCCGGGGTCGGCTCCGTGGTCGCCTAGCGGCGGCTTCAAGACCAGGAGTGCGTCCGTGCTCGTCATGGTGGGCGGAGGGCCGTGCACCTGGCAAGTGTTCAGTCCGGTGAATGGACCCCTCTGGGGGGTTCGGGTCCGGGGTCGCTGAACTGCCGGAGCGCCCTCATGTACGACACCAGCCCTTCGCCCGACCGCCGGCTGCGGGTCGCTGTTCTCCGGATGCGGCGGCCTCGACCTCGCCGTCTAACACGTCTTCAATGCCGAGACCGTTGGGTTCTCCGAGGTCAACGAACCGGTTCGCCCGCGTGTTCGCTCACCACTGGCCTGACGCACAGAATCTCGGTGACGTCATCACCATCGACTGGCCGTATCCCGTCGGTGACATCCTCTGCAGGGGCTTACCTTGCCAGCATGTCCGACCGACCGTGGGCAAGCAAGCAGGCCGGCCTCGTGCCTGGCACCCTGCTCGGGGCTGTAGTCGCACATGGCGGCAGCGATCGAAACGCTGCAACCGCCGCCTAGGAACTCGACGACCGCTCGACAGCCGCCCGAGTCAACTGATGATACCGCCGATCAGAGGCCGTGAGTCGGCCGATGCGTACGGGGCGATGGTGGGCGCTCGCCTGCCCTGTATGACGGTCCCGATGCGGGTGATGAGCGCCGGCGACGGCTACAAGCACCTCCTGCGCTCTGTCGCCGCGGCCGATGGAGACCGCTCGCTGTCGACGCCGCTCACGCGCTACTACGTGGAGGAAAGTACACCGTGGGGGCGCAAGAGTAACTGCGCTTTGTCGGACTCGGGCTATCTGGTGCCATCAGGCGACGGCTGAGGTCGGATTTGCGGTCGCAGGTCGTGCGATCTATTCTTAGACCATGCGGTCGAAAGATGGATCAGAAGGTCAATCGTTGACGTTCTTGGAGCGTGCCCGGCGTAGCCAGTTCATCGAGTGCGCGTTGGAGGCGCTGGCCGAGTTGGGGTTCACGGGAACCTCGGTCGCGGAGGTGGCCAGGCGTGCGGAGGTGTCCAAGAGCGTTGTGTTGTATCACTTCGGGTCGAAGCAGGAGCTGCTGGAGGCGGCGGTGGAGGAGGTCTATGCCAAGGCCGCCCCGGATCTGCTGGCGGCGATGGAGTCTGCCCAGGGGCACCGGGAGAAGCTGGATGCGTATCTGCACGGCTGCGTGATGTTCGCCTGGACCAACCAGCAGCGCCTTGCGGGTGTGGGTGAGATCTTCCGCAACCTGCGCGACTCCGATGGGCGGCTGCGTTACAGCCACGCCGATAGCGACGCGCTGATCTCTGTGGTGGAGCAGATGCTCCTCAATGGCCAGCACGCCGGGGAGTTCGGCCACGTCCACGCCCGTACGGTCGCCGTGATGATCCGCTCGACCATCGACGCGTTGCCCGGGGTGTTCGCCGCCGAGCCCGGCACGGATGCGCTGGCGTTCTCGACCCGTCTGTGCGAGGCGGTCGGGCGGATGGTCGCCAAGGAGATGACGTCATGACAAACCAGCAGACGCCACCGACCGCCCCCGTTTCGGCGTTGCAGATCGAAGGGCTGCGTAAGACCTTCGGGGCCAAGACCGCCGTCGATGACGTGAGCCTGGCCGTGCCGGCGGGAGCCTGCTACGGGATCGTGGGTCCGAATGGGGCGGGCAAGACGACGACGCTGTCCATGGCGGTGGGCCTGCTTCGTCCCGATGCGGGCGGCGTGCGGGTGTTCGGTCACGATGTGTGGGGCGACCCGGTGGCCGCCAAAGCCCTGTTCGGCGTCCTCCCGGATGGGTACGCGCTGCCGGACCGGCTCACCGCGCGCGAGCTGCTGCATCTGCTGGGTGCCTTGCGCGGGCTGGAGCGGGATGAGATCGAGCAGCGCACCGACAGTCTCATCGACCTGATGGAACTGGGCGGGGCCGCATCGACATTGATCGCGGACTACTCGGCGGGCATGACCAAGAAGATCGGCATCGCCACCGCGATGCTGCACAATCCGGGCCTGCTGATCCTCGATGAGCCGTTCGAGTCCGTCGATCCAGTCTCGGCCTTGGCCATCCGCCGGGTGTTGATGGAGTACGTGCGCTCTGGGGGTGCGGTGGTCATCTCCAGCCACTCGATGCTGCTGGTGGAGAGCATCTGCACCCACGTCGCGGTCATGGTCGCCGGCAGGGTCGCCGCCGACGGCACGTTGGCCGAGGTCCGCGCCGAGGGCAGCCTGGAGGAGGCGTTCATGCGGCTGGCCGGCTCCGAACCGGTGAACGAGGAGCTGCTGGCATGGTTCGGACGCTGATTCGGTGGGCGCGCACCGAGCGCCGCCACACCCGCACCCGATTCACTCTCGTCTTCGGTGGGGTCTTTGCTCTGATCGGCTTCGCCCTCGCGCTGGGGACCGCGAGCCTGGGCGCGATCGAGTTCGACACCACGGCGGTCAACGTCGACCTCCTGGCCGCCGGCGTGCTGGGGATCGGGGTGCTGTGGATCGTGGTGCCGCTGCTGCTGGGCATCCGCGACACCCCCGACCCGGGACACCTGGCGCTACTGCCCCTGCGTACCCGCACCATGATGGCCGGCGCCTTCGCCAACGTGCTGCTCAGCCCGGCGGCGATCCTCACAGTCATCGCCTTGGCCGGGCTGGTGGTCTTCTCCTTCCGCGGTGGTGTGCTGAGCGTGCTGGTCGCTGTCGTGGCGGCCGGGCTGCAACTGGTGCTGATCCTGTTGCTGAGCCGGGTCGTGGTCGCCTCGATCGGCACCAGCCTGAGCGCCCGGGGCTGGCGGGTCATCGGCCAGGCCGCGTTTGCACTCATCGCTTCCTGTGCCTGGGTGCTGCGCTTCGCCCTCGACGACGCCGCCGATCAGCTCATCGCCCAGAACAACCCCGCCCTATCCCAGACGTTGCGGCTTCTGCCCACCGGCTGGGCCGTCTCCGCGATCGAGGGCGCGACACGAGCCGATGCCGTGGCGACCCTGGTGCCACTGCTCGGGCTGGCCGTCGCATGCGGCCTGCTACGGGCGGCATGGTCCGCGCTAGTGGCCCGCAGCGTCATCCGCACCACGATCGCGCGCCCCGCCACCGGGGCCACCGCGCGCACCCGCGCCGTGGCGTCGCCGCTGGCTGCCTCGCTGCGCAAGGAGCTACTGCTGTGGGCGCGCGATGAACGCCGCACCATGTCCCTGCTGGTCGCCATCTGCTCCGGCATCGCACTCGGGGTGCTGATGGCCGCGATGGGCGTACCGGGCATGCTGCCCTACGGCGGACTCTGCGCGCTCGTGGTCGCGATCTTCATCGCCGCCAACCTCTACGGCTTCGAAGCAGACCGGCTCTGGACTACCCTGACCGCCCCCGGCGCCGCCCGCGCCGACGTCCTGGCCAAACAGCTCGCCTGGCTCATCGTCCACACCCCGCCCGTGGTCCTGCTGACCGTGATCCCCATCTTGGCCGCCGGTGAGCCCGCCACCTACGCCATCCCCTGGCTCGCCGCCAGCGTGCCGGTGATGCTCGGCACCGGCATCGCCGCATCCGTTCTCATGAGCACCCTCATTGCGTGGGCGATGCCCCGCACCGGCGTCGGCGCCCAACTGCCCTTCCGCCTCATCCTCGGGCCACGACAATTCATCTCCATCACCATCATCGCCACCGCGATCGCCACCGCCCTGCTCCTCCCGCTCACAGCGGTGCTCATCGGCGTGGTCAGCGATGCCACCTGGTTGCAATGGGCCGGCGCCCCGCTCGGCATCGCCATCGGCGCATGCTCCATCCTTCTGGCCACCCGACCCGCCAGCAGGCAACTCGAACGCCGCGGCCCAGAAATCCTCGACCGCACCACCGCCAACGTCGGACTCCTCCAAGTCCTCTGAGCAAGGCTGCTGACGCACACCATGCACCGCCCGAGAGCAGGGCCAGCCGCCTGCTCGAGCACCACCCGGCCCTGGATTCCGCGCGACATGAGCGGCTTTGACCGGGGGCCCTGTTGGTGGCCAGCCAACCGACGAAATGCTCGCCCTCGTCGAGCGATCACCGACCGTGGCCGAGAAGGCATCACAGCGCCCGCCGTAACATCGCGCCGAGTGGCTGCTGAGGCTCGACGCGCCGACCTCGGAGGGGACCGTGCCGTGCACTCAGCGGCCCAGCGCGCTGTGACCGAATTCGTTCGAGCTGTATACGAAGTAGTCGCCGTGCGCGCGACGAGTGGCGACCTGTCACCGGAAACCGTCCGGCGACTCGAAATCGAACTGACCCGAGCACACGAGGCGATCACGCACCGCCTCGCGCGACCTTAGCGACCTCATCGCGTCACGGGATGCCGATGCCGTTGAGGTCGAACGATCATCAGCCGATCCTCGCGCGGACGCGGACGATCCATTCGCCGGTAGGTCCGGTGGCGTACGACTGTGTGACGGTGATCGTCGTCAGGTCGGGCTCGGCGATCTTGTTCAGTGAGTTCGGGCGGAAGCCCGCCAACGTGGGCGACGCGGTGATTCTCGGTGCGAACGTGCTGTGTGGCTCGGAGCCCGAGGGGCATATCACCGTCACCACCATTTACCTGGACACCGACTACGTGATCGACCAGGTGTTCTGGCGGCACGCCGGGCTGTTGCAGGATCGGCTCGAAGCCCAAAGTCTCGCCGAGACGGTCTACTCAGAGCCGGCGCAGATACTCCGCCTCGGTGAGGAGCGCGCCGGGATGCTGATGCCGTGGCTGGATGAGCTGGTCGAGCGGAGCATCGACGGTGGCTTCCCCCGGAACTTCTACCGGATACAGGCGCTGTGGTTCAGCATCGCCCACGTGATCGCCCCGTTCGTCAAGGTTTCCCCGGTGCGGATGTCGGCGTTGCAGCGTGCGCATATCCGGCCCACGCTGCCACGGCATCGCCAGTTCGCGCCGTTGCGTGCCGAGGCTCGCCGGGCCGCCGAGCTACTTCGCAACGCGCCCGCGGAGCAGTGGACCCTCGACGCTCTGGCCGCGAGAGTGCATCTGTCGCCCTCGCAGCTCAGCCGGGTGTTCACCGGCGCCTTCGGCAAGACGCCCTTGGCGTATCTGACCATGCTGCGCGCGGAGCACCTTGCCAAGTCGTTGCGGGAGACCGACCTGCCGATCGAGACCGCGATGCGGGAGGTCGGCTGGCGCAGCCGCGGACACGCCGCCCAGCAGTTCCGCAAGTACGTCGGGGTCACCCCAACCCGGTACCGGCAACTGACCTTTCGCGTTAGCTGAACGCCGGTCCCGATCTGAGCATCACGAGCGGGATATCGGGAGCATCCCGGCCCCGAACCCCAGATGGCTCGAGATTCCCGGTAGGCCGGTATGTCCTACGTCAGGCGCACCACGAGTTCTCCTGACGGCCAACCTACCGACCTCGTAGTCCGCTCACCGTCTCGACATACCTGCTGGTTCTCCTGGCGCACCTCGTTGGTGCACCGCCGCCCTCTGCTGGGCGCGGTCTATGTCGGGAGGAGGCCAGAGCAGATGGCAACGAGGCAGGAGGCCCGCCATGCGCGGGAGGCGAAGCTTGACGAACTGCACGAGAAGCTGACCGGCGCGGTCGAACGGCTCGTGTCCGGCCCGGATTGGGCAAGGGCGCTGGCGTTCGCGGCCCGGTTCCGGTCCAGGAGCTTCAACAACACCCTGCTGATCTGGGTGCAGCATCAGGGTGCCTATGAGCAGGGCCGGGTGCCGGAGCCGTTCCCGTCGTATGTGGCCGGCTACAAGCAGTGGCAGGCCCTCGGGCGGCAAGTGGAGAAGGGCCAGCCCGGCTATCAGATTCTGGCGCCCGTGACCGGCAGGTTCGCCTCGGCCGACCCTGCGGATGCGGACTCGTGGCGCCGTCTGGGGAAGGGTGAGAGGCCGCGTGCTGGTGAGGTGGTGCGTTCCAAGATGGTGGGCGTCCGTCCGGCGTATGTGTGGGACGCCTCCCAGACCACCGGCGACCCGATCCCCGAACCACCGGTACCGCGCCTGCTGGAAGGCGAAGCGCCCGCCGGGCTGTGGGACGGGCTGGCCGCGCAGGTCGAGGCGGCCGGGTTCGCGGTGCTGCGGGTGCCGCACGAGGGCATGATCCACGGCGCGAACGGGATGACCGACTACACCGCGAACACCGTGGCGGTGCGGGAGAACATGGACCCCGCCGCCCAGGTCAAGACCCTCGCCCACGAACTCGGCCACGTCCTCCTGCACGGCCCCGACGCAGAGGCGGCCCGTCAGCATCGCGGCATCGGAGAAGTCGAAGCCGAGTCCGTCGCGCTGATGATCGGCGCCGCCCACGGGATGGACACCAGCGGTTACACGATCCCGTACGTCTCCACCTGGGCGGCCCGCGTCGACGGGAAAGAGCCGGTCGAACTCGTCAAGGCCACCGGGGAACGGGTCCGCAAGACCGCCCTAGCGATCCTGGACCCGCTCGACACCGCGCAGGTCGGTGACGGCGCTCCGCCCGGTTTGGACCGGGACGCGGCCAACCGCGAGACACCCGCTGACGTACAACCGGTACCGGAACCGGCCCCGTTGCGGCAGGTGGCGTCGTTGCTTGAACCAGGTGTGCGCCCCGTCCCGGTGCCGGCGCTCGACGGGCGGGGGCTGTGATGGCCGAGCACGGTGCGGTCTCCTCGGTGCTGCTTCGGATGAGCGGGGCGTGGCCGCTGTCGGCGGCCGCGCGGGAGTTCGCCGCCGCGGGGGTGCCGGTCTTCCCCTGCGCACCGTGGGGGAAGCGGCCGGCCACCGAACACGGCTTCCACGACGCCACCACGAACCTGGATCAGATCGAGGCGTGGTGGCGGCAGTCACCGGGCGCGAACATCGGCGTCCCGACCGGCGCCGCCTCGGGCACGGTCGTGGTGGATGTGGATGTGCACGGCCCGGTCGACGGCCGGACCAGCTTCGACCGCGCCCACCGCGCCGGGCTGGTGGACGGGTGGGAGCTGTTGGTGCGCACGCCCACCGGCGGACTGCACGCCTACTACCCGGCGAGACCCGGTACGGAGCAGCGGTCGTGGCAGGCCGGGCGCGCCGGGATCGACTTCCGCGGCGACGGCGGCTACATCATCGTCCCGCCATCTACCCGCTCCATCGAGGGCACCACGGTCGGCTACCGGGTCGAAGAGGTCAACACCGGCCGGACTGGCCTGCTGGACTCCGACGCGCTGCGGGATTTCCTCGACCCCCGCCCCGCACCTCGCCCGCGGCCCAAGACCTGGCGGCCGGTGGGCCGGGAAGATGCGCAGCGGTTGGCGGCGTGGCTGGACCGGCAGGACACCGACCGCAACCTGAAGCTGTTTTGGGCGTCCTGCCGTCTCGCCGAGGGCGGCGTCCCGCTCACTGATGCCCTCGATGCCGTGCTGACGGCAGCGAAGTCGGACTTCGGACCGCGAGAGATCACCGCCACGGTCCGGTCCGCCTACCGCACCGTCCGCGGCGAACCCGCCCGACGAGACCCATCGTCGTCGTCGGTACTCGGGGAGTCGCGGCTGGCCGCGGACGGCTGGTTCAGCCGTGACCCCGCCCGCCCGTCAACCGGACCGTCGAGTGTGCGGGGGCTGTGATGACCACCCCGTTCGCAAGCAGGACGGCAAGTCGCCGGTGGGCGGTGGTGACAGCGGTGTCCGGGACGGTGTTCATCGCCGCCGGCGCCTTCTGGCTGTCTTTCACCGCGCTGGCGGACCTCGCGGCCCGAAGCGGTGTCGGTGCGGGGCAGGCGTGGGCGTGGCCGTTGATCGTGGACGGCATCATCGTCGTGGCCACCGTCGCCGTCGTCGCCCTCGCCGGGCAGAAGACGGCGTGGTATCCGTGGGTGCTGCTGATCGGCGGTGCCGCGGTCTCGGTGACCGCCAACGCGATCCACGCCGTCGTGGCCGCCGATGCCGATGTGCCTGGTGTGCTGGCCGCGTCGGTGGCGGCGGTGCCGCCGGTAGTGCTGCTGGCGATCACCCACCTGACCGTCATCCTCACCCGCCCCGCTCCCGGCACAGCAGGTCCCGATGAGGCCTCACCCGGCCTCGCGACGCCGAGCCGTGCAGTCCGCGACGCGCCGGAGCCGTCGCAGCCGCGAGAGCTGACGGCGCCACGTCGTGCCGACGACTTCGCACATGGGGCGGGCGCGAACGTGCCCGACACCTCTACAGCCACAGCAGCTCTGGAGCGCAGGAACCGGGCGGCCGAGCTGCGCCGGGTGGGTTGGTCGAACAAGCGCATCGCCCGCGAACTCGGCGTGCACCCGTCCACGGTCGGGCGCTGGTTCGCCGGTGCGCACCTTCCTGACAGCAACGATGGTGAGGAGGCGACCCGATGAACGGGAACCCACACGAACAACACGAGCGGCGACGGCCGACCCCTGAGCACGAAGGCGAGCGGGAGTCGGTCGATGCGACCAGTACGCCGGATGCGGTGGAAGCCGCCCACGTCCGCCGAAACGGCGACCACGATACGCCCGGACACGAGAGGCTGGCGCGGGGTGTGGAGTGGGTGCGGCCCACGGACCTGATCGCTCGGCACGGGGCGACGCTGTCGGGGCGAGGTATCGACTTCGAGGCCGAGCTGGCCCGCCGCGCCCGCGCCCCGATCGCGAACCGTGCCCACGACCTCGCCGACCGGGCGCGCCGGTTGCCGCCGCTGTCCGCCTTCGGCCGCAGCGGCACCAGCCCCACGGGGCCGGTGCGCTCCAGTGTCGGGATGAACAGGTGACCGGCCATGACCACCACAACAAACCACGACGGCGCAGACTTCACCACCGGTGAGGGCCTGCGTGCCCTGCTGAACCGGCTGCACGAGGCTGGTGAGGGAGCCTGGGCCTCCGACCCGGCCGCACGCGAGCTGATGGCCTACGCCGCGGAGAAGTACACCCCGCTGGCGCGCAAGCACGGCCTGGACCCGTGGGAGGCAGCAACGGCGGCGTTCGACGCCATGCAGTACGCCTCCACGCGGCGGGCCGATGACCCGTGGGCGATGGTCACCCACGGGGTGCGGATCACCTGCATCTTCGAGGAACGCGCCCAAGGACTGCTCTGCTCGGTCCACCAAGCGAGGCGCCCGCACGTCTCGGCGTTCCACGACCCCGAGCGGTTCTCCGACCGGGAGAACCCGCTGACCGATTACCACCCCGCCTTCCACATGACCGACCCCCACGATGACGCCGACGCGGAGATGGACGCCACCGGGTCAGGCTCCGATGGTGGCCGCGGCTCGGATCGGGCGTGCATGTCCGCCGGGTCCGCGGCCGAGGACGTCATCGCCCTGTTCACACTGCTGGGCTGGGACCCGGCCACCGCCCGGGCCGGGGTCGAGCATGTCTGCGGCGCGCTGACCAAGACCGGCACCCGCCAGGCCGCCTACGAGGCACTGCGCCGGGACAAGCACGCCCGCGCCCTGCTGGACATCCCGCGTTCCTCGTGGACCGCGCTGCTGCGCGCCTTGTTGGGCAACCCCCACCCCGCCTACTCCGCCACGACCGCTGGGCGGGGTGTGCTGCTGCGACTGCTGATCGGCGAGACCCTGCCGGTACTGCTGCGCGACGACGACCTCATCCTGACCATCTCCCTGGCCGCACCCGGCCACCACGACCACCCTGGCGGTGATCGGTCATGACCGCACCGGCGGGCTACATCGAGCTGGAGCGCGCCGTCGACTCGATCCGGGTCGGGCGCCGGCACCGCACCGCGTTCGGCGACATCGACGGACTCGCCGCCTCGATCGAGCGGGACGGGTTGTTGCAGCCGATCACCATCACCCCCGACGGAGTGCTGGTGTGCGGGGCGCGCCGGCTAGCGGCGATCAAGAAGCTCGGCTGGCGCAAGGTCAACGTCTGGGTCCGCTCAGGCATCTCCGACCGCCTCGGACACCTGCTGGCCGAGCAGGACGACAATGTCCTGCACAAGCCGCTGACCCAGACCGAGGCCGCCGCCCTCTACCGCGAACTTCGGGTGTTGATGGCCGAGGACGCCGACCGCAGGAAGGCAGCCACCCAGTTCAGTGCCCAGAACCAACCCGGCGCTGACGGTCCCGCAAATTTTGCGGGACCGTCAGGAGCACTGGGCGAGGCACGTCAACAAGCGGCAGCGATGATCCCCGGCGGTGCCTCGCACACGACGCTGGAGAAGATCGGCTACCTCCAGAAGATCGCCGAAGACCCCGCCCAACCCGCCGAACTCCGAGCACAGGTGAGCGCTGAGCTGGAGCGCATCGACGCTGGCGCTCCCGTGCATCCGATCTTTGAGGCGATCCGCGCCGCCGCCCAGAGCGCGCAGGCAGAACGCGAGATCGACCTGCATCAGCTCGCCGCCGACGCCCTCGCCCGCGCCAAGCAAACGAAGACCGGTAAGCGCCCGCCACGGCCCCGACCGGTCACCGACAACAAGGGCGAACCCGCCCAGTACCCGGTGCGGGCGTTCGTACTGACCTGGGGCGAGCTGGACCAGTGGTGGACCCACTACGACGTCGAACATCTCGCCTCTGAGCTGAGCGATGAGCAGATCGAGTCCTTCCTGACCACTGCCGAGGGCACCAGCCGCTTCGCCGAGGAACTGCGCACCCTGCGCGACCGCGACGCCGCTGACGATGAGCCAGTGCCGGCTCGCGCCCATCTACGCGCCCTCTGACGGTCACCCTCCCTCTACCTCCGTTGGTGGCGGGTGCGCACCTGGTGGGCATGAAGACTCCCGACCTCTCCGACCCCCGGACCCGCCGCCGACTCATCGCCGCCCTCACCGCGGCGGTCGTCGTCCTCGTACTGGCCGCTGTGGGCGTCTACGGCCTCCTGGTCGGACCGCCCAGTCCGGACCGGGACGATGATGGTGGCCGCCCTGAGCCGAGTGTCACCGCGCCGTCCGATCCGGTGCCCACGGCCACACCGCGGCTGCCGGTAGTGCGGGCGTCGGATGATCCGCAGGCCTTCGTACGCAACGTCGCCACCGTACTGTTCGAGTGGGACACTGCCAGCGGATTCATGCCCCTGGACTACACCAGCGTGGTCCTCGACGTCGGCGACCCCACCGGTACGGAGCAGGCCGGGCTCGCCTCCGACATCGCCGCCTACCTCCCGAGCCGGGATGCCTGGCTGGAGCTGCGGCAGTACGCCACCACCCAGCACCTCACCATCGACAACACGTTCGTCCCTGACGCGTGGGCGACGGCTGTGGAGCAGGCGCAGCCGGGTCAGCTTGCCGAGGGCACGGTCGCGGTCACGATCGAGGGCACCCGCCACCGTGCGGGCCTGTGGAATGACGAACCGGTGACCTCCGAGCACTCGGTGGCGTTCACGATCTTCGTGGTCTGCGGCCCGACCTACGAGACCTGTCATCTGCTGCGGCTGTCCCAGCTCGACAACCCCCTCCAGTAGGTCGGTGACATGTCGTGTTGAAGAAGCTCGCCATCGCCGCCCTCGCACTGGTCTTCCTCGCACCATCGCTGGTGTTGATCGGGATCGGCGTGGTGATGAACCCCGCCCTGAGCGCCACCGGCTCCTGCACCATCCCCGGCGGCTCGAACGTCACCGTCGGCGACGTCCCCGACGAACTGGAGGTCACCACGGCGAACGGGGAGACGTTCACGCTGAACCGGCAACAGCTCACCCATGCCGCGACGATCATCGAGACCGGCAACAGCATCGACGGGATCACCCGCGACGGGCTGGTGATCGCGCTCATGGCGGCACTGACCGAATCAACGCTGCGGATGCTCGCCAACACGGGAACCTACCCGGAATCCGGTGACTATCCGAACGACGGCGACGGCTCCGACCACGACAGCCTGGGCTTGTTTCAGATGCGGCCTCAGTCCGGGTGGGGCACGGTCGCCGAGCTGATGGACCCCGTCTACCAGGCGCAGGCGTTCTTCGGCGGCCCCACCGGACCCAACCACCCCTCACCACGGGGCTTGTTGGACATTCCCGGATGGGAGGAGATGGACAAGGGCGAGGCCGCCCAAGCCGTCGAAGTCAGCGCGTATCCGGACCGGTACCGCAACTACGAGCCGGTCGCCGAGACCATCCTGTCCACCCTCACCACCACTACGACCGCCGGGGCGGGCGCGTCCGCCGGTGATGCCGTGGTCCCGGCTGCACAGCCGGTGGCGGTGGGGTCGTCGCGGGTGGTGTTCCCGATGCCCGAAGGCACCTGGGTCCTCACTTCCGAGTACGGACCACGCATCCACCCCATCACCGGCGAGGACTCCTTCCACACCGGCACCGACTTCGCCGCACCCGACGGCACACCCCTCCTCGCCGCAGCGGACGGCCGGGTGACGGTGGCGGAGTTCTCCGGCGGCTACGGCGGCCTCATCGTCATCGAGCATCAGATCGACGGCGCCACGGTCGCCACAGCGTATGCGCACATGTGGGAGCACGGCATCCACGTGGCCCCCGGCGACACCGTGACGGCCGGGCAGCACATCGGCGACACCGGCAGCTCCGGCAACTCCACGGGTCCGCATCTGCATTTCGAGGTCCGTCTCGGCGGCACGAACGGTGAGCACACCGACCCCGCCGCCTGGCTGAACGCCCACGACGCCGCGGACCTGCCCGAACCGGAGACCGGTGCACCAGGCGGTGACTGCGACACCAGTGATGGCACGCCCGGTGGTGAACCGGACCCGGTCGACGGTGACCCGGACCGCCTCGTGGACGACCCGACGTCGGATGGGCAGATCACCGCGCGGATGCTGCACCTCTACACCCAGACCATCGCCGCGTTCCCAGACACCTCCTGGGCCTGCTACTCACCCCGCCCCGGCACCATCTCCGAACACCCCCTCGGGCGCGCCTGTGACGGGACGTTCGGCAACGCCATCGGTGAGCACCCGACGCCTGAGCAGCGCGAACTGGGCTGGGAGGTCACGAACTGGATGAAGGACCACGCCGAAACCCTCGGGGTGGAGTACTTGATCTGGGACGGCCTGATCTGGTCGCTGGCCCGCGACGCCGAGGGGTGGCGGCCCTACGACGGCGGCGGCATGCACGACCCCGACGACGTGACCGGCGGGCACTTCGATCACCTGCACGTCACCGTGCCGGCCAACTAGCTATTCGTGTGCGGAACGTGTGATCGCGTCCCGGTACTCGTGCCTGAAGCGTGCGGCCCAGTCGGTGTGGGTGACGATGGCGTCGTCGCTGTGGGTGAGCTGGTCGATCGAGCCGACCTGGATGAGATTCCGGAGGGTGTCGTTGGTGATCGACTCGCGTAGGGCTTGTACGTAGTCGCCGGCGTTCGCTGTTTCATACGGACGGACTGCGTTGTTGATGCCGACCTCGAACGGGCCGTATCGGGGTGCGACCTGCACGCCGACACCGAGCGTGTTGTGGTGGTGACCGAGCCAGGTGACCGCATCTCGCAGAGCGATAGTCGCATCAGGTTCCTTGCCCGTTAGCGCTTGCTCCAACATTTTGGAGAGTGTCGCCGCCGCATTGCGGCGGGCGAACGCGGCTCCGAACCACTTGTCATAGGGCCAGTAGTGGCGTTCTTGGAGAAATGTCAGCTCCATGATCAGGCGGCACAGTCGGGCCGTCAGCAGACGCTCACCGAGCAGGTCGCCGGTCTCAATGCACCGGCCGCGCATCGGCTCGGTGTTGCCGATCAGATGCCAGCCCGAGAGCATCATCCACGCCCAGACATCATCGGGATACCAGGTCAGCAGACGACGGACGCGGGTCAGCTCGCCATCGTCGTCGTGGAACACCCGACCGGCGGTGACATGGAGCAGACGCTGTTGGGGTAGCCCGAGCCACGCTGCGGCGTCCATCCCCTTGCGAGGGTCGAGGCCGAGCGCCTCGGTGACCCATTCGTCCAGCGTCGTCACATGAACGTGATGGGTGACGGTGCCGGTGGCCAGGGAGAACCAGGCCGTGTCGAACCCTTCGAACACCGGGGGAAGATGGCGCATCCGCGCCCGGACGGTATCGACGTGTGCAGTGTCCACGAAAATTTGCACACGCGGCCCCCACTCATGGTCCCGCGACTGGGAAGTGTCGAATCCGAGCACCTCGGAGCCTTCCCCCAGGAGACAGGCGGCATGCGGGACCGCCACGAGCGGAGCCACCGCTCGTGTGTAGAACGCTTCCGCCAGGGCCAGCCCCGACATGACCTCACCGCTCATATGCGTCCAAGTCTATGCTCCACCGCCCTCGACTCGAATGGGAGAATCGCAGTGCCAGCACCGTCGAACTACTAGGTAGTGGACGGCAAGGGGTTTAGGAAGGCTATCGGCGTCATCGGAGCGGGGCGCCGGATGTCCCCAACCCTCTGAGCGATCTCTTCGGGGAGGGACTGACGCACCTGAATGACGTGGATTTCGAACGTCTTGAATACTTGCCTACGCTGGTTGACTAGCGCCTGGCAGATTCAGTCACTCTCTGCATGAAACGAAGCCGCGGTTGTCTCAACCCAGCGGCGTTGTTTCCGAGTCTCGACGGCACGCCGGTGATACTGAGCACGGACCCATGCCATTGTGTCCTCCGGTACGGCACCACTCATGGTCGCCAGCAGGGCAAGAGCCGTCCCGGTCCGCCCGATGCCGCGACCACAGGCGATCTCGACACGCTGCTCACTGGCACGTTCCCATGCCTCACGCAATGCCACCACCGCATCCTCGGTCGAGTCGGGCAATCGGAAGTCTCGCCAGCGGACCCAGCGATGAGGCCAAGGCATGGGCGCTGAGTCGCGGCGAAGCAGATAGACCGCGAAGTCCGGGGCGGGCACGTCCCCGCGCGGCTTGCGCACCCCGGTGCCACGGATGCGTCGCCCATCAGGTAGCTCCACCACACCCGGTTCGTCGGTCCAGACGTCCACACTTCAACGCTAACCGCTGCCCAGTCGACCACCCGACACGGCCGACGCACCTCGTCAGCATGGACATTTCGAACGCTTCGAATAATTGCTAGCACCGGTTGGGAGCTGAGTCGTCATGGATGTGTTTCCCGACTTCGACGGCCTCGGTGGCATCGGTGACCTGCGCGAGGTCATCGGTGCCCTGCTGACCTTCGTGCTTATCATCGCCGTGCTGATGTTGATCGTCTGCGCCATCGTGTGGGCACTGTCGACCGCGAACGGCCACCACGCCGCCGCCACCAAAGCCAGGATCGGCGCCTGGACCGCCCTGGGTGCCGCGGTCTTGGCCGGCGGTGGGGTGGCGTGGTTGAACTGGCTGATCGACCTCGGCCAGCAAATCTGAACCCCGCCCCACCAGCGGACCCCTCATCGGCTTCGACTGTGTGGGGCGGGCGGTGCACCTGGTCGGCGAGAACCCCCATCTCGCCGATGCCCGAAGGAGCACCCCGCCATGACCGTCCTGAGCCTGATCACCGAAACCACCTCCGCTGCCGCCACAACGTGGCCGGTGGTGCTGCCGATGGATATCACCATCGACCCCAACGACACGGGACTGCCGGGCATTAGCCAGCTGCGCACGATCGTCGGCGCGGTGATGACCATCGGTCTCATCCTCAGCGTCTTGGCCCTGATCATCAGCGCGATCGTGTGGGGCTTCGGCGCCAACTCCAGCAACCCCCACCTCGCCGGCCGGGGCAAGATCGGCGTCCTCGTCTCCTGCGGTGCCGCCGTGATCTGTGGCGCCAGCGTCACGTTGATCAACTTCTTCTGGGACGTCGGCCAGCAGGTCTGATCCCGCCCAACCCTTCGACTCTGCATAGGGAGTGATTGCGGTGGGCGTATGCGATGTCCCCATCATCTCCTCGGTCTGCGATACCGCGGGAGAAGCCGCCGCCAGCCTGGTTGCGGCACCGTTCGACTGGCTCGCTCAGGCCATGGGTGCTGCCGCGGGCTGGCTGTTCGAGGCCGTCTGGAGCGTCTTCGACACCACCACCCTCGTGGACGTCACCAGCGATGAGTATGTGGCGGTCTACAACATCCTGTTCGGCATCGCCGTGTTCGTGATGCTGCTGTTCTTCTGCCTCCAACTCATCACCGGGCTGATCCGCCGCGACCCCACCGCACTGTCCCGAGCCGCACTCGGGCTCGCGAAGTCCGTGCTGGGGTCGTTCGTGGTCATCACCCTGACCGCGCTGTCGTTGGAGATCGTCGATCAGCTCTGTATCGGGATCATCCAGGCCGCCGGCGAAACCACCGAGTCGATGGGCGACAAGATCACCTTGCTCGCTGCCGGGTTGGTGGGGATCAACATCGCCGCCCCGGGGGTCGGTGCGATCATCACGATCTTCCTCGCCGGCCTCGCCATCAGCGCAGCCGCCATCGTCTGGCTCAGTCTTCTGGTGCGGAAGGCGCTGCTGCTGGTCGCGATCGTGCTCGCCCCGCTGGCGTTCTCCGGGGCGTCGTGGGATGCGACGAAGGGGTGGATCAGCAAGTGGGCGATGTTCGTCATCGCCCTCATCGTCTCCAAGCTCGTCCTGGTCGTGATGTTCCTGGTCGCCATCACCCAAGTCAGCGCACCGATCGATGGGGACCTGTCCTCCGTGGCGGACCCGATCGCCGGGATCGTGCTGATGGCCATGGCCGCCTTCGCCCCCTACCTGACCTACAAGTTCTTGAGCTTCGTCGGGTTCGACATGTATCACGCCATCGGCTCGGAGCAGGACGCCAAGAACGCCCTCAACAGGCCCGTCCCCACCCCCGCCAAGCCGCAGGGCGGGAACGAGCCGAAGAAGATCCTCGATGACAGCAGCGGCAAGTCTGGTGGTGGAGGCGGCGGGAACGGCGACGGTGGTGGTGGGAAGAAGCCACCGGAGCCCAAAGACCCGAAGCCTCAGGCATCCAGCGGCACTGCTGGCTCGGCCGGGGCCGGTGGTGGCAAGGCGGCCGCGAGCAGCGGCGCCGGTGCCGGGGCAAGCGGTGGAGCAGGCGCGGGCGCCGGTGCTGGGGCCGGCGCTGCGGCGGCTGGTCCCGCAGCCGCGGCCGTGGTGGTGGCGAAGGTCGCCAAGGACGCCGCGACCGCCGGACCCAAGGCCGGCAAGGCACTCGGTGGGCAGGGCGAGGCCGCCGCCGACTCCGCCGGACAGGCCGGCAGCACCCCACCGGCCGCGCAGGCGCCACCGCCGTCAACGCCGGCACCGAAACCACCAACCGGCGGGCCGTCGCAGTCGGAGTCGCGTCCGACGAAGCAGCCACCGCCGCCTGCCTCCAAGCCCACCGGGAAGGAGTGAGCCACCGTGCCTACCAAGCAGAACGAGCCCTCCGCATCTTCGGCGGAGCTGGTGCCGGTGAAGTTCTCCCGCCTCACCCGCCGCGGGGTGTTGTTGGGGCTGTCCCTGTCGCAGCTCATCACCCTCGCCACCGGCATCCTGTCCATCGTCGGAGCTCTCTACGCCGGGGGCGGCATCCTCCTCGCCTACACCGCACCCATCTGGGTCGTGGCCGCCGCCTTGACGTGGATACCCATCGCCGGACGCCCGGCGGTGGAGTGGCTGCCGGTCGCGTTCTGGTGGCTCTGGCGTTCGACCGGCGGACAACTCCTCTACCGTCGCCGAGTCGTCACACCCCGGCCGGTCGGCACCCTCGCTCTGCCCGGTGACATGGGGCGACTGCGCGAATACACCGACCCCGAAACGAACGCCGGGATGATCCACGACCCCCACGCCCAGACCCTCACCGTGGTCTGCGAGGTGTCCCATCCGGCGTTCGTGCTCCTCGACCCCGGCGAGCAGGAACGGCGGGTCACCTCCTGGGGCCGCGTCCTGGCCACCGTCTGCCGCTCCGGGCGCATCGCCACCCTCCAAGTCCTCGAACGCACCCTGCCGGACTCCGGCACCGGACTGGCCGAATGGTGGGCCGCCCACGGCACCGCCGACGACACTTGGGCCGCGACCACCTACTCCCAGCTGATCGACCGCGCCGGACCCGCCGGCGAACGCCACGCCACCACCCTGAGCCTGGCGCTGGACATGAAGAACGCCGCACGGCAGATCAGAACCGCCGGCGGCGGCATCCGGGGTGCCGCCGCCGTGCTCCGCCAAGAGATGTCCACTTTGGTCGCGGCGCTCCGCTCGGCCGACCTGACGCCCTCGGGATGGCTGAGCCCAGGCGAGATCGCCGTCATCCTCCGCAGCGCGTACGACCCGGCCATCGCCGCCACCCTGGAACGCCACGGCGAACTCGGCCAGTCCCTCGCCACCGCCGGGCCGGTCGCGGTCAACGAGTCCTGGACCCGGCTGCGCACCGACTCCGCCCACCACGCCGTGCTCTGGGTCTCCGAGTGGCCCCGCTCGCTGGTCTATCCCGGCTTCTTGTCGCCGGTGCTCTTGTCGACCGGGATTCAGCGGTCGTTCTCGCTGATCTGCACCCCGATGCGCTCCGACCAGGCCGCCAGGGATATCCGCAAGAAGAAGGTCGAGCACATCTCCGATGCCGCGCAGCGGGCGAAGATCGGGCAGATCGAAGACGCCGCCCAGACCGCGGAGTATCAGGACGTGCTCCAGCAGGAAGCCGACCTGACCGCCGGCCACGGCGTCCTGCGCTACACCGGCCTCCTCAGTGTCTCCGCGCCCACCGTCGAGGAACTTGAGGCCGGGGTGGCAGCGATCGAGCAGGCCGCCATCCAAGCCTCCTGCGAGACCCGGCTCCTGGTGGGCCAGCAGGCTGCGGCGTTCACCGCCGCTGCACTGCCGTTGTGCCGTCGCGTCTGATCGCGCACAGGCGCCGGCCCCCGACCCAGTCAAGGCGGTGGCGTGGTGCGTGCACCTGAGGGGCGAGCCCGAACTGCCGGGCTCGCCCCTCTCTGTTCGCGCGCCATGCCTTGGAGGCTGTGATGCCCACCTTCCACGACCCGCTCGCTGATGCGGCCGAAGCCTCCGAGGCGCTGCGGGGCCTGGCCCACGCCTCCCGCGTGTTCGATGACCCGGCCGACACCTACCGGGTGTTTGGTGACCTCGTAGCGGGGGTTCGGTCGCTGCGTCAAATCCTCGACCACCTCGCCACCACCCACCTGAACGCGCGGGATCGGGCGTTCGACGATGACGGCAACCCCGCCGCGGGCGCGACGTCCGCGCTGGCTGCGGCCGATGAGCTGCACCAGGCCGGCACGCTGCTCGATCAGGCTTACGACCGGCTCGACACGGCGTTCTCCCACTCCGGGAGGATCGCCTGGCACCCCGAACCGGTCGTCGACCGAGACGCCGCCCGAGAACGGCTGGCCGCCCGGCTCCGTGGCGACCCCGCGACCACGACCGTGCAGGCGGGGTCGCTCGCGTTGACGGTGTTGCCGGATGCGCCGGTGGGTGAGCATCAGCGCTACGCCTACCGGATCGCCGACACCAGTACCGGCGAAGCAGTGGCGGGCCGAGACCTGTTCACCGGCGCCGGCACCCCCGTCGACCCCAACCGCGCGTTCCGTGACCTCGCGACCTTCCTGAGCGCGGCGGGTGAGGCTCGCCAGTACGCACTCGACCATCCCGGCAGCAGCCCGGAGCACGAGGGTCTGTTCCCGGCGTGGGTGGCCGAGGCCGCACGCATCAGCACGGACGCCCTGGCCGAGCTGATCGAGCACGACCCCACCGGGCGCGTCGCCGGACCCGCGCAGGTGGGGAGGCGCTGGCTCGACGTGGCCTTCCTCCAGGGCGAGGAGGCCGATGCGATGCTCGATCTGATCGACCGCGACGGCGCCGACGCCGCCATCGAAAACCTCAAGAGTTGGGACTACGGCGACGAGACCACCGCCGCGGCGTTGGAGAACGGCTACGTCCACGACGACCAGCCGCCAGCGAGCGGCACCGACCGGACCGTCACTGCCGCGGGGTACGCGCTGACCTACAACCACGCCCTGGGGCATGTGGGCCTGTACCGCGAGTTCGACACCCCACCAGACCCCGCACTGCACGAGGTCGAGCGGCCGCCCTCGGCGGTCGTCAACGAGCAGCCACACCGGGACCCCGCACCGGCTCGTGATGCGTCGGCTGCCCGGGGCGCTGCCCTCGGCCCGGACCGAGACTGGTACGCCGGCCCAGCCAGCGCTTCCACCGGTTCCCCGCGGGGGTTGTCGCTGTGACCGGCGCCGAACGGGAGCGGCTGCACACATCGGTTCTCGTCGCCCCCGCGAAGGAGCGCCGCCAGCTGCGCAAGCAGCGCCGAAAGGCAGCGGCGAGGCTTCAGGTCGAGCAGGACGCCGCCGACAAGGCCGCCACACGCGCGAAGGCGGACGCTGAGCGCGCCGAACGCCGCGCCACCCGCTACCTGCCCGCCGCCGGCGAACCCGGCCCCGCAGCGCTCAGGTTACCGGGCCGGTTCCGGCTCCCGCGCCATCAGGACACCTCGGCGACATTGGCGGGGGCGTATCCGTTCGTCGCCGAAGGCGGGCTCGGCTCCGACGGGGTGTTCGTCGGCCAAGACCTCTACTCCGGCGGATCGTTCGTCTACGACCCCTGGGTCTTGTACGCCCGCGGCATCATCACCGCACCCAACGTGGTGCTCGCTGGCATCGTCGGCTCTGGAAAGTCCTCCCTCGCCAAGTCCCTCTACACGCGCAGCCTGCCGTTCGGGCGCCGCGTCTACGTCCCCGGCGACCCGAAAGGCGAACACACCGCCGTGGCCGAGGCAGTCGGCGGACGCGCGATCGTCCTCGGCCACGGCCTCAACACTCGCCTCAACCCCCTCGACGAAGGACACCGCCCCGGCGGGCTAACCGATGAGCAGTGGAAGACGACCGTGGCCTCCCGTCGCCGTGACCTCATCGGCGCGCTGGCTGAGACGGTGCTGGCGCGAGGGCTCACGCCGTTGGAGCACACCGCGATCGACCTCGCGTTGACTGCCACGGTGCGGGAGAACGACGTGCCGATCCTGCCCACCGTCGTCGACCACATCCTCAACCCCACCGGCGACACGGGCGGGCGTCTCGCAGAGGACGGCCGGCTCGTCGGACACGCCCTGCGCAGGCTTGTTGCCGGCGACCTCCAAGGACTCTTCGACGGCCCCTCCACCGTCGCCTTCGATCCGTCGTTGCCGATGATCAGCCTCGATCTGTCGCGGGTCACCGAGAACAGCACGCTCATCTCGGTGCTGATGACCTGCTCGTCGGCGTGGATGGAGTCAGCGCTGCTCGACCCAAACGGTGGGCAGCGGTGGGTGATCTATGACGAGGCCTGGCGGCTGATGTCCCACCCGGCGTTGTTGAAGCGGATGGATGCGCACTGGCGGCTGGCGCGGCATTACGGGATCGCGAACATGCTGATCTTCCACAAGCTCTCCGACCTGGACAACGTCGGTGACGTCGGCTCAGCGATGCGCTCTCTCGCCAACAGCCTGTTGGCGAATGCGGAGACGCGGATCGTGTACCGGCAGGAGTCCGACCAGCTCGGCCCCACCGCCACCGCGCTCGGACTGACCGGCACCGAGCAGAAGCTGCTCCCGTCCCTCGGCGTGGGTCAGGGGTTGTGGCGGATCAAGGCCAGGAGCTTCGTGACCCAGCACCAGTTGCATCCCGCTGAGCTGGAACTCTTCCGGACGGACCAGCGCTATACCGGCGTTCAGAATCCCGCCTGAGGTCTACAGGTCGAGGGTGGCGACCACCAGGGCGTGGTCGGAGTACGGCGAATCACGCCGGGTCGTGGGGGTGTCGTCGATGGAGGGCAGGGGTTCGCCGCCGGTGAGGGTGGTGGCGTCGGTGACGGCCTGGCGGGTGGCGTTGGTGACGAACAGGTGGTCGATCAGCTCGCCGCGGCCGCGGTAGACGCGGGAGAACCGCAGCTCTTCGGGGATCAGCGGGGCCAGGTTGAACAACCGGTGCGCGTCGCCCTGATCGGGACGGTTCTCACCCGGTGTGCCGATCTCACTGCCGGCCGGGCCGTGGATAATCTGCGTGGTCGCCGCGGCCGCTTCGTCGTTGAAGTCCCCGGCCACCACCAGATGCCTCTCGTCGCCCTGGGCGTCGATCAGCGCATCGGCGAAACCGCGCACGGCGACGGCCTCGGCCGCCCGCCGATACAACGCGTAGGCGGCATATCTGGCGCGCTCGGCCTCGTCGCGTGGGGTGAACCGGCCACCGGAGTAGGTGATGAGCTTGGACTTCAAGTGCACGCTCACCACGTCCACCGCCTGACCGCGGGCGGTGACGCGGATGTGGAGGGCGCCGCGGCCCATCGCGGTCAACGCCGTACCGGCGTCGTCGACCGGGACGCCTTGCAGCTCGTCGGGGATCGCCTCGTGCTCGCTGACGGTCTCGATGGGCAGGCGGGAGAGGATGCCGTTACGGATCGTGTGCGGGGTCGCGAACCGAGTGGACAGCTCACCGTCCCACCCTGACCCGAGCGCGTCGATTAGGGCGGTGAAGGCGTCCTCGTCGCCGACCTCCTGCACCGCCACCACATCCAACTCGGCGTCGGTGATCGTGGAGGCAAGACCTGCGATCTTTGCCTCGAACACGGCCTTCTCGGTCGGCCCGTAGCCGGTGCCGGCGGCGGGGGTGAACAGGTTCTCCACGTTCCATGTCCCCACCCGCATCCGCACCCACCCGCCCCTTCTGTTCGTGCCGCCGTCCTGGGTCTTGACGGTACGGCCCGGAGATGACCAGCCGATGAACTCGCACACGGCCGTGCTCACAGGGCAGAGCCCGTGCACCTGGCCGGTATGGGTTCCAACGCCGATCTTCCGTCTCGCCGCGGCCGCCGCAACACGCCACCCGATGCGCCGCCGGTGGTGTTGCCGCATGTGGTCATCACGGTCACCGAGACCGGTGCCCTGGAGGTCACCGTCGACGGTGCCGCCTTCCCGGCCCCTGCTGAGGGACAGGTGTGGACGCGGGGCACCCTCGGCGCCCTGCTGGACGCCATCACGAAGGACCGCACGGTCGCGGTTCGGATCGAGGTCCGCGAGAGCGACGGGACCGTGTTCACCGACCTCATCCACGCCCGCAAACCCACACCCCCACAACCCGCAGAGACCAAGCAAAGGAAACCGCGCGGGAAGCACTCCAAATCCAAGCAGGTGCCGGAGCTGGTGGAGGTCACCGGCGAAGGGTTCGTGCCCGGCGAGGACATCGCCGTCGCCCTCGTCCTCGCCCACACCAATGCCACCGGCACGGGTCACGCCCGCGCCCTGCTCGACACCAGCCGCCTCGCTGGCCTGCTCGACGACGACGCCGGGGAGGTCGTGCTGCTGGGCCGGGTCTCAGGCACAGTCCAGGTCCGGCGGCTGCCATGACCGGACCGGCGTCGGGGCGGCAGACCGGGAGCCTGGGCGATGAGCTGACCAACGCCGCCATCATCGCCCTGATCAGCGCCTTCGGTGCCGCGCTCATCCTGCGCGCCGCAGGGAGCGTGGCGGCGTTCCTGACCGGCGCATCCCAACCCACTGCCGGGCCGGCCTCGGGACTCGGTGTGCTGTTCAACCCCACCGAACCCGCCGCCGCGCTCGATGCCGACGGATTGAGCCCAGTCGCGTACTGGATCGTGACCGCAGTCCTGCTTGCCGTCCTCGCGACGGCCGCCGGGTCGGTGTGGGTGCGGCTGCGCCGCCACTCGCGCAAGGTCGAGACCGACCCACGCCGCCTGGCCGGGATCGCTACCGCCCACGAGGTCATCCAGACCGCCTCCGCCAAGACACTCCTGCGCCGGGCCGCGACACTGCGTCCCTCGCTCGATGAGCCCACGCCCTCCGATGTGGGCTACCTGCTCGGACGCTCGCAGGGCAGGCAGGTATGGGCGAGCGTGGAGGACTCGGTCCTGCTCATCGGCCCACCCCGCTCCGGCAAAGGCCTGCACGTGGTCATCAACGCCATCCTCGACGCACCCGGCGCGGTCGTCACCACATCCACACGGCCGGACAACCTCACCGCCACCCTCAAAGCTCGCCAGCGAGATGGTCGGCCGGTGGCGGTGTTCGACCCCCAGCACCTGGCCGAGGGCATCCCCGCCGGGATGCGCTGGTCACCGATCCGCGGCTGCGATGACCCGCTAACGGCGATGATCCGCGCCACCGGCCTCGCCTCCACCACCGGGCTCAGCAGCGGCGGGGTGGAATCCGGCGGGTTCTGGGAAGGGAAAACGCGCACCGCCCTCCAAGCCCTCCTGCACGCCGCAGCACTGGACCACCGGCCACCCGCGGAGCTGTTCCGCTGGACCCTCGACCCCACCGCCGCCGCCGAAGCCGTCGCCATCCTCACCAACACCACCCAGGCCGCCACAGGGTGGGCCGACTCCCTCGGGGCGATGATCGACTCGGACCCCAAAACCAGGGACTCGATCTGGCAAGGCGTCGCACTCGCCCTCGGAGCCCTTGCCGATCCCCGCGTCCTCGACGCCGTCTCACCACGGCCGGGCGAGGACTTCGACCCCGAGACCTTCATCCGCCAGCGCGGCACCCTCTACCTGCTCGCCACCGGAGCCGGAGCCGGCGCATCCGCAGCACTCGTGGCGGCGTTCGTCGAAGACCTCATCGAAACCGCCCGCCGGATCGCCGCACGCTCACCCGGCGCACGTCTGGACCCACCGCTGCTGCTGGCACTCGATGAGATCGGCAACCTCGCACCGTTGCCGTCGCTACCGGCGCTGATGGCCGAGGGTGGCGGCACCGGCATCACCACACTCCCGGTCTTACAGTCCCTCGCCCAGGCGCGGGAGAAGTGGTCCGACAACGCCGCCGGGGCGATCTGGGACGCCTCCATCGTGAAGATCATCCTCGGCGGCGCCTCCAACTCCCGCGACCTCCAAGACCTCTCCACCCTGATCGGGGAACGCGACGAGTACACCGACAGCGTGACCCTCGGTGACCACGGGACGCGATCGAATCAGCGTTCGGTGCGTCGAGTGCCGATCCTGCCCCCGGACCGGATCAGGACGCTCCCGTTCGGTACGGGTGTGACCCTCCTGCGCTCTGCGCCACCGATCGTCACCGATCTGCGTCCTTGGCCCTCGCGTCCTGATGCAGCTCAGCTCAAGACCGACCGGGCCGAGATCGAAGCGCTGCTGCGCCGCCCGGGCTCCTGACCACGTTTGGGCGGGTGGGTGCACCTGTCTGGCACGAGCGGCCCTACACGTGGGGTCGCGTGATGTGTCAGGAGGAGAGTCTGATGGCTATCCGCACGCAGGAGTCGTTCTCGGGGTTCATCGCTTCGGACCCCCAGCTCAGCCAGACCTCGAAGGGTGACCCGCGGTTCTACGCCCGGGTCGGCAAGGAGCACTTCCGCCGCGAGGACGACGGCTCGTTCACCCAGACCGAGACGACCTACCACCATCTGGTGATGTTCGGCCGATCCGCCGAGCATGCCCACGCGAGGTTCGCCAAGGGCGACAACTTCATTGCCGAGGGCTATGCCCGCGAGATCAACTACGAACGTGACGGCCAAGCGGTCGAGAGCGAGGAGTTCGTGGCCAAGAAGATCGGCCATGACACCGCCCGCACCCGCTACGACGTCGACCGCACACCGCGCCGCGCCGCCGAACGCGAAGCAGCCGCCGTCGAGCCGCCCACTCGGCCAGCTCAGGCACCGCAGTCCGCGGCCATCGGCCTGTGAACGCCGGGAGCCGATCATCATGACCGATCACATTCCCGAACCCGACCCGCTCGACAACGACGAGCCAGAGGTGGATGAGCCGGACGTGTTCGCCGGGCCACCACAGGTCAGTGACGCCGACGTGCCCGAGACACCGCACCCGGTGAACTGGAACCTGCTGTCCGCCCACGACCTGGAACAGGAATGGCTCGCGCTGAACCGGTGGGTGAACTGGCTGCGCCACACCTACGGACTACCGGCCTCGGTGGTTCCGCCGTTCTGGCACCATCATCCCGAACTCGTCTGGGAACTGTCGGCTTTGCACCTGCACTGGCTGGGTGCCTACGACCCCGAACAGAATGCCTCCGCCGCGATCGGCTGGCATCGCGACTTCGCCGACACCCGCGCCCGGCTGCGGGACTGGGTCGCCGCCTCCGGCACCCGCATCGACCGCGACCGGCCCACCCGACAGACCACCTGGCCCGGCGAAGAACCCGGGCCGCCGGTCGAGGATGTCGTGATCGCCGACCGGGACGCCGAGTTCGTCCAGTTCGTCCAAGCACAGGTCCGCAGCCGCCAGGACGCCGAGGACGAGTTCTACGCCAGCCTCGACGACGACCTCGATGTCGATCCGGTGACCGGGGAGGTGCGGGACTGATGGGCACCTATGTGAAGAAGACCGACCGGCGCCGGTATGAGGACCGGTCATTCTCGGCCCGCGCAGTACACCGCGACCAGGCGGACCTGCACAAGCTCGCCGAGGTCCTGATCCGGTTGACCTTGCAGGAGACCGGGCACAGCCGCGCCGAACGCCGCGCCACCGAGACCCCCGAGACCTACAGCGACCGCGGCACCACCGCACCCAGTACCAAGGCGGGTGTCGCAGCCCCGTTGGTAGAATGAACGTGCAAGCCTCGCGTGCGCGGGGTGTTGTGGTCCTAAACCTCACCCGCATGGGTGGGCAACACGCAAAACCGTGACCCCGTCGGGTCTCGCCCTACAGCCACATCGATGGCTGCTCTCACGATCAACATCCCCTCCCAGTCTTTTGGGAGCGCGAGGGTCGAATCGCGTGAGAGTGAAGGACCCGATGACCACCACTACTGCTGCCGATCCGGCGGCCAGTCTGATCGAACCACCGATCAGCACGGCAGTCGCCATCTCTTACCTGCGGGTCTCCACCCGCGAACAGGCCTCCAAGGGCGGCACCGACGAAGGCTTCTCCATCCCCGCCCAACGTGAGGCGGTGCGCCGCAAGGCCGACCAGCTCGGCGCGGCCATCATCGAGGAGTTCGTCGACGCCGGAGCCTCGGCCAAGTCCGCCGACCGGCCCGAGCTGATGCGGATGATCCAATACGTCAAGGCCAACAAGGTCGCCTACTGCATCGTCCACAAGGTCGACCGACTCGCCCGCAACCGCGCCGACGACGTGACCATCCACCTGGCCCTCCAACAGGCCGGCGTGCTGCTGGTCTCGGCCACGGAGAACATCGACGAAACCCCCTCGGGGATGCTGCTGCACGGGATCATGTCCACCATCGCGGAGTTCTACTCCCGCAACCTCGCCACCGAGGTCACCAAAGGCATGACCCAGA